>CALDGX010000209.1 GCA_937941715.1 uncultured Chloracidobacterium sp. | reverse complement strand
ATTCATTTTGCTTTTGGCGTTGACCGCTGCGGCGATTGTCTCGACCGGCGCTCAAAACGTCGGAACACCCAACTGCAGTTGCGTGCCTGATCAGGTCATAGTTCAGTTGAATACCCCGTCTGATCTGCCCGCGGTAGCACAGCAATACGGACTCGACCCGACGCCCGTCTCACAAGTCGCGTCGCCGGCGATCTATCTTTTACGCATAACCGGCGACAGCACACCGACACAGGTCGTAGCGGCAATGACCACGCCCGGCGACGGCCGCATCTCCTTTGCCGAGGTCAACCGAAAGCTGTCGCAGGTCGAGCGTCCCGGTCTGAGCTGGACACAAGGCCGCTCATGGGCCGTCGGGCGATCGTGGGCGGTCGGCGGCAGTTCGAAAGGATATGCCAGCCAGTGGTTTCCGGACGTGATCCGTCTCAATGAGGCCTTTGCCGCCGCCGGCACACGCGGCCGCCGGGTCGTGAACGGACAGGACACCGGCGAACCGATCGTCGTGGCGGTATTGGATACCGGGATCGATCTCGGACATCCGGCGTTTGCCGGTAAGCTTGTTCCGGCAGCGGACCGGTGGGATTTTGTCGACGGCGACAATGACCCGAGCGAAGTCGGCGTGCTGCGTGTTGATCCGGCCTACGGGCACGGCACACACGTCGCCGGAATCGTCGCGATGACGGTTCCTGACGCGAAGATCATGCCGATCCGCATTTTGAACAAGGACGGCGAAGGCGAGCTTTGGCGGATCACCGCCGGGCTGATCTGGGCCGCAAGCCACGGCGCCGACATCGCAAACCTGAGCCTCGGTTATCCGGAGGATGTCAGGCTGCTGCATGACCTTTTGGATTGTGTCGATGTCGGCGCGACTGCTACCGGAACCACGTTCCCCGAGATCGGCACACGACGTTTGGCAGTGTCGGTAAGCTCGGGCAACGGAGCCAATACCACGCAGGTCTTTCCGGCCGCCGAACAGCGTGACGGTATGCTCTCGGTCGCCGCCAGCACACGCTACGACGAACTCGCACCGTTCTCGTCATACGACCGATCATGGGTCGACGTGTCGGCACCCGGCGAGAATATCGTAAGTGCCCTGCCCGGCGGCCGTTACGGAGTTTGGTCGGGCACCTCGATGGCGGCGCCGATCGTCGCCGGTATCACCGCGCTCGTCCGGGCCCGCTACACCGCTGCGTGCCTGACACCGCACGCGATACTTGGCCATATAAAGGAAAACTCCGTCGATATCCGTTGGAACGACCTGCCGCCCTGGGGCAACGTTCGACTAAATCGTGTCGACGCTCTTTCGGCCGTCGCGACAGCCCCGGTCTGTCCCGCGTCACCTAACGCCGAACTGATTTTTGGTCCTGAACCGATCTCCGGCAGATAGTCGTCAATCTGCCGTGGGTCTTCGGGCCGAAAAATGACGGGCTGGCCGCGAAAATGCTGCCGGCCCGTTCTACGTTTATCACCAATATCTCGCCCTGACTGAAAAATGACCAAATAAATTTTGAACCGGTGTCTTTTTTGCCCGCGCGTCCGCACAGTGTTTCTGACGACACCTCAAGCATCGAGGTAAACAAAATATCAAAGGCAGGATTTACAGATGAAAAAGACAGCTCTTCAGAAAAGGAACAGACGATTAGTACAGTTTGCGGCAGTGGTCGCCTTGATCGCGGCTTGGGTGTCGATACCAATGCTTACCGGCGGCGTCAAAGCCGACGCCACACCGGTGATCGTATTGCGGAACGCCGCACTCGTTTCACCCACGGGCAGCATCAATCCGCACGGAGCCGCCGCGTGGCAGCTCTATCAGAGCGGCAACCGCGAGATCGAGGTCGAGATCGAGGATGTCAATCTTTCGATGGGAACGGCACTTTCGGCGGTAGTTGACGGTAACGTCATCGGCACAATGACGGTAGATGACCGGCAAAAAGCGAAATTGAAACTCCGCACTGAGGACGGCCAGGCCGTTCCGATGACGGACGACGGTTCGACCGTCGAGGTGCGAAACGGCACCGTCGTTTTGGTCGCCGGTGCTCTGAATGGCGGCGGTCCTAACCCGACGCCGACGCCGACCGGAACACCCAACGGAACGCCCAGCCCGAGCCCGACCGGAACTCCGACCGGAACCCCGAGCCCCAGCCCTTCGCCGACCGGTTCGCCAAATTCGGGCGACCTGTTTGCCGGACTGACCGGCGGCACGATCAACGGCGTTCTGCCGCGTGGTTATGCTCAGTATGAGATCCACAGCAGCCGGACCGAGCTCGAAATCCGACTCAGTCAGATCAATCTGCCGGCTGGCACATCGCTCAGCGTTTCCGTTGACGGAACGGCCGTCGGTAATATGTCGCTGCAGAGCGGCGGTGAGGGACGGCTTCGCCTGCGAAGCGATAATGGCCAGACCGTACCGGTCGTCATTGCCGGATCGACGATCTCGATCTCAAACGGCGGAAACGCGATCCTCAATGGTACGTTTGCCGGATTCAGCGGCCCGAGCCCGACTCCGACCCCGACCGGCACGCCGGGACCGACGCCGAGCCCCAGCCCGTCAATGGGCCGCTCGTTTGAAGCAAATCTGACCGGCTCGGGAATGACGCCGCCCGTGACCACAGCCGCCACCGGTGAATTCAAGGTGACCCTCAACGCCGCCGAAACACAGGCGACAGTCTTTGGCGAGTTTCACAATCTGTCGAGTGCACAGACGTCAGCACGCATCGAGACCGTTGTCGGAACGACGATGGTGA
>CALDGX010000208.1 GCA_937941715.1 uncultured Chloracidobacterium sp. | reverse complement strand
GCGCCGAATCCGGCACCGTCTGTTACGACAATTTTACCTTCATTCAGCAGCATGGTCGCAACGTCGTCAGATGATGCAAACCTGTCTCCCAACAGGCCGCGGACGTCCACGAACGCGTAAAATGCACCTTCCGGCATCGGGCAGCTAAATCCGTTTATCTTGTTGAGTTCGGGGATCAGCCAGTTGCGGCGGCGTTCGTACTCGGCCGTCATAGCCTTGACCGCAGCCAGCGTGGCGTCGCGGTCCTGCAGGGCCTTGGCACACGCATACTGCACGAATGACGTCGGGTGCGTCGCCGAGTGGCTCTGAAGTTTGACCATCGCTTTGGTCCATTCGGCGTTGGCGACCGTGTAACCGATGCGCCAGCCGGTCATCGCGTAAGTTTTTGAAAAGCTGCCGGCGATACAGACATAGTTACGCAGTTCGTCAGGCAGCGATGTGAGCGAAAACGGCTCGGCCGGCGGATAAGCGAAGAAAAGATAGCAATCATCGCTCAGCACAAAGACGTCGTTCGCCGCGCAAACCTCGACGATCCGCCGCATCTCATCCGGCGGAATGACGCGGCCCGACGGGTTGCTCGGGCTGTTGATGATCAACAGGCGGGTCTTTTCGGTGATCGCGTCCTCGACCTGGTCAGCGGTCAAGACAAAGCCGGTCGATTCGGTTTCGATAAAAACGCTGTTTGCCCGGCAAAACGTCGCGATCTCGGGAAATGTGACCCAATAGGGCTTCGGGATCAATACGTCGTCGCCCGGGTTAAGCAGGGTGCAGGCCGCGTTAAATAGAGCCTGTTTGCCGCCGCAGGCCGCAGCCACATTTGAAATATCAAAATGTGACCCGAACCGATCAGCAAAAAAATCAACGATCGAACTGCGAAACTCAACGGTCCCGGCAGTCGCCGTATATTTCGTCAGGCCCTTCTGCAGGCCTTCCCAGGCGTATTGTTTGATGAATTCGGGCGTGTCAAAATCCGGTTCGCCGACCGACAGGTCGATCACATCGATGCCGCGGGCACGCATATCGGCCGCGGCCTGGGCCGCGATAAGCGTCGACGAACCCTTCATGGCCGCCACATTTTCGGAAACGGGGAAAGACATAAGAGCATTTTGCCACAGAGGGCACCGAGAGCACAGAGTTAGAATGAGGAAATTTAGTCGTTTGTGAAAATACTTGGAAAATTGACGCCGCCTCGGTGGACTCTGTGTTCTCTGTGGCTAATTTTTCTTGTCTCGCATCCGCTGTTCGACGAGCTCGGGGATAAGGCCCGCGACACGGCCGCCCAGTTCGAAGACCTGCTTCATCAGCGTCGATGAAACGTATGAATATTCTTCGCCCGCCATCAGAAAGACCGTTTCTATGGTCGGCTCCAGCCGGCGGTTCATCAATGCCATCCGGAGTTCGTACTCGTAATCGCTGACGGCACGGATTCCGCGGACGATTGCCGTCGCCCCGGAACGCTTGGCAAAATCGGCGGTCAGGCCCGAAAAACTGTCAACGATCAGCACACATCCATCAGTATCGACGGTCGGAAGTATCTCGCTGATCATCGAGCAGCGTTCTTCGACGGAGAACATCGGCCGCTTTTCGGCGTTGTTGAGTACCGCCACGATAATTTCGTCAAACAGCGGCGATGAGCGTCTAATTATGTCCAGATGACCGTTCGTTAACGGGTCAAACGACCCTGGAAAGATGGCTCGCCGCATAAATGCCCTGATCCTGTATGCACAATGTAATTACAAATTGTAATTAATTTGTAACTCGGCCGCTGTCGACCTACCAAATCGCAGCAAAAAGTGCTAGTATCTTGTCTATTCTGACTAAAGGTTATCGCCGTTTGGCGTGAATAACATAGCACAAGACCGGACATGAACAAAAACGGACAGGCGGCAGCATTTTACGATCTCGAGGGCACATTGGTCAGTACCAATCTGGTCCACACGCTCGCATTTTACGCGAAGCGGCAGCAGGGCCTCTGGCAGACCGCCAAAAAGAGCGTCGGGACGCTCGCGAAACTGCCATTTTTCGGCGTCACCGACCTTTATTCGCGAAACGTTTTCAACGAGGTGTTCTTTCGCAGCTACTCGGGCTTTTCGCAGGACCGTCTGCGTTATTTCTCCGACGAGCTATTCGAAGAGGTCCTAAAGCCGGCGATATTTCCCGGCACGCCCGAATTGATCGCTCAGGGCAAGAAGATCGGCCAGCGTCAAGTCGTGCTGACCGGCGCGCTCGATTTTACGATCGAAAAGATGATGGATTATCTGGGCATCGACGACTACGTAGCCAACCGTCTCGAATTCGTCAACGGTTATGCTACCGGCCGCGTCCTGCCGCCCGTTATGGCGTCGGCGACCAAAGCCCAATGGATCCGCGAGTACGCCGAGCGCGAAAACATCAATCTGTCCGACAGCTACGCTTACTCAGATTCGATCTCGGACCTGCCGATGCTCTCGATCGTCGGCCATCCGGTCGCGGTGTGTCCGGATTTCAGATTAAAACAGACGGCATTGCAGCATGATTGGGCAATTTTGGA
>CALDGX010000207.1 GCA_937941715.1 uncultured Chloracidobacterium sp. | reverse complement strand
CGCTGCTGGTCATCCATACCGCTAAGTGTAGTTTAAGCGCACAAAAGCCCAAAGGAACCGTTTGACGGGACATTTGGGCTCTGCTTAAAGTATCGGGGCCTAAAATTCGCGAACGATGATCGTACCCGACAAAAGGTCGTGGGCCGCCCGCCGCTCGTCGTTGAACAACATCGGCACAAATCCGATGCCTGCAAATATGATCGATAAAATATAGACCGACGAACTCACGGCCGCCTGGTGTATCGAAGGATACTCATTGGCCTCGGCGTCGACCAGTTCTAGCGCGAACAATCGCATTCCGAGCGTTTTCCCGAAAAATCCGACTGCCGCCGTGAGGTACGCAAACGTTACGATCGCACAAGTTCCGATAAAGGTAAGTACGCCCGCTCGTGAGAACCAGTCACCGCCCGCAAGGGCGAAGGGCGAGAGTGCCAGCATGCTGACCGACACCGCGATGATCAGATCAAACAATCCGGCGTTGAACCGCATCGAGAGCGGCGCCAGATCCTCGATCTCTCCGTCTTCGTCCGTATAAACATCTTCCAACTCCGCGTCTTCGTGTTCGGAGTTGATCAGTATCCGGTTCACTTCCGTAAACTCGGTCTGTGACGGCATCAGGGGGAGCTTCGATACCTCGGCCTCCTCGACCGGCGGGGCCTCGGCCGCAGGCGGCGGAACGACCGTCTCGATCCGCGGCAATTTGTTGGTGTCCAGTTTGCGTTCCATCCGCAGCGGGGCGACCATCGCCGGTTTCGGACGGACCGGGGTGCTTGCCGGCATCGGCGGGCGGACAGGTTTGTTCGGCGTCGGCGTCACGACGCCAAACGGGAAACTCTTTGCCGCGGCGGTCTTGGCGGCGGGTGCCTTCTGGTCTTCGGGCAAAAAGGCTCGGCGCGACTCCGCGATCCGCTTAAGTGCGGCCCCGAGACGCGGGTCGGCATTTTCGATCTCAGGTAACGGGATCGGATCCTCTATAACTTCGGTCTTGAGTGCCGTCGCACCGTGCGTAGCCAGATGGCTCTGCTTTGCGGCTACCGCGTTGACCGGGACGCCGTCGTCCGTCAGGCCTTTTCTCTGCCTGACCGCGTTCTGCATCTGCAGGCGCCATTCAGGAACGGCGATGTTCTTGTTTTGAAACTCGACCAGCGTCGGGCTCGTCGGCTTCGAATTGAGATTCGCGGTAACCACGCGGTTTACCGGTGCAGGCTTGGCCGGGGCCGGAGGATGTACCGGTGCAGGGATCTGTTCGAGGATCATCGGCCGCGGCGGCGGTGCCAGCACAGGCTTTGGTTCCGTCGGTGCAGTCTGGGCTGCGATTGACGGCTCGATACGCGGCAGTTTGGCTGAGGGAGTGATCTTGGTCTGAAGTTCTTCTCGAACCGAGTCGTTCATCATTGCCCCGCAGGACGGGCAAATTGACAATGTCGGCGCCAGATTTCGATCGCAAACCGGGCAGTTCATAGGCATTTCACTGTAACTTTTCAGTGTCTAGGTAAAGGAGATTAGCAAAAACTAGCTGATATTATCAGGAAATACTTTAACTCGTCAACCGTAAAGCGCACATAAGCTTAAGCTTTTTATACAAATTGGAAACAATTTGTTAACCTGCGCGCTGTGGAAAACCTTGTGGATAAGATCAGAGGGGCTTTCTTCCGGCAAAGCCTGCGTCCGTCTCATGCCACCAGGCGATCTCGTCGCCGTCGCCGATCTGCCAGCACAGCAGGACAATGCGGTCATTTCGCATCGAGGGAAAGTCGATCAGCCCGCGGGAATAGTCCTTGAGTTCGACGCCGATCAGGCCGAGCTCCGTGGTCAGTTTACCGACCTTGTACAGTGCATTGACATAGGTCGTCCCGCCGGGCATTCCGCCGCCGAACTGCGAGGCCTCCGCCGCCGTACGGGCCTCGTCGCGCATGACCTCGATCTTGGCATAAAGCTCGCGTATATCTAGCAGCTTCGGTATCACCGACGGCAGAACGGCATTGGCTTCCTCAACGGTAAACAGCTTCATCTCTCGTTCGTGATACGGTCAATATCCGATTGCGAATCGCGGTCGTCATCGGCAAAATCTCTCGCCGGCGGCGCCGGTCTGCCATGTCGGCCAAACCCCTCGCTTCGCGGTTCGTGCGAGAGCATTTCGCCGGCCGGAACGAATGACGGCACATCATAATCGCCCTGCTGGGTCGAGTCCTTTCTGATCAGGTCGGCGATGTCACCGAGATCGATAAAGAAATCGGCTACGTCGATCAATCGCGGAGCGGTGTTCGACCGAAAACCGGCGACCTCCACGCGGCACCCCTTGTACGCCACTGCGTTGATCGCGTAGACAAAATCTTCATCGCCCGAGACGAGGACGGCCGTGTCGTAACGGCCGGCAAGGCTGAGCATATCGACGGCTATCTCGACATCGAGATTTGCCTTTCGGGTTCCGTCGTAAAAGGTCTTAAGCTCCTTCTGGACCACGCGAAAACCGTTTCGCCGCATCCAGAGCAGAAATCCCTGCTGCCGTTCGGCACCGACATCCACGCCGGTGTAGAAGAACGCCCGCAACAGGCGCCCGTCACCCAGCAGCACCCTGAGCAGCTTGTTGTAATCAATATCAATATTATGAAAGCGGGCAGCGTGAAACAGGTTGTTTCCGTCGATAAAGACGGCAACCCTGCCGCGATGTCCAAACTGCCAGGATGAGCTGGTAGTCGTATCGAACTGCATTTTACACACCTCTAACTTCGAGATCTATGTCAGATCCCCGAGGTGAAAAACAAGCTGAGCGGTGAGGCTAAAATGGTCTGAAAAGCGAACTAACGGGTTCAAAAAAGTGAACCAAAAATCGAATTAAATAACTTTCTCAATACCTAAACATCTAACAGTGAACGACTTACGACACTCGCCGCTTTGACCCTGAGTTTCACATTCAAGGATATGCCAATTATTAGTTTGCCTTTGGCCGGTTGAATGGTCAAGCAAATTATCGACGATAGTGTTAAAATTCAGCTTTTCGATTCAGACGGACATGGCATCGAACGATCACGAACGATCAGACAAGTTTCTCCCGGACGGGACCGCGATCCGAAGCGAAGATATCGGATTTGCGCCGGGTGAACTTGCCGTGTGCCGAAATTGCGGCCGGAATAACGCTCCGGACCGGCCCAAGTGCATCTACTGTGGTGAGATGCTCTCGCCGGCCGTGTTCGAGGCTCCCGCCGGCGACCTTCGGCGGCCCGATGACGTCGAACCCGGATACAACGTGATCGCCTTTTCCCGCGAACCTGTTTCCGATCAGGCGGTCCGCGAGGCCGCCCGCGTCACGGGTATGCCCGAGTCGAGCGTCGCGGCGTGCCTCAACGCCCTGACGCCTCTGCCGATCGCCCGGCTTGCGAACGCAGCGGACGCGTCAGCGGCGGCCACCCGACTCAACACGCTCGGCATCGCGTCAAAGGTCGTCGCCGACACGGACCTTGCCGTCGGCAAACCACCGCATCGGCTCCGCGGTATTGACTTAGGCGAGGACGGCTGTTCTTTCATCGACTTTAACAGCGGCGAATCGACTCCGGCCGGATTCGACAGCCTCGCTCTGATCGTCGTCGGCACGATCATGGAGACAAAGACCGAGCGTCTCGAAAAGCGGAAACGGGCCGGAAACACGAAACTGCTTGACGAGTCCGAAACTTCGTCCGACCATCTGGTCATCGATATTTACAGCCGTACCGACCCGCGTGGTTGGCGAATTTTGCCGACGGGTTTTGATTTTTCCTGCCTTGGCGACGAGAAAGGGCTCATAGCTGCCGAGAATATGCGGCGGCTTGCAGCGCTCATCAGGCGGTCGTCGCCCGGCATCCGGTTTGCGGACCGCTTTGACTCGATATCGGAGGTGTTGTCGCTGGTCTGGGAGGCCGAGCGGCGGCGCGACTCACGCGGCCTGATGCGCAGCGGCATGATGAAATTCGATTTTGGCGCGGCGTCCTCGACATCAAACCTCGGGCAGTTTAACCGATATTCGCGTATGCAATGGCATCTTTTATGAAGAAAAAGTTCAAGGCACCACAGCGCGAACCCCGGACGGCCCCGCGATCGGACCGCGGCAAGACCGAGGGTTTCAAGACGAACGCCTCGGCGATCTACGGCGTTTTGCCCGTTTTGGAGGCCCTGAGGGCTGAAACGCGCCGGGTCGATAAGGTGCTGATCGCCGAGGGTGCTCAGGAGCGGCGGCTATCAGAGATCATCGACCTTTGCCGTGCACGCTCGATCGCCTGGAGCCGCGTGCCGCGTGACAATTTTGCAAAGCACCTCGATTCCGGCGTAAATCATCAGGGCGTTCTCGCGTTCACGTCATCGGCCGCCTACGTCGAGGCCGATTCGATAATTGACGCTTCGGCGACACCGCTGCTGCTGATCCTCGACGGTGTCGAGGACCCCCGTAACCTCGGCGCTATCCTTCGCACGGCTGAGGGAGCCGGCATCGACGGCGTGATCATCCCGGAGCGGCGGGCCGTCGGTCTCAATGACACGGTCGCAAAATCGTCGGCCGGAGCGATCGAGTATGTCAAGGTGGCCAAGGCCGGAAACCTTAACCGTCTGATCGAGGACCTTAAGGCCCGCGACATCTGGGTCGTGGGCACAAGCATGGATTCGACGATGAGCTACGACGAATGGGATTGGACGCGGCCGTCCGCGCTCGTCCTGGGCGGCGAGGGCTCGGGCCTTCATCGTCTTGTCGCCGAGAACTGCGATGTATTGGTAAAAATCCCGATGTATGGAAGAATAGATTCGCTGAACGTTTCGGTCGCGGCCGGCGTAATACTATTCGAAGCCAGAAGACAACGATCCAAGGATGAATAAGGCCTATGTTCTGCCCAAAATGCGGTAATCAAAATCCTGACAACGGCAAATTTTGCCGCAGCTGCGGAACCGATCTCGGTAATGTTTCGAGCGCTCTTGCGAACCCGTCGAATCAGCCGAAACAGATCCTCAATAAAAAGGGCAAACCGGTCAGCCTCGAAGGCGCGATAACCAAGATGTTCACCGGGCTCGCATTTTTGATCGTCGCTTGCGTTTTGGGCTATACCGGAATGGCGGGCGGCAAGGTCTGGTGGTTTTGGATGTTGATCCCGGCCTTCGGCTCGCTCGGGTCGGGCGTCGCGCAATATATGCAGATCCGCCGTCTGGATCGCGGGCAGCCCGTTTATGGCGCGGTCGAGGCTCCGTCGGAACTGCCCGGAGCTCAACCGGCCTCACTGCCGCCGACGCAGACTGCTTACGTCGCGCAGGATCCCCGATTCAAGACCGGCGACCTCGTTCCGCCGAGCGTGACCGACAATACGACGCGTCACCTGGAAATGGACTCAGAAGGTAAGACCATGACGTTGCCCAAACCCTAGTGTTACTTTTTGCGGAGGCTCATCTTGTGCCCGCTGATGCGTTCGATCAAACGAAGATACCGCTTTGGGAAAAGCCTTGAAATAGCGCTGATCGCGTAAGCGTCCTGCCCGATCAAGATCCGCGGATTGCGGTCCTTGATGCCCTTTACGATCACGTCCGCAGCCGTTTCCGGCGACGTCCGGGCGACCTTGTCAAAAAACTTGGCTCCCTGCTGTTTCCAATCTCCGGGAGTATCCTTTCCGACACGCGAATTACGGGCGATATTCGTCCTAATGCCGCCCGGATGTATCGCCGACACGGTCACATTGGTCCCGGCCAGCTCGTGCCGCAGACTCTCGGTAAAACCGCGAACGGCAAACTTTGACGCGCAATATGCAGTCTGCTCTTCAGGCGCGATAAACCCGAACACGCTGGAAACATTCAGGATGTGAGCACTTTCCTGTTCCTTGAGTATCGGCAAAAAGACCTTGCAGCCGTAGATCACGCCCCAGAAATTGATGCTCATCAACCACTCAATATCCTCGATCGAGAGCTGTTCAAAATTTCCCATCACGCCGACACCGGCGTTGTTGATGAGATGTGTGACGCGGCCGTGTTGTGCGACAGCCTCGTCGGCCAGCCGCTGCACCTGATCGAGTTTTGAAACGTCGACGATATGTGTCGAAACCGGCACTCCGTATTGCTCGGCCATCGCCGCTGTTTCAGCAAGCCCGGCCTCGTTAACGTCCGAGATCGCGACGCCGCCGATCTTTTCCGAGGCCAGTTTTACGGCCAGTGCCCGACCAATACCCGACGCCGCTCCGGTAACGACGGCAACACTTTTTGATGAAAGGCTCATTCGATCTCCGTTAGGCCCCAAGGGTCATTTCTTTACAACCGCCCGCGCGTTCCCGGCATTTGAATTAACATCAAACGCACGCAGCGTAACTACATATTCACCGGCGGTCGGTACGGCTATCTCTATCGTATACCGTTCTTTCGGACCGTCCGAGATACCGTCGTCCGCATAGACCGCCATCCACGGCCCGCCGTTGACGCTGTATTCCGCCCGGGTAACATAACTTGCCGCATCGGCCGCGTCAAACGTCACTCTCGCTTTATCACCCGCGATCACCGGCGTTCCGGCGGCCGTCACGACCGGCGCGCTGTTATCGATTTCGACCGGTTCTGTCAGGCGTTCGCCCGCGAGGGCGAGTTTTAACGGATTTGAAGGTGCGTCACGTGCCACTACCTTAAATATGTATCGCCCGTCCGCCAACGACTGTCCGTCGATCGCCGCAAAATTATCGGTCAGATCGGACTTCAACAGCTTGAAATCGCGGTCGCCGATCTCCTTAAAATAAAGGTCAAACACGAGTTTGTCCCCGTTCCGGTCCTCGGCCGCCCACTGCAGCGACGTCGCCGCCCTTTGAAACAGGCGCCTGGGCGCGACCGCCGCGTTCGGTATGCCGAACGTGACCGGGTCCATCCCCGAAAGTTCGATGTTCGGATCGACCTGGACGGGCGGATTGGCCGCGAGGCCGACATTCGTCGGCAGTACCTGGATCGAAAGCACCTCGGGGGCGATATTGACTGCCGCGAACGACAGGTTGACCTCGCTCAGAGACGGCACCGATGCATCAGCCTTGAAAACGGCCCTCCACTGAAAATATCTGGCCTTTGGACTCGCGGCCTGTCCGCCTTTTGGGTCGGTCATCGGCGTACTCCATTGGCTCCAGGTCTCGTCTGCCTTTTCGGTATTTCCGCTGCGGGTCTGAATGGCGACATTCCCGCTCGACCGCCACCAGATCCTGCCAAAGTTCGACGTTGCCTTGGTGTCGAGAACGGCCGAATCGTAACTGCCTTCAGCGGCCGAGCCCTGGATCCGGTAAAGGCTGCCCTTGTTGCTCGAGGCCGCATACAGCGAAGTGCCGTCGCTCGCCAACGTCGAAATCTGGCTGGCACCGGTCTGGAGAGCAAGTGTCTCGCGGCCATCATTGCTGACGTTGTAGATCCGTCCCTTGTCGGATGTGCCGATCAAGACGCCGTTCCCTGTCGAATGGGCGTGGATCGAAAATCCGACAACACTTGGCGACGCCCAGAGCAGGTTCATCCCGCCGTCCGGCGAGATGCGATAGACCGCGGATTTAGCGGCCGAAAGGTCGTATTTGCTCTTTGCGGGCGTCTCGGGCGTCAATGGACTGGCCTTTTCGACGGTCACGGTCTTGGACTCGGGCGTAGTTGCGGCCGGTGTCTCGGCCGGCTTTGCGGCAACCGATTCGGCGATCGCAAGGGCATAGACCGACCCGTCCGGGCCGATCGAAAGGTCGTGTATCTCACGCAGCGGCGAATCGAGCAGCCCGAATGGTCTGCCGTCGGGGCCGAACCTTAGCACGAGGCCGTTCGAGTCGGTTCCGGCATACAGATTTCCCGTTTTGTCGGCCGCAAGCGATATTATGTGCGATTCGCTCGTGTCAAAGAGTAGTGAACTCTCAGGATCGGCGTTTGCCGTTTTGACCCTGAATATCTTGCCGTTGTCGCCCGTCGCGACCGCGAGGCTGCCGTCGGCGAGCACAGCGAGAGCCCAAATGTACTTCTCCTTGGGTTCGAAATATGCCTCGGCTTTGCCCGCGGCGTCGATGCGGTAGACCTTGCCGTCCGGCGAGGTCGCGGCAAATAGCTCGCCCGACCCGCCGATCGCGACCGCCGAGACATTTAATTCGGCCAGATCCGCAAAGAGTGTTCCCTTTCCGGCCTTGTCCACCTTGAATATCTTGCCGTCGCCGCCGGTGCCGAGATAGACGTTTCCGGCAGCGTCCACCGTGCTGGCCCAGATATACGACTGATCGGTCTTAAACTCCTCGGTCAATTTCGGCGCGAGCGTCATCATGCCCGTATCGTCTATCGAGATACCGCGGGCGTCGCCCTTAAGGACGTCAGCTCGTGAGTTGACGGACCAGACCATCGGTTCGACGGCGGCGGCGGCGGCCGAAAGGCAGACGAACATTATCGGCAAAAGTAAGTATTTCTTCATTTAATATGATGTTGGCACAGTAATCGGAACGTAAAAATTTAACCACACTTCAAACAAAAAAGACACCGTTAGGCGGATGCTGCCTATTTCTGTTCGGTTCCGGCGGCTCCCGCCCTGCCTCGTATGAACTTCATCGCTTCGCCCAGTTCGTCCGCATCGCCGGTGATCAATCTGGCGCTTCGCTCACGCGTCAAATACGCCCAAAACCATTCGAACATCACTGCGAACCGATTTCTAAATCCGATCAGGAAAAAAACGTGCAGGAACAGCCACATCAGCCACGCGACGAATCCCCGAAACTTCATCCCGGCGACCTCGGCGATCGCCTTACTGCGGCCGATCGTCGCCATTGTCCCCTTATTAACGTACTTAAAGTCCTGTCGCGGTTCGCCCTGCAGATCGCGTCTGATATTCGCGGCGGCCGCGTCGCCCATCTGCATCGCGGCGGGACTGACGCCGGGAACGGGGTCGCCGTTTTCCTGGAGCAGCGAGGCCATATCGCCGATCACAAACACGTTTCGAAAGCCCGGTATCGACAAGTCGGGCTCGATCGATACGCGTCCGGCCTTGTCGGTCGCGACGCCTAGAGCCCTGCCGAGCG
The DNA here is from genome assembly GCA_937941715.1 of uncultured Chloracidobacterium sp. Classification (GTDB taxonomy): domain Bacteria; phylum Acidobacteriota; class Blastocatellia; order Pyrinomonadales; family Pyrinomonadaceae; genus OLB17. The sequence goes on along the minus strand of CALDGX010000207.1, from coordinate 7,184 downwards.
GCGAGGCGGCGACACCGGTCGCCCAAAGCACCACGTCGCAGTCGATCCATTCGCCGCCGACCTTGACGCGGCCCGACTCGATCTCGGTCACAAAACTGTTCAGCCTGACCTCTACCCCGAGGTCCTCAAGCTGCGCCTTGCCGCTTTTCGAAAGGTCGCCGGCAAAGGTCCCGAGTACGCGGTCCGAGCCTTCGAACAGGATAACGCGCGCCTTCGCCGTATCTATCGCCTTAAAATCCTTGGCGAGGGCCTTTCGGGCGATGTCGGCGATCGCACCGGCGAGTTCCACCCCGGTCGGGCCGCCGCCGACCACCACGAACGTCAGCGTCCGCTGTTCGCCGGTCAGATAAGCGTCGCGTTCGGCCATTTCAAATGCCAGGAGCACCCTGCGCCGTATCTCGACGGCGTCTTCGAGCGTTTTGAGCCCCGGCGCCGCCGATTCCCAATCGTCGTTGCCAAAATAGGCGTGCCTCGCACCGGCCGACACGATCAGGTAATCAAAAGGTACGCGGGCACCGTCCGAAAGCAGCACCTGCCGCTCCTCGAGGTCAAAACCGACGGCCTCGCCAAGTATCACCTCGGTATTCTTGTTTCGGTGAAGTATGCGTCGGATGGGCTGGGCGATCTCGCCCGGCGACAGCACGGCGGTCGCGACCTGATACAGCAGCGGTTGGAATACGTGGTGGTTCTTACGGTCGATCAGCGTTACGTCGACCGGCAGTTTCGCCAATGATTTGGCCGCCCAGAGCCCGCCAAATCCGCCGCCGATTATCACTACCACCGGCCTTTTCTTTGAAGTATCGTTCATATCTGCGCCTCCGATATGTAACGCGTAGATCGCTTGTGAAAAGTATCACATACATCATCAACTGCCGACAAATCTCGCGTACATCGAGCGGGCCGCCGCAACGTCGTCCGTCCCCTTGACGATCGCCCGGCCGTCGCGAAACAGCGTCATTTCGAGGTCGCCGGACATAAAGCGCAGCAGATATTCGTTTTGATTTACCGCCGCCGCGAACTGCAGCCGATCGGCAAGCTGCTCGAGGTCGAGCGTCACCGGCCGCGGCGGGGCGATCTGAACGGCATTCCGGCCGCAGAGCACAGCCGAAAACTCGGGAGTTTCGGTATCGAGAAAGTCGAACAGACGCATTCCGCACGCCCGGCAATCGGGATTTGGCGTATCCAGCCTTATCCGCTGGCGGTCGTTGGCCCACAGGTCAAACTGCATCAGCGATCCGTGCAGTGACGACATATCGCCGACGAGTATCTTCAGCGCCTCGGTGACCTGCACGGCCGAAACGGTCGCGATGACCGGCATTATCACGCCCGCCGTATCACAGGTCGGGGCCGACCCGGCATCGGGCATTTCGTCAAAGATGCACCGCAGGCACGGCGTTTTGCCCGGAATGATCGTCATCGTCGTGCCGTAGCTCGAAACGGCGGCGCCGTAGATCCACGTGACCCCGAGCTTTACACACGCGTCATTGATCAGATAGCGGACCTGAAAATTGTCGGTCCCGTCGATCACCAGGTCGCACCCGGCGATCAACGATTCGATATTCGAGTGGTTGACGTCCGCGATGACGGCGTCGACCTCGATGTCGGAGTTTATCGCGGCGATCCGTTTTCTTGCGGCGACGGCCTTGGGCGTCCGTTCGGCGGCGTCGTCCTCGCTAAAGAGGGTTTGCCGCTGGAGGTTGGTATATTCGACAAAATCACGGTCGACGATCCTCAGTTTGCCGACCCCGGCGCGTGCCAGCATCTCGGCGTGCGAGGCTCCGAGTGCCCCGCACCCGACCAGCAGTACCCTCGAATCGAGCAGCCTCTGCTGGCCATCGGCGCCGATCTCGCGAAATAGTATTTGCCGGCTGTATCGCTCGTTCATTTGGCCCTGCGGATCCGTTTAGACGACACCCATTCGTTCTCATCGGTGTCATAGTTGTCATAACTTACCAGATGAGAACCGCCTTTGATATTGACGATGTGCGCGGCGTACCATTTCGATCGCCACTCGACCTCGACCTTTTCGCCGATCTTGTAGATCGACGTCACCTTGGGGACGCGGATCATCTTCGCCGTCACCCATTCGTCGTCACTCTGCTCGTAGCCGTAATAATGGATCAGGTATTTGCCGTTCTTATGGTCAATGATCGTGCCCTTGTACCAACCGTCGACGCTGTAAGCCTCGACGCGTTCGCCCACGCGCGTGGATGATGCCGGGGCCGCGGCCGCGATCTTTGCCCGCGGATCGAAATCGCCCGTAAAGGCAAATGACGCGATCTGTTCCTCGCCGAACAGCATATCGGCCTTGGCGTTTTCCTCGAGTTCGGCAAACGTGATGGTGCCGTCGCGATCGATGTCGGCGTGAGCCTCGCCGCTGAATGCCGAGATCAGCGCCTCGGTAAAGGTCCAATTGCCGGTCGACGACTGGCTCGCCGATGATGACGCCATCACGGCGTACGAGACGCGGCGTTTAGCGGCCTTTACCGCTTCGATCATCGCACCCGAGTAGCAATTATCCATCGCGATGATCGCCGTCGAGCCTTTGAACGACCGCTCGATCATCTGCGGCACCGACGAAACCGCCCAGCCCTTATTCCCGTTATCGTTGACGTCCCAGCTCGCAAAGTACGTCTTCCGGTCGTCATCCTTGTAGCCGTGGCCCTCGTAATAAACGATCAGCGTATCGCCCTCGCGCGTGCGGGCGAGCAGTTTCGAAAATTCCGCGGCGATCCTCGCCGTCGTCGCCGCACGGTCCTGTAGATACACGATCTGGCCGGCCGGCACGCCGCGGTCCTTCAGCACCTTGAGCAGCCGTTCATCGCGGCGGTCCGTTTTGGGAAATGACGCAAAACTCTCGCTGTCCTGCCACTCGAGCAGCCCGACGCAGAAGACCCACGTCCGGCCCGGTTCCCAGTCGGCGGCCGCGGCCGTCTGTGCGGAACCCGCAAGCGCCGCAAACAGCGTCATTGCCAATATCGTTGCCTTTAGTCCGTAATTTCTCATTTGACCTTAATCGAACAGACGTCGGACGAAAGATCTGATGCTCGCGTTGTCCTCGCTTTCAAATATCGCCCCGAGGCCGGACCGCGTATCTTCGATACCGTATTTTCGCTGTTCCTCGCGGAGCCGCCGTCGTTGCTCCTCGATCTCAAACTTTTCTTTCTGCCGGGCGGCGTCCATTCCGCCGTTTTGGATAAACCCGATTATCCGCGGCAGCTCATCGGCATCAAACCAGACACCGTGCATCTTGCATATGTCGATAATGACACCCGACGCCCTCGCAAAATTGTTCCGGTTCATCAGCTGGCCGCAGTCGGGGCACGGCACGTAACTGATCTTTACCGCCGGCAGTGCCCGCTGCTCGCGTCCGCCGATAAAGCCGAGCACCGCCGCACGCTCCTCACGCTCGGCACACAGCCGCTCAAATGTCTCAACTTCGGCCCAGATGCCGTCGCAGCGGCGGCATTCGCGGAGCGACGTTTCCCCGATCTGCAGCAGTTCGAGCCCGGACTTGCATCGCGGACATTTACCGAGCCCTTCGCCCTCGGGCGTTTCGGCACGGACCATCTTTTCGCCGCAATGCCCGCAGAACCGCGTCCCGACGAACATCAGGCCCATACACGACGGGCACGCCATTGTCTTTAATCGCGAACCGCAAAACTCGCATTGCGTCCGGTCGCTCGCGACGCCGACGCCGCAGTTTGGGCAGTTTAAGGCTTCGATCTCCATATCTTAGCTGTTCATTCTGGCCAGTAGAGCGTCCCGCATCAGCTGCACGGGCGCCTCGCGGCCGGTCCATATCTCAAATTGCCGCGCACCCTGTGCGATGAGCATTTCGAGGCCGCCGAGCGTATCGATACCGGCGAGTTTCGCCTCGCGGATCAGCGGCGTATCGGTGAGTTTGGTAACCAGGTCATAGACCAAACTCACGCCTTTCAGGCCGTCGGCGGTAAACAGCGTCTCGTTTTCCAGCGGCCCTTTCATCCCGGCGGGCGTGGCGTCGACCACGATGTCAAAACCGCCGGCCGACGGCGTGAGCCTGCCGCCGCTGACGCCAAATTCGGCGGCGAGCGCCGCGGCCTTTCGCTCGTCGCGGGCCAGCACCGTGACATCGGCCGACTCAGCCTTCAGGGCGTACACGGCCGCACGGGCCGCACCGCCCGCACCGCAGACCGCGACCCTCACCGACGCGAGGCCGCCAAACCTGGCCTTGAGCGGCGTGATAAAGCCGTGCACGTCCGTATTGAAACCCGTCAGCCTGCCGCCGTCGACCTTGACGGTATTTACGGCACCGACCATTTCGGCGGTCGGGTCGATGGCGTCGAGGTGCCGCATTATCGCCTGTTTATGAGGCATCGTCACCGAAAAGCCGCCAAAATTAAGCTCGGCCTCGCGTGTTTCGGCCCGCACCATCCGCCGGAAGAAAGCGTCGATATCCTTTACCAAAAAGCTCAGGAAAACCGCGTCGATGCCGGCGTCGGCCAATGCCGGATTATGCATGAATGGCGACATCGATTGGGCGATCGGGTCGCCCAGCACGCCGAAAACGAGGCTCCGGGGGCTGAGTTGCGAGACGCGGTACACTTCCCTTAGTTCCCGTGCGGTCACCTGGCCCTCGGCGGTCGCCATGCCCGTCGCCGCTGACGCAAACGTCAGGAACGAACCGTGGGCCGGCCCCAGGATCCGCGTCCATTTGCCGGCGTCGCCCATCGCGATCGGGATGATCGGCTTGCCGTCGCTCGCTGCCCTGCCGAGCAGTTTCCACACGCCCAACGCCTCGGCTGCGTCGTCGACACGCACGGCGATCTTGACGATATCGCCGCGGCCGGCGAGCCGGTCATAGACGGCGTCGAGGCCGCCCGCCGTGCCGTCAAAATCGTGAAACGAAGCGATGCGCCGGACATTCGCCGGAGCAAACCCGATCACGTCCTCCTCGAGGTCGGCGGCGAAAAACCTCTCGCCCGGCAGTGACTGCCAAAACCGCACCCGATCATCGAGGGTCGCATTTCCGCGGCCGCCCTGCTCCGGCGAACGAAATGTCGCTATCAGTTTGATCGGAACCTCGAGCGAGGCGATCATCGCGAGCGCTTTTGCCCGCTCATCCTCCGGCAGATAGTCAAAACGCACCTCGGCGGCCCCGGCAAACTCGACGGGGTGCCCGGCCGCATCGAGGATCTGCGTGCGCAGCTCGTCGGCCGTTTCGGCAGAGGTCGAAATGCATATCATCGCCGTATTCACTGATATCTGGTCGTCGAATCTTTGAGCGTGGTGACCACGCTGCCAGCCGTGACGAGCGCCGTGACGGCAGCAAACGCGGCCGCGACGACGATCGTCGTATTGCCGCTCTGTTTGACCGCTATCGCCGAGACCGCCCACGAGATCGCCAGCGGAAAAACAAAATTGCCAAGCCAGACGCGGGCGGCGACGGCCGCGGCGGCAGCCGCGACGATACAGGCGGCGCCAAACGCGTTCCACCCCGAAGGTGACAGCTCGACGTTGGCCCATTTCAGCATTATCGCCAGATTGACGAGCGACGCGGCGGTCACCCAGCCGGCATAGATGCCAAAGGGTGCCGTGGTCAGCAACGCCGGGCCGCTATCCTCAGCGACGCGAAACCGCCGCAGGATCAGGATCAGCGTCAGCCACAGCCCGACGATCAGGCCCAGACACAGGGCGATCTGCTCGCGGTGCCAGAAATATATCCACGCACAGTTAAGCAGACAGCTCAGCACATACAGCGTACGCACCGCCCGGTATCGTGCGGTCTGCGCCGGCAGCAGCTGATAGATGCTAAACGCGATGATGCCGACGTAGATCAGGCTCCAGATCGAAAATGCGTATCCGGCCGGGGTGATGACCGTCAGATATTTGTTCGAGATCACCTCGGGCGAAACGCCGTTGACATAGCCGGCGGCTGCCAGAGCGTTAAATGCGATGGTACCGGCCGTCGCGGCCAGCACGAGTACCGAGCGGAGGCGGTCCTGCGATTCTGTGGATTGGGCCATATAGCAATTATGCCACCGACCGGAGCGATACGTTGCCCGCCGGAGCACATTTTTTGTACCGCCACAGTGACAAATTGACGTCGGGATTCACGATTTCGTATAAAAATACCTGAAAACGTAAAGTTTTGTAAACGCCCGCCGGCGGCCAAAACTTTGAATCCAACCTATTCGCCGTATATTCAATCATATCGACGCTTGTGGCATCGCGATTGCTATGAAACAAGCGGAACGCAAGTTCCTCTTTCCCCAAGTGGAAGTATTTTGGAGGAAAAAGGGGATCACTAAAGCGATGAAGAATTTTAACCAGATCTTACTGATGTGTACCATGGTCGCCGGACTTTCGCTCGCGGTTGCCGCACAAAAGAACGACGATCAGAAAAAGCCGCCGCCGAAAGATCCGCCGCCGGTCGTCAACCCGCAGCCTAAACCGCCGCCCCGCGACAACCCGCCGCCCAAAAAGCCCGGCACCGAATACTCGCTGTACGCGATCAGACAAAACACCCGCGAGGCCTGATACCAAAGTCAGAACCGCCTGCGTCAGCGGGCGGCCAGCACCAAAGTCAGAACCGCCTGCGTCAGCGGGCGGCCAGCACCAAAGTCAGAACCGCCTGCGTAAGCGGGCGGCCAAAACCAAAGTCAGTACCGCCTGCGTCAGCGGGCGGCCAGCACCAAAGTCAGAACCGCCTGCGTAAGCGGGCGGCCAAAACCAAAGTCAGTACCGCCTGCGTCAGCGGGCGGCCAGATATCCAAAATCGCACCCGCCGCCGAGAACCACGATTCTCGACGGCTTTTGAATATCTTCTTCAGTTCACTTCGTGTCTAGCATTGCTAGAAACTTCTTGTACACGTCGAAGACCTCGGCCGGAGAAATCGATGGATTCCTCATATCCAGCCCTGAAACAGGGACATCTTTTTTTCGCTTTTCCTTGCCAAGGTAAGCTGGTCGAGGCTCTACCGCCGAATAAAATGCGATGACTAGGTTACTGGCTATTTTTTCGTGTGAAGGGTCGTTCATTATTTACATTACTCTGATATTCAAAAATTAGATCACTTGATCAACCCGAACTTACTCAGCCGAGAACTGATAGCTGATGGTTGACGACCGAAATGAGCGGCTATTTCATTAATGCTCGCTCGATTTTCGAATAATAAGCGTAGTTCCTCGTCCTCGGCGGC
>CALDGX010000206.1 GCA_937941715.1 uncultured Chloracidobacterium sp. | reverse complement strand
CCTCCCGATCAAGCGCTCTATCTGACCCACTCGGCGGATCGCCTGGTGAGGTTTGAAACTTGGATAGGATCGGGTTATCCACAATTTTAATTCCCTTTACCGAACTCGTTATAACAAGATCATATTAAACAAATGGCGTTATCCAACGTTCTTATCGATAACTGACATTATTCGTAGAGACGCTTTTTCCGAGGTTAGAAAAGTTACCTTCTTTCCAACCGTCCATTGAACTCCTGTTCTGGTTAAGTATTGACTGTTATACAACTTACGACACGCAAATGTAAACAAAAATTATCCAGCACGTCTCGAATTTCTCGATCTGTGTATACTCGGTGAATAGGCAGACGCAAGACCTGTGCCGCAAAACCTCCTCCCAATCCGTCAATGATTTTATGCCCGGCGATCGGCTGGGATTGTATTCTGAGGGATAGAACAAGATCTTCTCAGGAGTGCCTCGCGATCAATAACAATAATCAGACTCGTGCGGCAGAGCAACTAGGGACAAATTGTTCTGGATTGATAAAGAAACTAAAGCGTTTTGCTGACTGATTGGTGCATAAATGTTCCAGAATTGGTTCGTTGGTAAACCAAACGGATGATTATGAACCACCCAGTTTAAGACTATCTGCTTCGGCCGAAAGGTACGGATGATCCGCAGATTTTGTGACGAGCTTGTCCAAAGATACGCCACCGATCTCTATTATCTGACCGCCACGACGCGGCAAAGGGGCAGATATTGGGATGATCTGACATTTAACGTTACGGCTTTTTCCGTTTAGGAAAAAGACCGTAGCGTCCAAATTTTTCATTTGCTGTAAAATGAATTCCCTTGCTCGCGTATTCTTCCGGGGGCTCGGTATTGTCAATTACAAAAATCTGCTGCGTGCCTGCGAACTCTTCGAGATGTTCATAGAACTTTTGTTTGAGGTCGGAAGCCGAAATATTCTCGTCATCAAGCACTGGTTCCTTGTACGCAATTAGAGGTGAGTCCAAAATCACGAATCCAGGATGCGGCATATTTCGGGAGCGGCAATATTCGAATAGTGCAAGAACGAACGCGGAATAGGTTATCGCACAAAGACCGGCACCCCGGCTTCCTCGTTGTCTGCCGCCAATCACAACATCTCTGGTTATTGCGTCAAAATACACATCTATAGCCCCTGGGAAATGCCACTTCTGCAGAATGTCGCCCATAGTTTTAGAAAACTCACCTAAAACAGAGGTAGCAATGTACTGCGTTACTTCCGGCGGTTTTTCCTCTGCAACCTTCTCCTCTTTTTTAAGCGGTCTTGAGGGCTCGTCGAGCCGAATCTGCATTTCTTTTATTCGATTTCGAAGATTGATAGCATGGACGATTTGATAGCGTCTTTCGATCAGTTCCCGCTGATGTTCTCGGGTTTGTGCGAAATTCGGTGAAAGAGCGGTGTCGATTTGCTTTTGATACAAGTTTAGTTCCGTCTCCAGCCCTGATATTTGTTTTACTAAGTCGAGGCCCTCCTTCGTGAGAGTATTTGATGTTTCTTCCAATTCGCTTTTCAGGAGCTCAATTTTTGCGATTTCCGCGACCGCGGCAAGCGTTACAGCGTGCACATTACCATCGCAAGCGGCATCATGCCGCTGCCCTTCGCTCGGAGCTCCACAGAGAGGGCAGGACATCGGCTCGCGTAACACAAAGAACTGACCAGATTGTTGGATTGCGGCTAATCGCTTTAGATCATTCGCGTATTGGCGTTCTAACAATGCGAATCGGTCTAATAACTCAACAATCTCATTGTGACGACCGACCTTTTCTACGTAGACCCGATATGTATCGCGACGAAGTAGCGTTGTTGTATTGAGCTCATTGTCCTTCGAGCGAATTTTTTCTTCCAATCCATCAATTTCTTCGTTTATGGATTGCTCTTGTTTATCAAGTTCATCCGGATGGTCAGTGATCCGTCGGAGCTCGTCTTCATAATCGCCAATCAACTGAGCTATGGCGTCGGGATTTAATGGTTTTCGAGTTGTTTCCGGCTTACCGTCGCTTGGCAGCTCCATCTCATCAGTGATAGAAGAGTCATCTAGACCTGTAAGAAGAAGTCGGAATACTCCATATTCCCGAGTTGCTTCAGTCCAATTACCACTCAGAATCGGACTCTTATTACTCGTTATGCGCGGGTATGCGATTACGCTCAGATGGGCGAGGGCTCGGAAACCTAGCGACTTGAGGGTGCCTTTTTCCTTGCTGTAAAGAATTTCCTTTCCGTCCAGGCCAATTTTTTGGAGAAGCCAATTTGAAAGATTGTTGTAGTTTTCGCTTCTATGACCTGCCGAAAGTTTGGTACCCACCTTAGGATCCTCTGGTACCTCGGTCAGTAGCCCATCATAGAGTTGGAATGCCCCTTTATTTGTACTGCGCTTGATCGTATAGTCTTTGCCGAGAGCCGTGATGCCAAGTAGGATGCTGTCATACCCAAAGCGCTCGGGAATATCCCGCAGGTCGTCGCCAGCGCCCAGCATGAAGTCGATCGCTTCGACTAGAAACGTTTTACCAGTATCACTGGCTCCATAGAGAATATTGAAGCCCGGTTTAAATGGAAATTCAACTACCTCTCTGTCCGGACCAAAGAAGCGAATAAATCGTAGTTGGAGAGGGTTCAGCACCATCAAAACAGTCCTGGTTGTTCTGGAATTTGAAACTCGCGTGACCACTGGTCATATACTTTCGCAAGCATAATTCGTATTTCTTGATCACGCATATTTCGAAAGCGATCGACAACCCAATATGCACGATCTTGCAAATCGTCAAGATATTCCGTATCTAACGCATCGAGGAATGGACCGGTATCATCCTCAGCTTGATACAAGAAGCCGATTTCTGTTGCGTGGCGACTAATTAAACCACGACTAATCATAAGCATAAGGCCCCGCTCAATTAGCTGACGGCGAACCAAAAGCTCTCCCGAGCGAAGTGGAAGCGGTGGGTGGATACTGGGTGGACCTTCGACATCACCACTATGAACCATCATGTAGTCATACTCAAGAATGCGCTGAAGATCCATTCGATCGGGATACGCGGCCGCTAGAAGAATAAGGGAACGCATGCCGGTCTCAATTGGACTATTGAAAATCTGGATTCCGTCAGTCATTTTTCTTAACCCACACGAAAACGTCATCGTTTGCTAAGTGATGACAGATACCGTGTTTGTCTTGTGTCTGGACACGGATGCACAATGCATTACAATTTGGTTTTATATTGCCGGCCTGCACCAATGTGTTGGCCAATCGGCTATAGCCAGTGCTGTGGTCCATTTCGTAGCTATAAACAGCTCCCTGGTAAATCTCTTCTCGAATTTCATCAAATGCGCCCGGATCGACGCTATCTCTCGGAAAGTTTCGCAGCGACTCCGCGTAGTAAAATACTTCACGCGATCGATTGAAATGCTTAACCAGTTCTGGATATTCGGCAAGTTCAGCCGTTGAGTTGAGTTGCTTTGCAAGTTTTTCGGAATATACCTCGAATAATTGCTGAACATACCGACTCTCCTTCGGGTGTATGGCTTCAGGGGGTGTTTCTACGGGAGGTCGCTCGGGAAAAGTCGCTACCCCAAAACGACGCTGATGGAAAATTGTCTTTGCGTGACCATTTACCAATTCAACGACAGTCTTGTATTTGAATATCTTGAAGTCAAAATCTTGTACGTATTCCAGAAGGCGGCCATCGAGTGGAATGTCCTTCGTATCCGTTATGTCTTTACAACAGTAGCTTTGCCAGTTGGTGATCAACTCGCTCTGGAGTCTGAGTGGATTGGAAAGCAATTTCTGAAGCTTAAGCCCAACACCTTTGGATGCGGCGAAATAGTAGTTAGACGGCACGGAAAATTCTCCACTAAAGGTGAAGTAAATGACTTTTCCAAGTTCGACCCAAATGTCATTCGGCTGAAGCTTCTTCGCGTAGCGCTTGCACTGATAGTTGTCCCATGATCCATCGTATTTCGCATCAGTCTTAAAGGCGACGACATCTCGACCCATGTCTCCCGGGCCAGACCAACGCTCTACAGATTTGTAGGATTTGAGCGATGTTGCCCACTCTTCGGTAAATTCTTCCCACTGACCTGGCTCCAACAATTCGACTAGCTTAGCAACGGGAAAGTTCATCCCTGAGCCGATTTGCGTCGGCATTTCTGTTGCGGAGACTGGATTCAGCCTGCACAATTTCCCGGCTTCATTCGTTCCTTTATCCATCAATCGTAAGCAACACGTCCCATGCAAGAGCTAAATTCATTTCCCACAAATAATGGTGCTTTGGCCGGCCCTAAATATGGGTGGAAAAGAAACTATAATATATCAAATTACACTGCCGATGCTTATAAACAGAGCCAATCCGGAAATTTGATTCTCAGGATATTCTTCTCTCGCCCTCGGACTTCCTCTCGACCTCAAGTAAACCCAACACGACGACACCTAGTTTGGCTGCCACTGCCTTCAGGCCGCTAAGACGCTGCCGCGAGTCTCAAAGTCCTTCCGATCCCCCCAACAAGACTCGAAAACCAAACAGATAATTAGCGGCTGAAAAGATGTGCCTTCGGAGAAGGTTTCGGAGATCGCCACTCAGGCTGATCCTCGGAAGATTAAACACACAGGAGAATTAAGAAAATGTCAGCAAATATTTCGATCATCGGCAACCTGGGGAAGACCCCGGAAACAAAGATCACGGACAATGGCACCCTCGTGGCGAGCTTTTCAATGGCCTCGAATTCATTCAGGAAAAGTGCGGAGGGACGTGTCGAGAAGACAGACTGGTTCCGCGTGACGGCATTCGGAAAGCAGGCGGAGACACTTGCTCGCTACGTGCGAAAAGGTAGTCGGCTTTACGTTCAGGGCCGTCTGACCTTTAACCCGTGGGTGGATCAGAACGAATCTCCGCAGGCGGGAGCAGAGATCGTGCTTCAGGAGTTTCAATTCCTGTCGGGCCGGCGAGATGAGGAAGGAGAGGGAGTTGCAATGCAGACGAGCCCGTCCGCTCCCGTGGAGTTGCAACAAGCCGCCGCATACTAATCCCGTCACAATTTAGCTTTTAACTGCCGTCTAGAGATCGCCCTCTTTAGGCGGCAGTGCTTTTTTGAACTAGAAACGACAGCTATGCAGTATCGAATTATGAAAATGAGATGGATCTCAAGAGAGTTTGTGAGAGCCAATCGCGATCGCATATTCCTGTTCGGTGACAACCTTGCGGGCAAGGGCTTCGGCGGTCAGGCTGCGGCCATGCGGGGCGAACCGAATTGTGTTGGGATACCGACCAAGAAGTTCCCGAGTAGTCGACACGGCGCGTTCTTTACGGATGCAGAATTTGAGCAAAACAAAGCGGCGATCGACCATGCGTTCCACGTTCTATTTCACAAAAGTTCGAAGGCTGAACAGACCATTGTTATTCCTGCGGACGGTCTCGGGACCGGCCGGGCTCAACTTGAGAGCCGGGCACCGCTAACGTTCGCCTATCTACAAAAGTGTTTAAGAGATCTTTCTCACAAATGACCTGATCTTGTTTCCCCAAACATACTTCTCCCGCAACTTGAGAGGGATTTTCAAGCCTGAATGAAAGTGATTTTATTCAGGGTTTTGAAGATGTGGCCCTTAATTACAAGCGTCTTCGATTCGGCAGGTCGCCGATCAAATAGAGGAAGTTATGGCAGAAAGAATAAGTATTGAACAACTTAGAAAGCACGCTCCTAATAATCAGATGCTGGCGTTCAGGCCGGTCAATACCGGTTCGCCGATGCAGGACTGGTGTGCTCATCTTTCATCGAATCCGCTGCGACGAAGAGAGCTTGAAGAGTTTTCGATCTTGGGCGATGTTGTCGTTCGAATCGCGGACGAACTTGAACCGGAAGCGTTGGACCGCGTGCGGATAATGTCGCTCGAATATGCGATGAAGGTTTTGTCCGACGAGACCGATGCCAAAGAGTTCGTCAGATGCGTAAAAGCAATCGCGAGCCCGGACGCCGGGCAGTATGAATTCGAACAGATCGCAGCCTACTACTACGGTGAGATCAGGCGACGAGGTGTTGGCGAGGTTCTCCACGAAATGGGACTGCTCGGCATGCAGTTAGAAGCTGTTACGGCGACT
>CALDGX010000205.1 GCA_937941715.1 uncultured Chloracidobacterium sp. | reverse complement strand
TTGAACCGACCGCGGACCATTTTGAACCGACCGCCGACCATTTTGAACTGACCGCGGACCATTTTGAACTGACCGCGGACCATTTTGAACTGACCGCCGACGATTTTGAACTGACCGCCGACGATTTTGAACTGACCGCACGCCCGCGGTCAACTCTCTACAACCACCGAACGCCCATAAACACTGGCTCTCGACGATGATCAGCCGGCTTTGCCCTTTACCCGTATCCTGGAACAATCTGCCAAGTGCTTTTTGGGCGATGTCATCGTGTTCCCAATGGACCCGAGTCCGCTTGATCGTCGTCCGAAAGGCGGAGATGAGCCTGCAGCCCTGCGCATTGGCGTTTATGGGGCGCAGTTCGAACGGATGAATGACCCGTTTTCGAATCTTTGATAAACTTGTGGGGATGGCGAAGAAGCAAAGTAAATTCCTGAGTGGCAAGCGGATCGACCCGACGCCGATCTCAAAGGACACAGTACTCGCCGACCTGATCGACGAATCGTTCATGGCGTACAACGGTGCGCGGCTTCGCGAGGCGTGTCAGTTGTTTACGCGTAAGATGCTCGAGCCGGATGTGACCATCGGCGTCACTCTGACCGGGGCATTGACGCCGGCGGGTCTGGGCATCTCGGCACTTATACCGCTGATCAAGGCCGGCTTTATCGACTGGATCATTTCGACCGGTGCCAATCTGTATCACGACACGCATTTTGGTATCGGGCTCTCGCTTCATCAGGGTGACGCCAAGCTTGATGACCGCATCCTTCGCGAAGAAGAGGTCGTCCGCATTTACGACATCTTTTTTGATTACAGCGTACTGCTGGACACCGATTCGTTCTTTCGACGGCTGATCGAGCATGCCGAATTTCAAAAGCCGATGTCGTCGGCCGAGTTTCATTACCTTTGCGGCAAGTACATCCGGGCACGTGAGGAAAAGCTCGGTATTAAGGAAAAATCGTTGCTCGCGGTCGCCTACGAGTACGGCGTACCGATCTATACCTCGAGTCCGGGTGACTCGTCGATCGGGATGAACATCGCCGCCAAGGAACTGCAGGGCGGAAAGCTGGTCCTGAACCCGAATCTTGATGTCAACGAAACAGCCTCGATCGTGCTGGCCGCCAAACGCGGCGTTGTGCACAAGGGCAAACAATCCAAGAAGGGCGGCAAATCGGCTATCTTCATCCTCGGCGGCGGCAGCCCGAAGAATTTTGCCTTGCAGACCGAACCTCAGATACAGGAGGTCCTCGGGATCGACGAGAAGGGCCACGATTACTTTTTGCAGGTGACCGACGCCCGTCCGGACACCGGCGGGCTGAGCGGTGCGACGCCGGCCGAAGCGGTCAGTTGGGGTAAGGTCGATCCGGACAAACTGCCGGACGCCGTCGTCTGTTATGTGGACTCGACTGTTGCCCTGCCGCTCATCACGGCATACGCTCTGGCTCGCCACGAGCCGCGCGATGCCCGAAGGCTTTACGATCGCCGCGATGAATTCATGAACCTGCTGAAGAAAGAATACGAACGTTCGACGAGGAAATAGATGAAACTGAAAGCTGAGATCGGCGGAAGATCGATGGAGGTCGAGATCACAAGGATCGGCGACAGTTTGAGTGCTGTGGTCGACGGGCGGAAATATGAACTTGAGTTGGGCGAACCGCTGCCCGGGGTTTATCTCTTCAAAAACGACGGTAAGGTAACGGAAGCGTCCGTGACCGATACTGCAAAAGAGATCAGAAAGGTCGGCATCGGGTCCAACGAATTCGAGATCAGGATCGCCGACCCCAAGCAGCTTCGCGGTTCTGCCCACGGCGGAGATTCCGGCGAAGGCTCGTCGCAGATCAAGACCGCAATGCCGGGCAAGGTGGTAAGGATACTCGTCAAGACCGGCGATGAGGTGAGCAACGGCGACGGCGTTATTGTCGTCGAGGCGATGAAGATGCAGAACGAGTTAAAGTCGCATCGCGACGGCACGATCAAAGAGATACGTGCATCCGAAGGCGAGAACGTCAATGCGGGCGACGTACTTGTCGTGATCGAATAGGATCGCTGTCAGGCCAAGATAGCTCCGCTGCCTGAAGCGTTTAGCTCCTTTCGGCGACAGTCATTTCGAGCGTTTCAGCCGCTTTTGCAAGTGCCTCGGTGCGATCGGAATACCACTTTTCATCGACCGTCTCATTTTCCCTATCGACAGCCAGAGCACGGCGAGTCTCGGACGGTGCCGTGCCGCCGTAGATCGTGCGTATCGCGACAAAATTTTCGGGCGATACAGCGGCCGCTAGTTCGTCGGCCGACATATCTAGATCTCTGCCGATGACTTCCCGGGCGACGCTCTGCAGGATATCGTAGGTCACGTCGGAACCGGCGTCGATCGCCTTACGTACACATGATCCGACGATCTTGTGCGAGATCCTGAACGGCAGCCCCTCTTTTCTTACGATCGTATCGGCAAGTTCCGTCACGGCGATAAAGTTTTCGCCCGCTCGCTTTTTGAGCACGTCGAAATTAAACGTCGCCGACTGCAGCGTACTCGCGAGCAGCGACACTGCACGATTCGCATCACGGATGCCGGAATAGATCAACGGCTGCAGATCGTCCTCGACGTCATTGATATCGCCAAACGGAGTGTTGTGAATACTAGTCATTACACCGAGGCACTGCCCAAGAGCCTTGCTGCCGATCGCCCTGACGTGTTCGAGTGCGACCGGGTTTCGCTTTTGCGGCATTATCGACGAACCTTGTACGTATCCGTCCGAAAGCCGGATCACGTTAAACTCCATCATCGCCATCAGCAAAAACTCCTGAGCGAACTTGCCGATGTTGACGAGCATAGCGGAGGTCGCCCCGAGCATCTCGGTAAAATAGTCGACCGACGCGATCGACGCGTATGAATTGACGGTCGGCGCTGTGAACCCCAACAGGTCCGACACGCGATGGCGATCGATCGGAAACCCGGTGGTCGTGATCGCCCCGGACCCAAGCGGGCAATAATTCATGTTCTCAAAAGCCCGCTGCAGCCTTTTGATGTCGCGTCCGCAATTTTCGGCCATCGCCAGCAAGAAATGTGCCATCGTGGACGGCTGTGCAGGCTGAGTATGGGTATATGCCGGAATCAGCGTCTCGTGATGCTGCGAAGCGAGGTCAAGGAAGACCTTTCGCAGATCCATTGCCGAGCGCAAAAGCATTAGGCAGGCCGTGCGAAGATAGAGCCGGTAGATCGTTACGTCAATATCGTTGCGGCTGCGGGCGGTGTGCAGTTTGCCGGCGGTGTCGGGATCACAGCGTTTAGTGATCTCCTGCTGAAATAGGTAAAAGAGATCCTCGAAACTGCCATCGTACTCACGATCGCGAATCGCCCCAAAGTCCAGTGCGAGCAAGGCCCGCAGGATCGCCTTTAACTCGTCGGCCGTAATTATGCCCTGCTCTTCGAGCATTACTGCGTGGGCCAGGTCAACACGATAATATGCATCGAGGAAATACTCCTTGGCATCGGCAAAGCAATCCGCAAGCACATTCTCTTTGTAATTTTGGGCAGGAAACTTTTCGCTGGTTTCTGAGGACATTTTGATTGATCTCGGACCCGTGGGTCAGGAAATGGAAAAGGGCACAGATATCGACATCAAAAACACCGAAATCTGTGCCCGGGATTGCCTATTTTGCCGGTGATCTCGGCAAACTTAGCATATTTGCGAACAAGCGATACGCCCCGGGATTGCCCGTCGGCAACTGTCGGAAGAACGAATAGGCATTGTAGATGTAATGTCCCTTTCCGATCTTCGCATAGACCAGTCCGCCGGTAACCGGAGGCTCACCCTCGTCCTGACAGGACAACAGTGCCGTGTACTGCGGATCGAGTCCCGTAAGGGTGTAAAGATTGCGTTCCTGTACCCAATTGTCCCAATCTGTGCTGACGATCTTGTTCGGGAAATTGAATACCACGTGGTTCGGGACAAGCATCGTAACAGGCGCGTTTTCGTCGACGACGCGTACGTTGGAAACACGCTGCGTTCCGTTGACGACCGATTCCATCTTCGCCGGGAACGGTGCCAGGTTATCGCGGATAAACTCCTGCTGCTGATACTGCACTATCATAGTGCCGCCGTTCTTAACGAAATCAAGCAGGCGTCCATTGTTGGCCGTGTAATCGCGCCGCACTTGCGACGCCCGGATACCGACCACGATCGTATCAAATTTAGACAGATCGCCCGTCGTCAGGTCTTTTTCGGAGAGCATCGTCACGGGCAGGCCAAGCAGTTTGATCGCTTCGGGCACGCGGTCACCGGTTCCCATAATGTAACCGACATTGACCGGCGAGACCTTGAGATCGACGACCTTGGCGTCGAGTTCGGACGGTGTGTAACGGCGGTGCGTTTGAATGTGCGGATAGGCAACCTCGTAGACCGTCTGAGCGTAATCCTTACCGCCGACCACGGATTTCGCCAATATCTTGTAAGCTCCCGTCTTGGCGTTGGCCGGGATCGTCACGTCAAATGTGACGGCGGTCTTTTCACCGAGTCCTTTGAGCGTAAACTCGCTTGTAGAGGGACTCGACGTCCAGCCCGCAGGCAGGTCCAACTTGGCCGAGCCTGAAACTGCTTTCGGCGAGTTATTGGTTACCGACATCACGACCCGCTGTTTCTGGGCTTTTGCAGAGGCCGGAATGATCGCGAGATTTGATTCAAGTGCATTCGTAACCAGCGGAACAATATTAATGTTCCGACGTATTTCGCCCCTGATCCGATCAGCGTATCGGTAAACGACGGGGCTCGAAATAGTAAGATCTTCGCCGCCAACCGACAACTTAACGTCAGCCGAAGCCAGCGGAGCTTGAATCGGCATGTTTGCCGATCGGCCCGCGGAGGACCAATTGAACTTAAAGTTCGTTCGCTGTCCCTCTAACCAATAGGGCTGGGTCGGTGCGGCGTTGGCCGCCGACGTGACCTTGAAGAATGTATTTTTAAGCGATATCTCATTTCGCGGGCGGAACGGCGAACTGTTGTCCTGTGCCGGCTCGCCGGCATTCGCGGTGGTCCAACCCTGCGGAACCTTTAATGAAACGTCCTTGACCTCGACACCGGAAACGGCCGGAGCAAATACGCGGACGGCGACGCCTATCGAGTCACCCGCAACAACGGTCTCGGCATCACTCAAAGCATCGACAACGATTCCCGACGCCGCTTGAAGAGCCGCTGCAAAATCCTTTTCCTTTTGACGAAGCAGAAACTTAACTTCCGGATCGCGATTCATCGACTCAGCCTCACCCGCCTGCTTCATTCCCTTTGCCAGGATCGGTATCAGCTTCTCCGGATGGTAGGGGTCATACTCGGCAAGAGCCTTTTCTGCTGAAGCCTGCGTTTCGGCGAGTTTGACCTTGAACTGGTCGGTTGCACCTCCGGTAAACGCCGCAATGCCCTTGATCGATGTGTCGATCCCGTCGAACACGCCATTGTCGCTTTTGGGATCATTGACGCTCGAATCCAAAATTCGCAACCCTGACTGCTGAGCCCCACGCGGCTCGATCGACCCCATTTCCTGCGACTTGTGCTGGCTGCGTCCTTCGGTCGCGATCTCGTAGTAAGATCGGCCGATGAGCGGGTCGTAGTCACCGGTCGGGACCGTCAACGTCGCCGGATCGGCTGCATTCGGTGCAAATCCCTGGCCGACATATAACTTCAGAGCCTTCCACGGCATCAGGCCCTCGGCAAAATGCTCCGGGAACTGCTTCGGGTCGGCGGCCGCTTTGTAAGCTATCGGCGTTAGATAGCCGGCAAGCTGGTGCTGCCCGTGGCCGTCTGCCGGCGTACCTGAGAACCGCGAAATTATCACCAGCGGCCTAAACATTCGGATAGCCCGGACCATATCGCCCAACACCTCGTTCTCACCCCAAATACGTGCTGCTTCGGATCGCTGCTTCGAGAATCCGTACTCCATAAATCGGGTGAAGAACTGCTCTCCACCGTCGAGACGGCGGGCCTGCAGCAATTCCTCGGTACGAATGATGCCAAGCGATTCGAACAACTCAGGGCCGATGACGTTTTGGCCACCCTCGCCGCGAGTAAGCGAAAGGTACGAAACACGGGCGTTGTCTCCGCGGGCGAGGCGGGCGAGCAAACCCGAATCCTCATCATCAGGATGCGCCGCGGTGTGCATAGCACTGGCGATCGTCTGCAAACGCCGTAGCTTCTGCCCCAGACCGCTGGCCCCCAGGTCATAAATCGGCCGGACCTGAGCACGAACCGGCACCGATACCATTACGATACTTATCAACGTGACAATATTCAGCGTGATGATCGAGATCCGACGATTTTTAAGTTTCATTGCTGGAAATCAACTCCTCAGTTCTGACTGTGAGACTAATGAGATAGCCGGCGATGACAGTTACGAGACAGCCGACAACGTTAAACCACAAAAACTCGATATTTGTATAATGACTGGCGACCCATACCGAGAATATTCCGAAGAGCAGTCCAAAGAAAGCTCCTCTCGCACGGGCACGCTTGACCAGGATCGCAAGAACGAAAACGCCCAACAACGATCCATAAAAGAATGAACCGAACTTGTTTACCACCTCGATCAACGAACCGAGATTGGTCGCATAGATCGCCACAATACAGGCGAAAAGGCCCCAGACGAAGGTCGCAAGCCGGCCGAATGCAACGTAATGAGTATCGGTTCCCTCTTTATGGAAATGCCGCCGGTAGAAGTCGATTGTTGATGCCGTTGCAAGTGCGTTAAGCTCGGCCGATATAGATGACATTGCCGCCGCGAATATCGCCGCGATTATCAGCCCGACAATCCCCATAGGCATATTTGCGACAACGAACGCCGGAAAAACGTAATTTACGTCGTTAAAACCCGAGTTGCCGGTCGAAGTTTTGACGAAGTCGATCGCGTTTTTCCGAGCGTCGTTGAAGCCCTTGTCGGCGGCGACGTACGCCTGCCGGGTCGAGTCGTTTCGGTCACCGACGAACGCCAGGGCCGCATCCTTGCGTCTATCGTGAGCGACTTGAAATTGGTTTTGCAGGGCCGAATACTCGGCTGTCTGCGAGATCTTGCCGGCCTCGACCGCGTTAAAGACCATCGGCGGCGTGGCAAATTGGTAGAAAACAAAAACGAGTACGCCGACAAGCAGTATCAGGAACTGCATCGGGATCTTGAGGAATGCGCTCATCAGCAATGAGGTGCGTCCTTCGCTAACCGATTTCGCCGTCAAAAATCGCTGCACCTGACTTTGGTCGCAGCCGAAATATGACAGAAAAAGGAATAGGGCCGCGATCATCCCCGACCAGATCGTATATTTCTGCGTAAGGTCAAAACTCGTGTCTATCGTCTGCAATTTGCCAAGTGTCCCCGCCAAATACAGTCCGTCAGTGAATGATACCTGAGCAGGAAACTGCGAAACCACGACGAAAAGCACGACAAACAGGCCAAAGAAGATGACGATCATCTGCTTAACGTCGGTCCACGTAACTGCCTGGACACCGCCGACCATCGTGTAGAACGTGGTCGACATTCCGATCAGAAATATCGTCGCGACCTCGCTCCATCCGAGGACTATAGACAAAATGACCGACGGAGCTGCGATCACGACACCGACACCGAGACCGCGTGAGATCAGGAACATGAAACTGGTCAGGCTGCGCGTCTTGGCGTCAAACCTGCGTTCGAGATACTCGTAGGCAGTGTAAACCTTCGCCCTATAGAAAAAAGGAACGACCGTGATACACAGGATCACCATCGCCAGCGGCAAGCCGTAATAGAACTGGATGAACCGCATCCCGTCCGAGTAAGCTTGACCGGTCGTGCCGACCAATGTGATCGCTGAAAGCTGTGTCGCCATTACCGACAGGCCGACCGCCCACCACGGCAGGCTCCGGTTCGCGAGAAAATAGCCCTCGACGTTCCCGCTGTGCTTGGTCATACGTATCCCGTCCCAGATCACGTATGCAAGGTAGGCGACAACAACTGCCCAATCCAAAAATCTCATCTTGATCTAACTCGAGAAGTAACGTGAAAACGACCAAAGAGCAGCCAAAACGACGACAAGCGAAACGATCACGCCGACATACACCTTGTACCACCAGCTATCCGGCAGTTCGGGCGGATGATCCGTGTCCATTTCGACCTTTTGTTTCATAGATCAATACTTGGACTGAAGGCCGACCGATCTGGCCGACCTTCATCCGGAAGTACAGGAGCAAGCTAAAAAATGAACTTGAATCCAATTTGAAACTGTCGGCTGTCGAGAGAGGTGACCTGATTACTTGCCTTTCTCAAAGCCGGCGTGGGTATCGGGCCAGTCGGGTTACCCGCCGCATCGGTGGTCACGGTCAAGGAATTCAACTGATAGATACTGTTGATATTGAACAGATTCAGGAACTCGCCAAAAGCCTCAAGCTTGAACCTTTCGGTGAAGTTGAAGAACCGCGAATAACGCAAATCGACGTTTAACTGCTTTGGGGTAACGCCGGAGTTTCTACCAATCCCAACCGG
Source organism: uncultured Chloracidobacterium sp. (assembly GCA_937941715.1). Lineage (GTDB taxonomy): Bacteria > Acidobacteriota > Blastocatellia > Pyrinomonadales > Pyrinomonadaceae > OLB17. The sequence goes on along the minus strand of CALDGX010000205.1, from coordinate 70,065 downwards.
GTTATCCGACCCTGTAAAGCCATCGAGGTTGATGTCTGTAGCAGCAATTACATTAAATCGCTCACCACTGTTAGCCGTAGCGATCACCCCGAACTGGTTATTGTTCACCAGATATTTGAGGGCCTTGTTCTCGAAATTGAACTGCGGACGCCCAACAAAGCTCATTACAAACGTGTGTCGCTGATCAGCAAGCGACGGTCCAAAATCACGCTTACGGTTTGACGGGTCCTGAACGACTAGATTCCCAACTTGGGTTGCCACCAGGTTCTGCTCGGGAGCATCATCCTCGCCCTTCGAAAGCGTGTAATTAACACTGAATTGGTATCCCTTTGAAAAACGCTTGTTGAGCTGCAACGTAAATGCGTTGTAAGTCGAATTTCCAACCGATTCGGCTAGCAGGATGTTGTTAAACCTTGGGTCTAAACGGGTTGTCGCGTTAACCGTATTGCTGTAGATCGGACGCCCATCAGCTAAGGTTCCGGTCGGATTAATACGGTTAATGTTCCGATAGAGAGGAATATGACGGCCGCTCGAGTGAATGTAGCCCGCAGTGAGCGAAAGGTCGGCCATCAGAGCTTGTTCAATCTGGAAATTGGCATGCGTGGCATACATATTCTGAAAATCAGGAGCGATCGTTTCAATACTCTGTACCGGAAGTGCCGTACCTGCCGGAAGGCTGCCCAATGTCGTCGGGAATGCCGGCGATCCCGCAGTTGCTGGAGCGAACGTGAAGTTGAAATATGACGGACTGCCATTGTTTTGCAGCGCTCTTAGATAAAAATCCAGATAGACCGTGTCATAGTATAACCCTGCGCTAGCCCTAATCACCGTGGGACGTTTACCTTCCCGCAGGCCATACACGATTCCAAATCGAGGGGCGAAGTTGTTCTTGTCTACCTTGAACTTCTGCGACGCCGAAAAAGGCGATGCCGCATTTGCCTTGGGAATATCGTAAAGGTCATACCGAACACCGAAGTTTAATTTCAAACGACGCGTGACCCTCCAGTCATCCTGCGCAAACAAATTATAGAACGTTGATTTGTATTCGATATCAGGATTTCCAAAAGCCTCAACATAGTTTGTATAGCTCCGGACATTTACACCGTTCTTGGCATCAAGATATGCCTGGATTGAGGGGAAGGTGTATCTTGCAAAAACGTTGGAACGACGTGTGTCGTCGATCCGGTTGATCCCGCCCCCGAACTTGATCCCGTGATCTCCGATCTGCCACGAAAGGTTGTCTTGAAATTGGGTCATCGTCTCGAGAGGAGCGATAGTGTCATCATTCTCGGGTGCACCGAAATTCGCGATGCCAGTGATCACGATGCTGGGCCCCGTACCCGAGTTCGCATTCGCGACATTCCGCGAATCACGCTTTGCGTATTGAAATCGAAATTCATTCAAAATTGTGGGGCGAATGACCGATGCCAACTGAGCTCCGATCGAGTATGATTTGTCGTCAAAGTCGATGCTTCGTTGAAGAGTATTGACTCCGCCACCAATATTATCCGGCGAAAGATTCTTGAAGTAATTGAATCTTACGCTCAGTCTATTTGCGTTATTGATTTGAGCGTCGGTTCGAATGATAAAGAAGTTCACCTTCTGCGCAGTTGGTATCGCGGTCGGAAAAGCGCTGGCCGGGACGCCGGCAGCGATCAAAGCGGCCTTGTTGGCGTCAGAAATGGTGATGGTTCGCTGAGGTTCGCCCCCCAGATCACGATTGACCCATTCGTAACCGGCATAGAAATGCCATCGATCCTTGATGATCGGCCCTCCGACGGCACCCGTAATATTATCGACCTTGGTTTCAGGCTTAACGGCGGTTGGAGCTAAATTGAAGGGCCTCGAGGACATTGCAGTTCTGCGAAAACGATAGCTTGCCGAGCCGTGTAAGCCGTTGGTACCGCTTGGTGTTACTGCGTTCATTATCAGGCCGGGCGTTCCGCCAAATTCTGCTGCAAAGCCATTTGTAACGAGTTGCACTTCACTTATGAAGGTGTCAGATATCGGCATCAATCGAATGCCGCCACGGTCAGCCTGGGTATTGCTATTTCCATCGAGTTGGTAGTTCGTTCGTCGCGTGTACCCGTTTGCGTTGATCCTCGGCACACCAAATTCAATATTCGGACGACCCGTCACGTTCGACTGCAGCAATGCGTAGTTGTACGGGTTACGGGAGACGAGAGGCAGATTTTGGGTTTCACGCAGGTTCATCACACGTCCGACGTCGATCTTTCCCGCATCCGCGATCGGCGAGTCAAGATTAACCGTGACGGTTTCAGACAGGCCACCGGCTTCCATCGACACATTTATCGTTGCAACTTGCCCAGTCGTCAGAGTGACACCTTCCCGCACCAGTCGTTTGAAATTCGGAGCTTCGATCGTGACTCGGTACCCACCTAGTGGTAACAACGGGAAACGGAAGAGGCCACCGTTATCCGTGGTCATAGTTCGCTCGGAACCCGACTCGAGATTACGGACGGTAACTGTGGCTCCCGCCACTGCGGCACCTGTACTGTCCGTAACCACACCCTCGATCTGACCGTTCAGTGCCTGTGACTGAGCACTGACCGAAATGAATCCCGCGGCAATAACGGCCGACAGTACCAGGAACGAAACAACAAATTTCGTTAACGCCAACGATTTACGCATAAGTGATCTCCTTATCTTACTTCCTTAGACTCCCAAGCATTTGAATATTCTACTCCATTGATGACCAGAACTCGCGATCATTCGAACGAATTGAGAGAAACTATCGATCACACTCAGGTGACCATTTTTGAAATGTTTGTCGGTGCTTCCAACAAAGTTTTAATATAGGCTTAACACGATGTCAAGCAAACTCGCACAATTAGCCCAAACATTTTAACTCGCCGATCCAAACTTACGGGCGAGAACCAGGCCGACGGCACCGATCATAGTCGGAGATTCGCCAAGCGACGACGGCATTATCTCGGTCGGCGGAAGCCCTGCCAAAACGCTGCGTTCCGAAATACGATACAGCTCGTCTTCAAAAAGACCCCAAGCCTGAGTGATCTTTCCGCTAACGACCACGATCTGCGGGCTGAGCCCCACGATCAGATTTGAGATCCCGTTACCTAAGTATCTGGTCGTCTGCTTTAATGCGAGCAACGCGTGCTTTTCACCATTTATCGCCAGATCTATCAGGTTGCCGATATCCATGTCGGCCTGTTTCATATCGTCCATTTTCAATAGGCGCCGATATCGCTGGATCATAGACTTTTCGGATGCGTAAGCCTCCCAACATTCGCGACTTCCGCAGGAACATTCGATAGGGGCGTCGTCGCCTGCGATCATATGGCCAAATTCGCCCCCGGCCCCTTTTTCCCCGCGATAGACTTGTCCGTCGAATATGATGCCGGTCCCGATGCCCTCGCCGACGAGGACCATAAGGAAAGTGTCGGTTTTACGTATCTTTTCCTGCCCGAACCAAAGTTCCGCAAGGGCCGTTGCATTCGCGTCATTCTCGACCGTCACCTTCAACCCGAGTTCACTCTCGATTCGTTGGCAGATGTCCCAATCGCGCCAGTCAAAGTATGGTACGTGAAAAACCCTGCCAAGTTTCTGATCCACCAAACCGGGGACACTCATTCCGACGTCGATCCCGGCCGTTTCATACGCGACGGTAAATCGTCGAAGGCGTTCGATTATCTGTCCGGACATGAACTCGGCGTCCGCGGAGGTCGGGATCGTCTCGCTTTCGATTATCTTGCCGGCAAGGTCGGCGATCGCGATCGTCGTCGTCCGGGGCGTGACATCGATACCGATCGCCACCGGAACATCCGTCTTCAGACGGTAGAGGGTCGGCTTTCGTCCGCCTGAAGAAATACCTTCGCCGATCTCGATGATCAGTTCCGACGACACCAGATCGTCGATAATGACCGACACGGTCGATCGATGCAGGGCCGTTTGTCTGGCGATCTCCGCCCGTGAGATCGGCGACCGATCGCGAACATAATTCAATACGATCTGGCGATTAATATCGCGGATCGTATTGGGCCGTGCGATCTGAGATTTGGCCTTCTGAAGGTTTATACGCTTCATCTAGAAGTTTAGGGGCAAACGGACCGATCCAACATACGGCTGCATATCGCCAAACGGAACCGAAAAAGCAATAACTTAGTTGGAGGTCAAGACTAACGTATTATTATTCGAAACACGGAATTAACACAAGCGGAAAATTGCATTTTTTCATGTAAGCTCAGGTTTCGGCGTTTGGGACCGGGTCAGGATCGGTGAAATCCGCGCTCGATGTCCCGCATCGAGAGGCGCAGGATAACGGGACGGCCGTGCGGGCAGGTCGTTGGTGACGTGGTCACAAGCAGGCGATCGATCAGCCACTGCATCTTTTCGGGCGTCAACTTCATATTGATCTTGACGGCCGCCTTACACGCAAGACTCGCAGCAATATCGTCTCTAAGGGTCGATTTTGGAGTTCCCTTCTTTTCGGCATCGACGGTGTCCAGTATCTCAGCGAACAGATTGCGTGCCTCGTTGGCAGGCAGGTCGGTCGGGACGCTCTTGATCGCGACAGTGCGTCCTGAAAGCCGCATCGTCCCAAAGCCCAGCGATTCCAGGTCGTCCTCGATCAGCCGAAAGGCTTCGGACTGAGCCGGTGAAAGGTCGATCGTCTCGGGTAATAATAGATTTTGGGATTCAATTCCCCTTTCGGTTTCTGCCCTGCGGAATTTATCAAATAAGATGCGCTCGTGAGCGACGTGTTGGTCGATCAGCAGCAACCCCTCGTTATCGACGGCGATAATAAAACTCTCGTGGAGTTGCCCGATCGGCCGGATCCCGGCGGAGGACAGATCGCCGACGTCTATCTTTACCGGTATCTTCGCTGCCGAATCGACGGGCGGCAATTCGGCATACCCTCTGGGCGGTATCGTCGACGGACCATCCGACCGGACAACGGCCGCGAGCCTCTCAAGGTCAGTCGAATCCGCCGCGTCAAAAGGCTCTTCAAGCGTCTCTACGGATTCACGAGCAGTGATCGGCACTGACGGCTCGATCGATAACTCGCTCTCGGGAAAAGATCTGAAAGATCCACGGCTACCGCCGATCGCGGACGGTTCAAATTCGATCGACGGCTGTTCAGCGGGCTCTTCCGCCGGAGCCGCGTTCATGATAGGCGTCTCGACCACTTCCCTTTCCAGCGGCCGCTCCGCCGGTTCGGGCACGATCCCGGCTCGGGCCAAAGCATCGCGCACAGCTTCGGCAACAACGTCCTTGACGGCCTCACCGCGGCGAAAGCGTACTTCGGTCTTGGCCGGATGCACATTGACATCAACTTCATCGTGCGGGATGTCGATAAACAAAAAGGCAACGGGATATACGCCGTGCGGGAGCACGGACCGAAATCCTTCGAGCAAGCCGCCGGTGATCGTCTTGTCGCGGACAAATCTGTTGTTTACAAAGAAATACTGCGAATCCTTGGTCGTCCGGCGTTCGCGGGGGGCCGAGATATACCCGCTGACCCGGGCGACATAGTCACGGCCGCCACTGACCGGCAAAAGACTGTCGAGCAGCCCGGAACCGAAAATCTGAAACGCTCGCTCACGCAGATCCTTTGCCGCCGAAATCCGCATCACCTCGCGGCCATTGTTGGTGAGTTCAAACGCGATCTCGGGGTGTGCAAGTGCGTAATGGGTAACGATCGCAGTGAGGTGATAATTTTCGGTCGCCTCGGAGCGCATGAATTTGCGTCTGGCCGGCGTATTGAAGAAAAGGTCACGGACCGTGATGGTGGTTCCACGGTCGCGAGCGGCATCCTTGACGTCGATCAAACGGCCGCCTTCAACAACCACTTTCGTCGCCTCGACGGCCGGTTCCCGCTTTGTTAGAAGTTCAACCTTCGCGACCGACGCGATGGACGCCAGAGCTTCGCCCCGAAATCCCAGGGTTGCAATGGCGGCAAGGTCTTCGAGCGTCCGGATCTTTGATGTCGCGTGCCTTTCGAACGCCAGGATCGCATCGTCGCGCACCATTCCCTCGCCGTCATCCGCAACACGCATAAGCCTTCGGCCGCCGAGTTCGATATCGACGTTGATCCGTGTGGCACCCGCGTCGATCGAATTTTCGACAAGTTCCTTGATAACCGAAGCCGGACGCTCGACAACCTCGCCCGCCGCGATCTGATTTGCCAGATTATCAGGCAGTATCTGTATCTTGTTAGTCGATCTGTCTGCCATTGGCCGAAAAAGTGCGAGCTAGAGCCTGATGACCCGATGAGCGCGATCATCCAGGTCGACGGCGTTGTATATCCAATCGATGAAATTCAGTCCGAAACGGTTCAGAAAGTACGTGATATTGATCGCCCTTTCCTGTAGATGCCGGTGCGGCAAGAGCGCCGTGAAAACACCCTCGATCTGCTGCCTGATCACCGCATCTTTGCGGACCTGGACATTGTGGAACTTGTTGCGAAGCGCTCCGATATGATAAATGATCTTTCGGCGTCGTTTCGCGAGATTCTCGGCAAGAGTGGCATCGATCTTCGAGAGGTCTCGATCAAGCCGGTTGAGTTGTGTATTAACCGCCTCCTCGACCTCAGCAAACACTCGGGCCGAATCCGCATTCAAATATTTCTCAACGATCTCAGGCAAAAGCTGATCGAACCCCTCGAACAACTGCGGCAGGCTCAGGCCATACTTTGAAAGCGTTTTGCCGTGCTTGGATTCGACGAAAGTAAAACTCTGCCGGTGAAGTATCAAAGTCGGGGTGCGGTCAAGCAGCCGGTAAACTTCGCCGCTCTGTGCGAAATACGCGATCTCGGCGGCACCGCCAAAATAGCAGACTGTGGGCAAAATATAATCCTGAACGACAGACCTCAAAACCACGCTGGGACTGAATCGTCCGGGTTCTTTCTCAGCGATCTCGGCGAGTTCATCGATCGTAAACTCTCGCGAGCCGTCTTTTTTGCGGTAGGTACCGGATTCGGTCCGTTTGAGAGCGTTTCGCGTATCGTTCTCGGCCTGCCAAAAGAGCGGAAAGTAGTCTTCGGCGACAAGAACCTGTGCTGTGTAGCCATCGCTGACAAGCTCGTCGCTTCGTTTGCGAAGTGCGTCCACGATCTCGGCCGACCGCCTTATCGCATTTACATAGATCGGTGCAGCAAGTTGTTTCAGCTTCGGGTGAAGCGGGCATAGGATGATCAGGCCGTAATCGCCGAGCAAGTGCGTCAGCAGTTTTCCGAAGGCGTCGCCAAAGTACTCGTCCGGACGCCAGCTGTCCTCGATCAACTGACGGACCTCGGATGTGAACTCTGTCGGCGCCAGTGCCGCGATCAGATCGGCAATGCCGTCTTTGATCGTCGTATCGAGTTTCACGTAGCCTACCGGGAGATTTTCGTAGCAATGGCTTGGCTCGGTCTTCGACTCGTAAAGAGAGCCTTCTCGATCGACAACGTAGGTCTTCGACACTTCTTCGAAATCGTGGTCCTCGGTCGCGACCCAGAACACCGGCACGGCGCTGATGCCTTGCTCCCTCAGCTTTTCGGCCTGCCGTATTGCCGACATTGCTTTGTAGATCGTGTAAAGCGGCCCCGAGAATAGTCCCGCCTGCTGACCCGTGACCACCGCCACAGTATCGGGCGACCGAAGCGCTTCAATGTTCCTGAGCGTTTTGTGCCCGCCACCAAACTTTATGTTGATCTCGGCGAGTGCATCTGCAAGGATATTTCGATCTGCCTTGTGGTTCGCCAAAACACCGGGTACCAGCGAGGCTATATCCGACTGGTTCGCCACCGCCTGGGGGTAAAATCTCTTCAGCTTGAGCGGATCTCGCTGATAATCAATAAAGAGCCGTGATTGCCCCGGAAAATCTGAGAACGGAATACTCTCGGCTCGCAGGGTGACGGCTCCGCTTCGGCTATGACAGGCGATTTCTTGCTCCATGCTCGTATGTATCAGATTATAGGTGCCGGATGCCGACTTTCCAAACATAAAACAAAAAGAGGCGGCCCCTCGGGCCGCCACCTACCTGTGTTGATCGGACGCCTAATCGTTATTTGTTACCCTCGGCCGATCGCCCGGGGCAGCTGCTGCCGCCCCGCCCTGACGCGATATGCGGTAAACACCCGATGAATGAGTGCCGGCAAAGATCCGATTCGGGTCGTTGGGATCCATTGCCATCGACCAGATCCGGCGGCTGGGCAGTTTCATCTCCTTGGTATCAATTCGACGCCATTTGTCACCAGCGTTGGTCGTCTGGTAAATACCGCCGTCAGCCTCGAGCGAACTCGAAACGATGACCTCGTCGGTATTCTCAGGATTGATCAGGATGCTCGTGTAGTTACCGAGCGGAAGATTTCCGCCGCGGCGAGTCCACGTAACACCGCCGTCGCGGCTGGCGTAGAAGGTCTGCGAAGTGCCAACATAAATATAATCCGGCCGCTTTGGATCGGAATTGATAGAACTGATCGGCACAATGTCAGCTGCCCCGCCCGCCTTTTGCCAGGTCTTACCGGCATCACGGGAAACAATTACACCCGAGGTCGCGGTCCCGACCCAGACTACGTCCGGTCGCAGCGGCGAGATATGGACAGCGAAGATATTATCGTTGATACCGGCACCGAACGCGATCTTTTCCCAACCTTTGTTAAGGTCATAACTACGATAAAGTCCCTTGTCGGTACCGGCATAGATGCCGTTCTTACCGTCTTCGGTAAAAGCAAGAACCTTGACCTTGCCGGATATAGCCGGCACAAGCTTGCCAGCCGCCGAAACGTCAGCCGCCGGTGCTGACGCCGCGGTCTTGACTGACGCGGTCTTTTTAACAACCTTTTTGGGAACCGGCTTCTTCGTTATTGGACGGCCAGCGGGCTTCGCGGCCGCCAACTGCGTCCAATTGGCCCCGCGATCCAGTGATCGGTAAATACCGGCGTTGGTGCCAAGATACATCAGATTGACGTTGTTCCGGTCCTGGAGCAACGCAAACGGAACGATCCGACCCGAGTCCAGGTTTTTCGCAGGCTGCCACGTCCGGCCGCCGTCGAGGCTTGTAAAGAAGAATCCGCCCCCGGTTGCCGTATTCTGAGTCGTGGCATAGAGCCGATCGGAGGATTTATTATCCGCGGTGATCGAATAGGTAAAGCGGCTGCTGAACCTGTCATTGGTCGGAGCAAAATTGCGTCCGCCGTCATTTGACACCATTACGCCGTAATTGTTGGTGCCGATAAAGACCCTGTTCGGCTCAGACGGATGCACCGCGATCGAATTGATCTCAAGATTCCTCTGCGTGGTCAAGGCCCACGATTTGCCGCCGTTCGTCGTCATCCAAAATCCCTCGGTCGTACCGGCGTAAACCGTTCCGGGGATCGTAGGATGCTGGAGTATGTCTCGGGTTCGCCGCGATTGCGAGGGGATGCCCTGGATCTTCGACCATTTCTCACCGCCATTCTGCGACTCGTAGATGCCGCTGCAGGCCGAAGCGATTATGTTCTCGGGGTTTCGCGGATTGATAGTGATCGCGAACACGTCGGAATCGTCGATCATACCGTCCTTGATAAGACGCCAATTCTTTCCGCTGTCTGTCGTTTTGTAGGCACGCCACCATGTTCCGGCGTACATCGTACTATTGCTGCGGGGATCGATCGCCAAAGAATCGATGTTGACCGGTGCCGTACTCGATTTCAGCATTTCCCAGTCTTCTCCCGAGTTTTTCGAGATCCAGACGCCGTGGGTTGTCCCGACGGTAATAATGTTTGGATCAGTAGGTGACTGGGTCATCGCGTGGATCGATTCGTCCTTCAGTTCCTTTGCTTCCTTCCAGGTGAGTCCGCCGTCAGTCGATCGAAAGAAACCTCCGGGGGCCTTGTGACGGTGACCCGACGTATAGATGATCTTTGAATCACGCGAATCGACAAACAGTTGGTCAAGGATAAGCTGCGGTTTGTTTAGGTTGACGAGCAGCGACCAAGTCTTGCCGCCGTCACCGGAAGTATGGATCTGGCCGTCAAGCGTGCTGATATACAGCCGATTCTTGTCCCGCGGATCGATCGCAATGACACGTACATCTCCGCCGTCCGGTCCCATCACCGACCAGTCGTCAAATTTGTCGGGGTCGGCCGGAGCCTCGCCAGAGCGGACCGCTTCGGCGAATGCCGTCGAGTTCATCAAGATCGAAAACGCAACTAACAAGACCCAGAAACTGTTTTTCCGAAAATTCATCATAATTAGCTTGATCCTTTATAACTTTTTCTCTCGGCTGGCACCGTTTCCGGCCCGGCCCTAAACCGCACCGGTAAAGTTCTTTTAGATGCCGTCGGAACGTTGCCGGTTGGCAACATAGTGCGGCACATTCACAGTCACAACTAGGGTAGTTTACCGAAAACGAACGACGTTTCAAAATATCAGCGTATTGACGCAAAAAAACGGCTGAGGTTTTGTGATGGAAACCCCAGCCGTTTTGAAATGTCCGCCGCTCAAGAGCGGCGAAGCGTTATTTATGTCGTTACGGACGCGGAGCGTCAGCACCGGCAGGTACGAGCCAGAACTTCGTGCTCTCGCCTGCTCCGGTGTCACCACCGTCAACAAACGTTACACGATTGACATCGTACTTACGGAAGTTGATAGCCTTCATGATCTGAGCTTTACGCTTCTTGATCTGTGCAGCATTTCCGTAGTTGATGATGTAGCCCTGAGCACTCGGGTTGTTGTTCAACTGGATATAGAAGTTGTCAACACGAGCCTTGACGTCATCATCAGGTGCCTTGCCGAACTCATCGATCAGAGTCGCAGTCGGTTTCGGAGCAACCGGAGCAGATTCGCTCGCGGTTGTCGTGCATCCGCAGTTCGGATCGAGTCCGCCGACCTCAGCCGTCGCCGTAATGTTCGAGACGCTGCCGTCAGCAGGTGCACGAACCGTGATCGATGAGGTTCCCTGTCCCGATTCGATCGTACCGGCCGATACTGACCAGTTGACCGAGTTTGAACCGGCACCGCTCAAGGTGAAGGTCATCGTTGCACCCGGATCAGTCGTTCCGGCCGGTCCGCTGACCATCAAGGTCGGGCACGAACAAACCTGGACACAGTCCGAACACTCTTCGACGGTCACCGTCTTGGTCTCGGTCTTGCCGCATACGCCGCAGCCGTCGTCAACGCCGGTCGTGATGGTGTATGTGCCTTTGCCAACACCCGAGAGGTCCCACTGAACATTTGCTCCGCTGCCGACGATACGTCCGCCCGAAACAGTGTAATTGTAGGTCAGAACATCGTTCTCAGCGTCGCTGGCGTTGGTCGAAACGTTGACCGTACGGTTATCGTTGCAGGCACCCGAACGTGATTTGAATCCGGGAGCACATCCGAGGGTGATAACCGTGTCACTGATCGTGACCGAGTTAACAACAGCCGGAACGTTGACAGCCTCGGTCTGACGCTTCAAGCGGCGTCCGAGCGTGAGCTGAGCAAGATAGCCATGCGGGTCATTCGACGTGACGAATCCGTTAGGAACGCCCTGCCAGTTGGTCGTGATCGTCACAGGCGTACAAGCAGTCACACCGACACGGCAGGGGATCGTTACGCTGTTCGAGAAACGAGCATCCTTGTCGAAGCTGTTGGTGTCCTGCTGGTTGAAGTTGTGGCGATATGCCAATCCGATGCTGGCCCAACGTACCGGGAAGATCCTGGCACCGACGATGCCGTCCATCGGGTGGTTTTCGAAAGCGTTCGGAGTGCGGCCGCCTACGTAATAGAGCGAACGGAACTCAGCGATCGGCTGGAAGAACTTGCTGACCGGGAAATCAACACCGATCGACGACTGGAGTTCATCCGGACGATCGAGAGCGGTGAATGTGCCGCCCGGCAGGTCCATCTTGGTCTTGCTGGTGTAACGGTAGCCCACGTTGGCCGACAGGTTAGCCCACTTGGCGAGACGAGCGTCTGCAAAGAAGGTCAAAGCGATGTCGCCCATGTTGCCGCCGGCACTCGAACCACGCTGCAGCATATTAAAGCCCTTGGCGTCGCTGGCACTGTCAGTGTAGTAGGTGTACGAAGCAACGAGACCGTATCCGATCGCATTGTTAATGTTGTTCATTCTCCACTTGAAACCAACGTCAAACGAGTTGAACGCTGATTCGCCGTAGCCGCGGTTGATGAACGGTGCATCCGGAAGGTATGACGGAGCCTGGGTGAAGACCAGCGGGCCCTCGCCAGCAGGGGCACCGGCATTATTTACAAGCGTCGTGCTCTGGAGAACAACGCCCGGAAGGATGCTGCCGTAAACCGAGCCGAGGCCCGGGAAGAGCGAAGCACCATTGCCGCTGGCAACTGCGCCGTATGTCGCGTTCGTTCCGGCGGCAAATCCGAAGATCGGGCCCGAGAAGAACGGCGGCAGAAGGCCATAGGTGCCGGCGTTACCGCCAACGAACGGGTATCCCACAAACGGAGCACCGGTCGGACGATAGATAGCCGAGTTGAGGTACTGGTTAGCGCCCGGTCCGCGGGGAGCCAAAACGACTGCCGGGGCACGGGTCAAACCAACACCAATAATAAAGAACTGCGAATTCGGCAGATAGTTGCTCGAAAGGTTGCGTCGAGCATTAACCTTGATCGCACGATATGCTTCCGTGTTGAAGAACAATTCGATCTTGTTCGTGAGACCGATCTGGAAGCTGGCCGGGACCGAAGTAAAGTCGGCATCGCCCGGGTCGCGATCGTAGTTGCTCATGGCCATGCTGACGGTGTATTCACCCTTGCGCAGCGTCTGGCCGTCGTAAACTGTAAATAGACCGGTAGCGCCGCCAACCGGACCACCCGTACCAACGGTCGGAGCCGTGTTACGCGGATCCGAATCCGGCCTGCCGTTGCTCTGGGCCATCGCCGTAAAAGCAAGCGTTAAAAGTAAAAGTGTAGCAATGTACACCTTGTTAGCGAGTTTCATCACATTCCTCCGCCGAAATAATAAGTTGAAATTCAAAAGGGCAGCAATTGAGAACAATTAAGTTACAAAATTCTACTTACCTCAAAGCTACCTAAGTATTACATACGCCTGACCGCTTTGCCAACCGCAAATACGCACAAATCAGACGATGCGCTAAAAGTTAGTTCTTTAACTACAATATTTATAGGAAAAAAGCCCGCTAAAGTCAATTTGACCGAGAACGAACCCAATTTTCCCCGCCTTAGACGATACCTTACTCCAAAAACAAAAGCAAGTGTTTTTAAAGTGCGGCATCGCCCGCAAGCTATGCATATATGCCGCGCATTCGTGTATCGTAAGCAACACGGTCGATCGCCAACATATAGGCCGCGGTACGCGTGTCGACGTCGTGTTTCTCGGCATAATGGCACAGTTCGTTAAAGCTGGCGACCATTTTGTCCTTGAGCCGAGAGTTGACCTCGTCCTCAGACCAGAAATAACCCATTCGGTCCTGTACCCATTCAAAGTACGAAACCGTTACGCCGCCGGCATTTGCGAGGATATCCGGTATAACGAATATTCCCTTGTCGTGCAGTATCTTGTCCGCTTTCGGCGTCGTCGGCCCGTTCGCTCCTTCAGCTAGGATCTTACATTTGATGCGGTCAGCGTTTTCGGACGTGATCTGGTTCTCGGTCGCACACGGAGCGAGAACGTCGCACTCGATCTCAAGCAGCTGCTTATTATCGACAAATTCGACATTCGGGTAGCCTTCGAGCGACTTGTTTTCACGGAGGTAAGCCAGAACGTCGGGAATATCCAGCCCGTCCTTATTATATATACCGCCTCCGACGTCCGAGATCGCGATCACCTTGTAGCCTTCGTTATACATCAATTCGGCTCCGATGCCGCCGACGTTGCCCGAACCCTGAACCACGACCGTAGTATCTTGCGGGGTCAGGTTAAAGCGTTTGATCGCCTCATTTACACAAAATAGTACACCGCGGCCGGTTGCCTCGCGACGGCCCAGAGAACCGCCAAGCGCGATCGGCTTACCGGTCACGACAGCGGTCACGGTGTGACGGGCATGCATCGAGTACGTGTCCATTATCCACGCCATCGTCTGCTCATTAGTATTCATGTCAGGCGCCGGCACATCCTTGTCCGGCCCAATAAAATCGATGAGCTCGGAGGTATATCGTCGCGTCAGACGCTCGAGTTCGCCGATCGACATCTGTGCGGGATCGCAAATAATGCCCCCCTTTCCGCCGCCGAACGGAACGTTGACCACCGCGCACTTCCAGGTCATCCAGGCCGAAAGGGCCTTGACCTCGTCAAGCGTGACATCCGGCGCGTAACGAATACCGCCCTTTGCCGGGCCGCGTGCAAAATTGTGCTGAACGCGATAGCCTTCGAACACCTGTATGTGCCCCGTGTCCATACGGACCGGAATATAGACCTTGATCTCGCGGCTCGGCACGCGCATTACACGGTAGAGATCCTCGTCGAGCCCCAATAGGGTCGCCGCACGGTCAAAGCGCTCACTCATTGCCTCAAAGGGGTTTTTCTCATCGCTTCCCTTAAACCGGCGCATTTCGTCAGCCATTGGATTTGCCATTTTTATTCACTCTCCAAATAAACTAATTTTAACTATCCTAATTTATAGCCTCGTTCATCGACCCCGAACGAAAGCCATCGAGGTCGAGCGTAACGTATCTAAAACCAAACTTCTTAAATTCTACCCGGACGCGTTCGACATTATCCAATGTCAGCGCCTCCTCCATTTCAGCGGGTGCGATCTCGATCCTGGCAAGGCCGTCGTGCACCCGAACACGAAACTCCCTAAAGCCGAGCCGCCGCAAAAACGCCTCACCGCGTTCGACCTTGGACAATCGCTCGATCGTGACCGGCACTCCGTGAGCGATCCTCGACGACAGACATGGGCTTGCCGGCTTGTCCCAATCTTCAATGCCGGCCGATCGACTGAGGTCTCGTATCTCGTCTTTCGACATTCCGACATCTGCCAGGGGACTCACGACATCATACTCGCCGGCGGCGATCCGCCCCGGTCGCTGGTCCAAAAGGTCATCGGCGTTGGTCCCGTCGAGAACGAACGGTATGTCCAACTCGTCAGCGAGCATTCTCAAACGTGAGTACAACTCACTTTTACAGAAATAGCAGCGGTTTGTCGGGTTAGCGGCGTAATTCGGATCCTCCATCTCATCGGTCGCGACCTCAATGAGATTCAATCCGTGCTGAGTGGCTAAGTGTCGTGCTTCGACGCGTTGAAATTCGGACACGCTGGGCGAAACCCCGAATACACATACGGCATCGGCACCGAGTTCCCGGGTTGCGATGACCGCCAGGTACGAGCTGTCAACCCCGCCCGAGAAGGCTACCAACACCTTTCTCATTTCGCGCATCATAGCCCTTAACCCATTCTCTTTTAAGTTCGGCATCTCGATGTCCGACTGAGTTTGAGTTGAATGGGGATATGAGATCATTTCACGGTGGTTTGGCTGGTCAGCTATTTATATGACCCGAAATCAAAATGTTAGCTCACCCAAATGATTGAAGCAAATGATTGAAACCAAAATTTATCGGAGCATTAGCCGAATAAATATGGACTCGAATTACCCTGGGTGATAATATTTTGAAACGATTAATTAATGCTCACTAGCAGTTCCCGATCTATTGGTTCCACGATCTTTACCATTGGCCTGGCCGTCTTCGCCGGCCTGATATTGTTTGCAAATTTTTGCCCGCCGATTGCAGCTCAGGAAGTGGACGATCCGGTCCAGGATGCGGTCGCGATATTCAACCAGGCCCAGGAAATACACGAAAAGGGCGACATTGCGGGAGCGATCGCCCTTTATAAAAAAGCTCTCAAGGTGTTTCCGGATTTTCCGGAGGCCGAGTACCAATGCGGTTCGGCACTTTTGAGCCTCGGGCAAAAGGCTGACGCCGAAAGGGCTTTTCGGCGGGCGGTCGAACTACGGCCGGACTGGACGCTGCCGTTGACGAGCCTCGGATCATTGCTGCTCTCTGAGGGAGATCTCACAGGGGCGGAAAAGTTTCTTTCTAAGGCTATCGAGATCGACGACCAGAGCTTTCCGGCTCTCGCGGCCATGGCGGAATTGAAACTGCGTACCAAGGCACCGGCATTGGTCCTTAACGAGCTTCTGACCAAAATAACCACGCTCACCGGCAAGGCAAAACCTACGGCATCGCTTTGGACAGCCCGAGCTGCTCTCGAAAACGCACTTGGCCGGCAGCAAAACGCCAAGTCGAGCCTGACCAACGCACTTGCGCTTGATCCCCGCAATCGGTTTGCTCTATCGGAGCTGACCGAGATCGCTCTCGCGGAAGGTGATACGGTCAAGGCGTCAGAGACGGTCTCGGTTCTTGAGCGGATCGGCCCCGATACGGATGAAACACGTCTGCTTCGTGCGAGGGTTCATGCAGCCTATGGCCGCAACGACGAAGCCTTGAAGCTGATCGACGCGATCAAAGGGCCATTGGCGGACGAGGCGGCGGCGTTTCGTAAGCGCCTGGTTGCCGCGACCTCCGACAATGCTGCCGAACTTGAGAAGCAATTGGCTGATAATCCCGCGAACGGCACCATCCTCGGACGGCTTTGTTCGCTCTACCGCATCGACGCTCCGGCAAAGGCGATCGAATACTGCCGCCGGGCGTCAGAGGCGGAGCCTAACAACATCAACCATGCCATTGGTTTCGGTGCCGCGCTTGTTCAGGCAAAGATGTTCGATCAGGCGGTCGGGCTCTTTAGAAAGCTGCTAACGATCGCCCCTGACAATTCGACAGCACACGCCAATCTGGCCACTGCCCTGTTTCAACTTAAACGCTATGCCGAGGCGAAGCAGGAATATGAGTGGCTGACGGCAAAGCAGCCGGACCTTCCGGCCGCGTTCTTTTTCCTTGCTATCTGTCACGATCAGCTTGCGGAGTATCTCGACGCTATGGCAAATTACCAGCAGTTCCTCCGAATTGCCGATCCGGCCAAAAATCAACTTGAGATCGAAAAGGTCGAATTGCGGATACCTATATTGCAGCGGCAGATCAAGGAAAAGAAGGGGAAGAAATGATACCTGGTCAGAACAGTACGCGTCTTGAGCGGCTCAAACGGCGCGGCATCTCGAGGCGTGTCGGCATCTTTTGTCTGTTCGCGCTGATACTGGCCGCTTCGCCCGTAATTACCGCCGCACAGACTGACCCCGATGAATCGGCTCCGCCGCCGGTTCGTGCCATCTCACGTGACGAAGGTATCCAACTAAACCGTGAGAAGGATGTCAAAGCCAGGACACTGGTGGCCCTGAACCTCATGAACGCCCGTATCGCCGCTGCCGAAAAGGCCGCAGCACTCGAGGATTTCGAAAAGATGTACACCGAACTCGGCGGTTTTTTGGGGATCCTCGACAATACCTTTGACTTTCTGCTTAGGAGCGACACGAACAGTGACAAGGTCCTCGGCAATTTCAAACGATTCGAGATCGGCCTTCGAGGTTTCGTCCCGAAGATAGAGGTGATCCGCCGTGAATTGCCGCTGCGATACGAGCCGTTCGTAAAATCCACGATCAAGTATATTAGGGACGCCCGTTCGCGGGCCCTTGAACCGCTGTTTGGCGACACTGTTGTCCGAGAGCCGCGCCGAAATTAGTTTTATGAAGTTTTTGGGAATTGCCTTCGCCGCTATCGTCCTCCTGATCACTGCCGCCCCCGCGACCGCGGACGCTCAGCGCCGCGATTACCTCACTGACGAAGAGATCGAGATCGTCCGTGAGGCCCAGCAGATCGACGAGAGGATCGGTGTTTTGGTCCGTGCAGTCGACCGCCGAATGTCCGTGATCGGCCTTGGGACCGCGCCGGCTGGAAAACCGGTGAAGGAGAAGGACATTTGGGGCCCGACGCCGGCAGGAACGAGGGCGGAACTCCTCAGTGACATCAAAAGGATCATCCAGAAGGCGATAGACGACATCGACAATCTCGCTGCTCGGCCCGATTCGGCGGTGATCAATGAAGACGAAGGCAAAAAGCCGAAAGACCCGAAAGCCCTCTTTGCCAAAGCTGTCCGAACTTTGGGTTCGGCCGCCTCACGTTACCGTCCGATATTCAATGACGAACTTTCGAAGACCGAGGTGAAAGTCGAACGCGGCATTTTACTCGACATCGTCGAAAGTTGTGACCAGATAATTGAGGCCGTCGCCAAACTCCCGGCCGAAGTGAAAAAGGGTAAGAACTGATCTCTGGTCCGATGCCGTCGGACCATTGTTGAGCGGGCCGCGACACAACGCTGAGTATTTGCCGGCTCGCCAACCCCTCGAAGAGCCGGCTTAGATTCAGCCCTGCGCCGCGACCTCACTTATTAAATGTCGTTTTTTCGTGAAACATTACATTTCCGACAGAATTTTTTCTAAAGATCGGCCGGGCATCGCCATATTTATACGCCGATGGAGGCACTTCCCGCCATTCTCAGCTAGGCTGACTTGTAGTACCTACTAAATGTAATTTACACTCAGGACATATGACATCAGATGCATTGAAAAAGACGCCGCTAAACGATGCGCATCGGGCATTGGGCGGTCGAATGGTCGATTTTGGCGGTTGGGATATGCCCGTCCAATACACAGCCGGCGTGATCGAGGAACATATGGCGACCCGCACCCGATCGGGGCTCTTCGACGTGTCGCATATGGGCGAGATCTGGGTCGAAGGCCCGGATGCGATCAGCTTCGTAAACAGGCTGACGACGAATGATGTATTGAAGCTTGTTGACGGCCAGGCCCACTATTCGGCGATGACGAATGAAAATGGCGGTGTGGTCGATGACCTGCTGGTTTACCGATTTGGGCAAGAGAAGCTACTGTTGGTGGTAAATGCAGGAACGACGGACAAAGACTGGGCCTGGATCACGTCCCATAAAACCGACGAACGCGTAGAACTTCAAAATGCCAGCTCCGACTATTGTCAGATCGCCGTTCAGGGGCCGGACGCGACCGCCATTGTTCAAAATCTGACGGAGACCGATCTGTCCGCGATCAAGTACTATCATTTCACGACCGGGCGAGTAGACGGCGTCGACGCCATCATCTCGCGAACGGGTTACACCGGCGAGGACGGCTTTGAGGTCTATGCGGCCCCCGAAGCGGCCGAGCAGCTGTGGAACAAGATCCTCGAGACCGGAAATTACGGAGAAGAGTGCGGCATACTTCCCTGCGGTCTAGCAGCCCGAAACACCCTGCGTCTTGAGGCAGCTATGTCGCTGTACGGACACGAACTAGGTGATGACATCTCGCCGCTCGAGGCCGGCCTCGGGTGGATCACCAAGTTTCAGAAGGGCCCGTTCACCGGGTCGGAGATCATCGCCAAACAGAAAGAAGACGGCCTTACGCGAAAGATCGCCGGATTTGAAATGACCGAACCCGGCATCGCACGCGACGGCTGCGACGTTTACGTCGACGGTGAAAAGGTCGGAGTGGTCACTTCCGGCAGTCCGGCACCGTTTCTCAAAAAGAACATCGGACTTGCATTTTTGCCTCCGCAGTTTGCAATTGACGGACAAGAAATTAAAATCGATGTGAGAGGGCGGCAGATCGCTGCCAAGGTTGTGCCTACGCCATTTTACAAGCGTTCAAAGTAGTTTGAGTTTTTCAATATTAAAGAGGTCAGTTCCATAATCTATGTCTAACATTCCTGAGAATTTACGTTACAGCAAGGACCACGAGTACGTGAGTGTCAACGGCGACGTTGCGACCATCGGCATCACCGATTACGCACAACATAGCCTCGGTGACGTGGTGTATGTTGATATGCCGCGTGTCGGCGATAAGTTCGGCACTCATGAGTCGTTTGGTTCGGTCGAGTCCGTCAAGGCTGTTTCGGAGATATTTACCCCGGTTGCCGGCGAGGTCGTCGAGGTCAACGAAGGCTTGAACGACGCCCCCGAGGCCGTGAACAATGATCCGTATAACGCGGGTTGGATGGTCAAGGTCAAGATGGACAACCCCGGCGAGGCCGACGCGATGCTCAACGCTGCCGAATATGAAGAGTATCTGGAAGCGTCAAGCTAGGCTGCTTAACAATACGGACAATACAGTGATGAGCGCTCCTTAGGGTGCGCTCATTTTTTTTCGTCCGAAGATCTGACTTTTCGCAAAAACTCGGACTTGCTTTCGTCTAGGCGTGGTACAGAAATGTACCGGATGAAAAATATGAAGATCCTCTTGACGATAATGATCGCACTGGCGATCCCGGCATTGGCACTTGCCCAAAATGACGCTGCGACCGAATTAGAACGCGACCAGACAATCGCGGAAAAGGGTCAGAACCTAACCCTTGAGGCCGAAAAGGGCCTGCTCGATGTCAGCGAATCCACGCCGCTTCGTATCCGGATGCTGATCTACCCGAAAGGCGAGGATGGCAGGGTAAAGAAAGACTCGGTTCCGTTTGAACGCATTCTCGGGCCGGGAAACCTCTATTACAAATTCGCAAACTGGAAGGTGGTTGAAGGCGGCGGTCTTTTGGTCGGGATCGATGAGGCCACACAGAATTTTACGGCTCCCAAGACATTACCGGCCGGGAAAAAGTGTATCGTATCGGTCGAATTGGTGCCGCTGATCCCCTCATTGCCGAAGGTGATCTTGTTTCAAACGATCCAGATCGCTGACTCAGACAACCTCGTCATCATCAACATTCCGGGAATTGGCCTTAAAAATGCCCGGTACACGACCGTCGTCACCGATGCCGTCAAGATCCCGGCCGTCGCCGGCGTTGACCCGCGAGTGATGAAAAATCTTCCGCCCGGTACGCTTGAAAAACTCGAAGCTGCCAAGAAGATGATGGAGAATGAACGGGCCGATATTGACCTCCAGGCCCTAAGCTCAAATGTGCGCTCATTTTACGACGCGAAACAGGACCTGTCAGTTTACACTATAAGCGGGCTGAAGCCTTTTGCGGCAGCGCCTAAACCGGGCACGATAGCCCCGATCGGCGAGGAACTGAGTTTCTCATTCAAGGGCTGGAATCTCGGCCGCCACCCGCTCGACTCCGACGATCAGACGGGTATCAACCTTTTTCTGCGCTCGATGAACAATGGAGCGGGTTGCGGTGAACTTCACACGGAATCCTTCAAAGCAATTTGCGGCGGCGAAGTCATCGTCAAAAGCCTCACGCCTGATTTTTCGAAAGGCATTATGAATTCGGCGGTTTATTCGGCCGATGCCGCCGGCAACATTGTCCGCGGGCGGATCCACGTAAAATTCAAGGTCAGGCGTTCCACAAATTAGGACACAAAACTCAACTGGAGATAGGTCTGTATGAAAAGTAGAATTGTCGCCGTGACAGCGATCACTTTACTCGCCGTTTTCGCGGCATTTGGTCAGAAGACCGGACCGGCAAAGGCCGCGACCGGTTCGGGAGCTCTCTTTGCAATGACGATCGAACACAACGGACAAAAGGTCGATGTGAGCGGACTGCAGTTCCAATCGGCGGATGGCAATGCGGTGAATGAAGGAGCGGCTAACGGCAGGTTGATGTTCTTTTTCGGAGCGAGCAACAGTAAGGATGAACAGAGCTTTTCATTCCAGGGCTTTATCCCGCGGGCCGAAAAGGGCACATACCAATTCGGCGACGAGGGCGACGGAGCGTCTTTCAGCGTTCGCACCACCGCATTCAATGACGTGCCGATGTTCATGGCACGATCAGGCAGTTACGAGATCACCGCCGTGCCGCTAAAGGGCGGAATGGTTGAGGGAAAGTTCACGGCTGTGTGCGACAACGTCAGGGACGACGGAACGACCGAAACTTATACGTTCTCAGGCAACTTTAAACTGCCGCGTAGATAGCCGCGGCGTCAGCGGATCAACCATTTCCAGGCGATGGCTTAAACGGCCTCGCCTTTTTTTTGCGCCGTAGCGGAGCGGATTACCGTAAGCACGGACACTTCTGTTAATATGGGATTTGCCCCCGACTTAAAAGCAATGAGATATATACCGAATTCACCCGAAGAACGCGAAGAAATGCTGGCGACGGTCGGCCTTTCCGACGCTAAAGAGCTATTTCGCTCGATCCCCGATGACGTAAAACTCGACCGAGCCTTGAATGTGACGGATCCTTTGGCAGAATCAGAAGTGATCGCGGCAATGGAAGCAATGGCGGCCAAGAATACCGGAACGTCAAAACCCTCATTTTTGGGCGGCGGCGTTTATTCGCACTATTCACCGACCGTCGTCGACCACCTGATCCAGCGGTCCGAGTTCTTTACATCGTATACCCCGTATCAGCCGGAGATATCACAGGGGACGCTGCAGTACATTTTTGAATTTCAAACCCTCGTTTGCCAGCTTACCGGAATGGAGGTGTCGAACGCGTCAATGTATGACGGCTCAACGGCCATGGCCGAGGCCTACCTGATGGCACAACGTGTGACGCGGCGCGATAAGATAGTTGTCGCCAAAAGTGTCCACAAAGAATATCGTGAAGTTGCGACCACCTACGCCCAGCACGGCGACACTGAGATAGTCGAGATCGATTTTGACACAGCGACAGGCCGTATCATCGACACATCGGCACTCGATAACAAAACTGCCGCACTTGTCGTCCAATCGCCAAATTTTTTCGGCTGTATCGAAGACCTCGAGACACTCGCCGCCGCCGCACACGCCGTCGGGGCACTTTTCGTTGTCGTCGTTACCGAGGCGATCTCGTTCGGGCTGCTAAAAACGCCGGGGGCATGCGGCGCCGACATCGTCGTCGGCGACGGACAGTCATGGGGCGTCCCGATGAGCTTCGGCGGGCCGCACCTTGGTTTGTTCGCAACCCAGGAAAAATACGTCAGACAGATGCCTGGCCGCCTCTGTGGTGTCGCCTACGACAAGAACGGCAACCGCGGTTTCGTTTTGACCTTGTCAACGCGTGAACAGCACATTCGCCGCGAAAAGGCCACGTCGAATATCTGCACCAATCAAGGACTTATCGCTCTCGCTGCGACCATCTATATGGAAACCATGGGCAAGAAAGGCCTGCAGGAGGTCGCGATGCAGAATGCGCAGAAAGCGGCTTACGCCAAATCGCGTATCTCGGCGCGTGACGGCTATTCGATCCCATTTTCTGCCCCGACATTCAACGAATTCGTGGTCCGCTGCCCGCGTGCCGCGACCGATGTGCTTGAGTCCGTTCGCGAAAAAGGTATCATCGGCGGCATCGCTCTTTCGAAATATTACTCCGGGCACGACAATGACATTCTCGTGTGTGTCACCGAGACGAATTCCCGCAAGCAGATCGACGATCTCGTGGCGGCGTTTGAATAAAACGTGATCCTGGGACCGACTGAAATACTGCTTTGCATTGTGCCGGTGTTTATTATCATGGCCGTGATCGGAGTTGCTCTTTTGCTGCGAAATCGGAAAACAGAAGATTGAGGAGGAGGTCTTGATGACACTCGCGAACGACATCAACCGAAGGAGTTTTCTATCTAACGTAGGTAAGGGGCTCGGTCTTGCGGCACTTTCATCGGCCACGATCGCCGGGCTGTTTGACAACGTGGTTGCGGCCGGCAGGTCGATATCGAACCTTTCGCCGATGGAAGCCGCACTCGATGAAGATTATTGGGCGACCATCCAACAGGCGTTCTCGGTCACGCGGGGCATCGTTAATCTCAATAACGGCGGTGTAAGCCCAAGTCCGCGAATGGTCACCGAAGCGTTTATCCGCTACACGTGGCAGCAGGAGGACGCGACCGCATACACAATGTGGCAGGTCCTTGAGCCGCAATCGGAAACCGTCAGAACCGGGCTTGCGGAGGTTTTTGGATGTTCGGCTGAGGAGATCGCCATTACTCGTAACGCGTCCGAGTCGCTTGAGATCCTGATGATGGGTCTCGACTTTAAGTCCGGCGACGAGATCTTAACGACGACTCAGGACTATCCGCGAATGCTGACAACATTGCGTCAGCGTGAAATGCGCGAGGGGTTAAAGCTAAACCTGATCAAGATCCCGCTTGCGCCGGCAAATGTCGATGATATCGCGGCGGCTTTTGAAAGGGCGGTGACACCTCGTACAAAACTTATTTTGGTTTCGCACCAAATAAACCTCACCGGACAAATATTACCGGTGAAAAAGATCTGCGAAATGGCCCGATCCAAGGGCATCGAGACGATCGTGGACGGTGCTCACGCCTTTGCGCAGTTTGATTTCAAACAGTCTGACCTTGGCTGTGATTATTACGGCACCTCCCTCCACAAGTGGATATATGCCCCCAAGGGAACAGGGCTCCTTTACGTTAAGAAGGACAAAATACCAAAAGTTTGGGCGTTGATGGCGAGCGAGGACAAAAATCGCAACGACATACGCAAATTCGAAGAGATCGGCACACATTCGGCCGCGATGAGATTGGCGATCGGCGAGGCGATACTCTTTCATAACGCCATCGGCGGCAAACGAAAAGAGGAACGGCTTCGTTACCTTTCGCGATATTGGATGAACAGGCTGAAGGACATTCCAAAGGTCGGATTTAACACTTCGTTTGACCCGAAACAGTCCTGCGCGATCGCAAATTTTAAGATCGAAGGTATTGACCCGGTCGCGATAGGGTCGTATCTGATGTCCAAACACAAGATATTTACGACGCCGATCGTCCACGAAGAATTTACTGGCATTCGCATCACGCCTAATGTTTATACGACACTGTGGGAACTTGACCGTTTCTGCGAGATCGTCGCTGACATCGCGAAGAAAGGACTGCCCAAGGCTTAAGGAGTACTAGTTTTGTTGGAAACATCTGATCGCTCAATGATCGCCGGCCAGCCGATATTGTCAGTCGTAATGCCGGCCTTTAACGAGGAGCAGACGATCGAGAAGATCATCGGCCGCGTCAGGCGGATACCCGAACTGCTTGAGCTTATCGTCGTTGATGATTGCTCGACCGACTCGACACGCGAGATAGTCGAAAGGTTGGCTGCCGAGGACCCGCGAATACGATATTTTCGACAGCCGAAGAACGCCGGCAAGACTGCGGCCCTAAAGGTCGGATTTGCCCAGACCAGCGGCGATATCGTTATCGTTCAGGACGCTGACCTCGAATATGACCCATCCGAGATCCCGGACGTCATCCAGCCGATAATGCTCGGACTCGCCGATGTGGTCTACGGTTCGCGGTTCCTGGTCAAAAAAACAACCCGGATACTCTACTTTTACCATTACGTTGCAAATAAAGGACTGACGTTCCTCTCAAATTGCCTGACCAATCTGAATATGACCGACGTCGAGACCGGCTACAAGGCCTTTCGCGGCGAGATCATCAGAAATATGATCATAACCTCGAGTGGATTCGGCTTTGAGATCGAGGTCACGGCCAAGATCGTTAAACTCGACTGCATCGTCTATGAGGTACCGATCAGCTATTACGGCCGAACCTACGACGAAGGCAAAAAGATCGGCGTCAGCGACGGCATTGCCGCCCTTTGGTACATTCTGAAATTCAATCTTTTCTGCAGCCTGAATCGCTCATACCGCAGTGTTCCCCGCGAGGCCCTCTTATCCTCATCGAGAGGATTGCCCGACAAGGCACTTGAGGGTTAGTCATAGGTAAAAGGAAGATCTGCTAGTCAATGCAAAAGTTTTTACCTGAGCCGCGGTATTTTCTCAAAACAGGTGCTTACGTCTTCCTAATCGGACTTCTCTGTTCTCTTTTTTTATTTTCGAACCGACCGCCCGACGACTATTGCGGAAAGTATGTCTCGCTCGGCGAGCACGCCGGTTTTCCGCTTAACTGCGACTCGTACGACTATGCCGCGACCGCGGAGAACCCGGAAAAGTTGTTCGAACCGAATTCGATCAGGCAATCCCGGCCGGTCTATGTGATACTGGCGTTCACATTCGGACATCTGCTGTCTCCGGCGACCCAATTGATGCCTCTGAAGGCGCTGTCCGATCAGGACGAATTGCTCGGCAAGCCGATCTATTGGGGATTCATGACGCTGAATTTCCTCTTCCTGCTTTTTGCCGTGCTGATCTTTGACGAGATAGCCGATATCGTTAGCGGCGGCACGCTCCCGCAGTTCATCAAGTTCACACTATCTGTCTTTCTGGCGTCAAACATAATCATCAAAACTTCATTTTGGTCAGCCCACCAGCAGATGCTCGCGATCTTTGTGCCTTTGCTCTGCGTATATTTGGCTCTGCGCGTAGCTTTGTCTTCGAAACTCGATCTCCGAAAGGTCTATCTCGCCGCATTATGCGGCGGCCTTTCGCTGATCACGTACGGAAACTTTCTGGTGCTTTTCCCAATGGTATTGCTGGCCCTCGCTGTTCAGCTATTTCGGTCCCGATCCTATACAATTCGAAGGACTCTCGCCGCCTTCGTCCCTGTGATCATTCTGTTTGTGACACCGGTGATAACATGGAGTGCGATCCTGATCTCGAAGAACGGACGTGTGTACAATCACGAGATCGAGGTGTATCGACAGTTCGTCTGGGTCAAGGACAAACTAAGTGTTTCGTTCGGCGACTTTTGGGAGCAGTTCCTGATGTTTAGCTCGATCTATTGGGTCTCGATCTATCGAACCGTTCTGACGTTCATCATCGGCCTGTTCCTACTCAAATTGATAAGGCTCGCCGGATGGCGGCGATCAGGGTCTGGCCAACTGCCCGCAAACTACTCATTGGCGCGAAATCTGATCGTGGCCGTGTTTGCGCTTTATTTTGTGTTCTTTTGGTTTATGGGCTATTACAGCGAGCGCATCACTTACACGCTTGTTCCGGTCGTCTTGTGTCTTATTGCCTTGGAGTTGAGCGTATTCGCGGTTCGTGGAATGAAATGGACCTCGCGGATTTTATATGTTCTGCTCATTACTTTGTCACTGATTTGGGTTTATAATGGAGTCACGACGTTTGAGCCCTACAAAGAGTTGACCGGCCTTCATGCCGATGTGACCGTTGAGGCGATTTCGTGAAATTATACAAAAACGGTTCGCCCGTTCAATCAAGTTTATGTCGATCAAAAAAGTAACTCAGCACCCTACCCAAAATGAAGGTTTGATCTTTGAGCGTTCGCAGACAGGACGCGTCGGTTACCATTTGCCGAAACTGGACGTGCCTGAAACAACGGACGCCCTGCCCGCGGAGCTTCTCCGCAGTGACGGCCTCGACGGGGTACCCGAGGTATCTGAGGTAGACGTGATCAGACATTTTACCCGCATCTCTACCTGGAACTACTCGATCGACCTCGGCATGTACCCGCTCGGGTCGTGCACCATGAAATATAATTCCCGGCTCAATGAAAAAACCGCCCGCATAGGCGGATTCGCCGGGCTTCATCCGCTGGCACCGGAGGCCGAATCCCAAGGGGCTCTCGAATTGATGTACCGATTGCAGGAAGATCTTGCCGAGATCACCGGCCTTCCAGGAGTTTCGCTGCAGCCCGCCGCGGGTGCCCAGGGCGAAATGACCGGCGTTATGCTCATTCGTGCCTTTCTTGACAAGCGGGACGGAGAGGCGTCAAAAGACCGCCGGGTGATGCTTATTCCCGATTCGGCCCACGGTACTAACCCAGCGTCGGCGGCATTGGCCGGATTTACGGTAAAAACTATTCATTCAACGCCGGAAGGCTTTACTGACATGGACCACCTACGGCAGTTGTGTGACGAGGGTGGCGTCGCGGGCCTGATGCTGACCAATCCAAATACGGTCGGTATCTTTGAAAAGAACATCAAGGAGATCTGTGAGGTTATACATGCCGCCGGGGGGCTCGTCTACATGGACGGTGCCAATATGAATGCACTGGTCGGCATCGCACGACCCGGTGATATGGGCGTGGACGTCATTCACCTCAATCTGCATAAGACCTTTTCGACTCCGCACGGCGGCGGTGGCCCCGGATGCGGCCCGTGCTGCTGCACAGCGGAACTAGCCCCTTTCCTGCCGGTACCGCGGATCGTGGCGGATAAGGCGGACGACGGACACTCAACCTATCGGCTGGAGTACAACATCCCAACGAGCATCGGACGGGTCAAGGCGTTTTATGGCAATTTTGGAATGATGATCCGGGCACTGTCATATATTTACACTCACGGTAACGACGGACTCAAAGAAGCTACAGAGGTTGCCGTGCTCAATGCCCGATACGTTTCAAAGCGGCTTGAGGGCACGTTTGACAAGCCGTTCGAGTCGGATTGTATGCACGAGGCGATCTTCTCCCATAAGAATCAATCAAAACGCGGCGTTGTCACGCTCGACATCGCGAAACGGCTGATCGATTACGGGTTTCACCCGATGACGGTCTATTTTCCGCTTGTCGTCGAAGGAGCAATGCTCATCGAGCCTACGGAATCGGTCGGCCGCGCCGATCTCGATGCCTTCTGCGATGCGATGATCGACATTGACCGCGAAGCACAGGAAGATCCGGAGCTCGTCATTAATGCTCCTCATTCAACGCGTATCGGCCGCCTCGACGAGGCATCTGCCGCCCGAAAGCCGGTATTGCGTTGGAAACCGGATATGGAATCGATGTCGCAAATGGCTTAATTATGTCGCCGCGGCCGACGTCGCGGCGATTTTATTTCCAACTATGGCTGAAGGTCTGATAGTCAACCCGTGTCTCCAATTCCAGCCATATTTTGACGACCCGAACAGTTTTTTACTTTATGCTCCGAAGCCCGGTTCGGGAATGAAGTATCTGGTCGTCACGCGAGCGGAACATCCTAACGTTTTCGAGGTTTTTTCGGATCTGTCCAGATTGCGGTTCGACTTTCTCGACCCGGATCTTGATCTAAACGATAGTGACCGTAACCTGCTGATAGATAATGGGGTTCTCGTCGATGCCGCGAACCCGCCAAAGCTTCCGCTTTTCAGTTGTTCTCTATCAGACTTCGACCCGGTAAAGGGCGATGTCAACATCCGTTCTCTGATCGCCCACCCGGGCATCAGATTTTCACCATTCGACCTCGCTAACTTTCATACGGTGTCGCAGGAACTGCATATCTCACCACTCACTGCGTCGGTTTGGATAAAGGACGTCGTGACCGGGATCGAGCAAGGCATCTGGCTTTCATCGGACGAGGCCGAAGTGGTTTCGAAGTTGGCCGCCGGCCTTTCGCCGGATCACCCGATCGATATTGAAATTGTCCGGCGCCTGATCAGCGCCGATATTTTGGTCGATTCGCTGGAGTTCCAAAATAGATCAGATCGACGCCGGGCCGAGATCGACACTGCTCGATCAAAATTTGAGGAAGACCGCTATTCGGTACTCAAAGGGCTGTTTTCTCCGCAGCAGATGCGGGCAATGCGTGATTACTATCGAGCATACGTCGCCAACGGGTTCATGCCATTCGGAGACGAGCAGGTCGAACACAGATACCGGGAACATAATGAGCCGTTCGCAAGATTGCTCCAAAATCAGTTTGCCGGATTGATGTCGCAGGTCGCCGGCGTCGAATTGAAATTGTCGTATGTTTACGCGGCCACCTATGTCGGTGGTTCGATCCTGGCTCCGCATATCGACCGTGAGCAATGCGCATATAGCATCTCATTTCAGGTCGATTACGAGCCTGAACCGTCGGACGGCGTGTCACCGTGGGCGATCTTCGTCACGCCGCTTCAGGACAGTGACAAGATCGCGGCAGGCCGTGAAGCCGTAACACTGGCCGAGTGCGAGAGCCAGGCCGCCGCAGCCGCCTCGACAGCCATCAACCTCGCGTGTGGCGACGGACTTTTCTACAAGGGCTGCGAACTTATACACTACCGAAACGAGCTCCCGGTGGGGCATCGTTCGACATCGCTTTTTTTCCACTTTGTATCGGCCGATTTTGACGGGCCGTTGGACTAAGCTCCCGAGGGCCGTCACCGAGATCATGCGAAAACCGGCTCGAATCGTCAGATGGATCTGTATCGGTATCTGGCTGTCGGTGCCGTTCGGATGTCTGTCGGCGTACTTCTATGACCCATCGGCATTTTCGGCCGAGAGTATCGCCGCATTTCTTCGAAGATTCGAACATGGCATATGGGCGGTCTATATTACATTGTCGGTCTTTCGTGGATTCACGCTGCTGCCGAGTACCCCGCTGGTGATCGCGGGCACCATCCTGTTTCCGTCACAGCCTCTTATGGTTCTGACGGTATCGATGGCCGGAATTCTAATATCGTCGGCGATGATCTACTATTTCTCAGAATTTCTGGGATTTGATGACTATTTCGAAGACCACAAGCCCGAGCTTTCTCATAAGATCAAACAGCGCTTGGAACATCCAATGGGATTCTTAATTGTCTCAGGTTGGGCCTTCTTTCCTTTCGTCCCTACCGATCTTGTTTGCTATCTGGCCGGCACCACACGAATGCACTTCGGTAAATTTATCGTCGCGGTCGCCGCTGGCGAGGCTCTGCTGTGCGTGATCTATATCTACTTTGGCGGCTCGATATTGGACACCTGGAATCGGCGTTTGTGATCGAGAACCTTTTCACGCATAAACGCGTATTACGCCGGTCAGTTCAAACAATGAGCTAATGGCGGAAACGACCTTTTCGAAGGTTCTTGGTCCACTTAAGACGACGAAGCCGTGTTTGGCAAAATTGCTAAAAATGATTGCACGGCAGCCCTTTCGGGTATATAATTCCGGTCGATTGCAGCTTTCCCCTCGATAGGTACGTTTAGCAGATTTTCCCGGTCGTCGACGCATACGCGATATGTGCGCCGGTTGGCGGTCTTGATGATTTACGGAGATTTTGTGCGATGAAAATTATTGGACTATTGGCAGCGATCGCTTCAGTGCTGATCATCTTTTGCGGGACGCAGTTCACGGCTTCGATGAACGCGGCTAATTCAACCAGTCTGGCGTCAGCGGCCCCGTTCCCGACACCTGAAGATCCCCAACCGATCTATACATCGTACAAGGGCGTAACGGTCGGAATGTCGCAGGCCGACGCTCGGGCCAAGCTCGGCGATTCGAGTCAGCGGTCAAATTCGGGGGATTTTTACACGATCTCGAACAATGAGTCGGTCCAGGTACTTTATGACAAGGCACAGAAGGTCAAATCTATAACCGTCAACTATTCCGGCAGTCTCAAGATGGCGCCGTCAACCAAGGACGTGCTAGGCGAGGATGTAAAAAAGGAAGCTGACGGATCGATCTACAAACTGGTCAGATATCCCTCGGCGGGATTTTGGGTATCATACAATCGGACGGCCGGCGGCGACGCCACGATCATCATAACGATGCAGGTGATCCCGAAATAGCCGTTCATCGGTAACAAACGGCCGCCAAACCTATACTTTTTTTCTTCAAAAATTGATTTCTTTTGCGTCGTGTGATTAGCGTCACATAATGAGCACGGTATTTCGGCGACTATAATTAAGTGCGTGATACCGTGAGAGTCGTTCATTCGGTCGAAAGGCCGGATTTCGACATCCGGGGCCGCGATCCGGCACACGGCCGGACGCGGACATTTAATACGACACAACCGAAAGACGGACGGCGTTTTGCAGGTGCCGTCGATGTTCTATATATTTGTTTTTAATTATGACCACAATCGGCATTCCTAAGGAGATCCATCCCGGCGAAAAGCGCGTTGCCGCGACGCCGCAAACCATTCTTAAGCTTAAGAAGCTCGGATTTGACGTCGTCGTCGAATCTCATGCCGGCCATGGTATCAACTGTATCGACAGCGAATATCGTGAGGCAGGGGCAACAGTGATCGAAGACACCCGTGAACTCTGGGCCGCGTCCGACCTGATTATGAAAGTTCGTCCGCCGGAGCACAACTCAGAACTCGGTGTCCATGAGGCCGAACTTCTGAAGGAAGGCGCGTGGCTGATCGGCTTTGTTTGGCCGGCTCAGAACCGAGAGGTCCTCGACCTGCTCGCTAAGCGAAAAGCCACCGTTTTCGGAATGGACTGCGTCCCGCGTATTTCGCGTGCGCAAAAGATGGATACGCTGTCTGCAATGGCGAATATCGCCGGTTACCGTGCGATCGTCGAGGCGGCGAACAATTTTCCGCGATTCTTCACCGGTCAAATAACGGCCGCGGGACGCATTGACCCGGCGAAGGTCCTCGTCATTGGGGCCGGCGTCGCCGGACTATCGGCGATCGGGGCCGCAAAAGGGCTCGGCGCGATCGTCAGGGCGTTTGACCCGCGATCGGCGACCAAGGATCAGGTCGCGTCGATGGGAGCCGAGTTCCTTGAACTCGACATCAAAGAAGAGGGCGAAGGCAAAGGCGGTTACGCCAAACAGATGTCAGACGACTTTCTGAAGGCGGAGATGGCCCTTTTTGCGGCACAGGCGATGCAGGTCGACATCATTGTCACTACCGCATTGATACCGGGCAAACCGGCTCCGAAGCTCATCACACAGGGCATGGTCGAGTCAATGAAGCCCGGATCGGTCATCGTCGATCTCGCCGCGGAGCAGGGAGGCAACTGTGTACTCACCAAACCCGGCGAAATAACCACGCATAAGGGCGTGACGATCGTCGGTTACACCGACTTGCCCTCGCGGATGGCAAGTATGTCGAGTCAACTGTACGGGGCGACGATCGTAGCTCTGCTCGGCGATCTGACAAAGGGCGAGGATATCCACGTCGATCTCGAGGACGAGGTCGTTCGCGGAGCGATCGTGCTCCACCGGGGCAAGATGATGTGGCCGCCGCCTGCTCCACCGACGCCGCCTGCTCCGCCCGAACCCGGCGTGCCTACCAAGAGCACTGCGAGCGTTGCGATAAAGGCCGCTCCGGCCCACGGCCACGGCGAGGGTGAAGGCGTCAGCCCTGTCACCATGATCTTTGTAGGACTCGTACTGCTCGGCCTCGGCCTGGTGGTTCCTGAGTCAAAGCTATCGCATTTTACGGTGTTCATGCTGGCTATATTTGTCGGGTTCCAGGTCGTGTGGAACGTCAAGCCGGCACTCC
Organism: uncultured Chloracidobacterium sp.; assembly: GCA_937941715.1. Taxonomy (GTDB): domain Bacteria; phylum Acidobacteriota; class Blastocatellia; order Pyrinomonadales; family Pyrinomonadaceae; genus OLB17. Next base: position 37,278 of record CALDGX010000205.1, on the reverse strand, counting down.
ACACCCCGCTGATGAGTGTCACCAACGCCATCAGCGGCATTATTCTCGTCGGCGGAATGCTCCAGCTGTCGGGAACAACTATCAACGCAACGACCATCCTTGGGGCGGTCGCTGTTCTGCTCGCCTCGATCAATATTGCTGGCGGCTTTTTGGTCACCAATCGCATGTTGGCGATGTTTAGAAAATGAAAGAGAGTTTAATCACAGTCGCATACATCGCCGCGAGCGCGTTGTTCATCCTCAGCCTCGGCGGACTTTCGCGTCAGGAAACTGCCCGACGCGGTAATATTTACGGCATCGTCGGTATGCTGATCGCTTTGGTCGCAACGGTATTTGCGATCAAGGACGGTAATTACGTTATGCTCGCCGGTGCGGTCATTCCGGGCCTCGCGATCGGGGCCGTTCTGGCAGCACGCGTTCAAATGACGTCAATGCCGCAACTTGTCGCGATGCTGCACAGTTTTGTCGGCCTGGCGGCCGTCCTTGTCGGATTTGGCACGTACCTCGGCACGACCAAGATCGCCGCGGACGAAGTTACGGTGCATCTGGTCGAGACGTTTATCGGGGTCTGTATCGGTGCTGTCACGTTCACCGGTTCAGTCATTGCGTACGCCAAACTGCAGGGCACGATCTCAGGCAAGCCGCTGATGATACCCGGTCGTCACGTGATCAATCTCGCGATGCTCATCGCGACAGTCGTGCTGGGCGTCCTCTTTGTCATGGCGCCTGAGACCGCCGGGCTCAATTACCTCATTGCCGCTACGGTCATAACCTTTATTCTCGGACTGCACTTCGTAATGGCGATCGGCGGGGCCGACATGCCGGTCGTTGTATCGATGCTCAACAGCTATTCCGGTTGGGCAGCGGCAGCGGCGGGCTTTATGCTCAGCAATGACCTGTTGATCGTAACCGGAGCTTTGGTCGGCTCGAGCGGTGCGATCCTTAGCTACATTATGTGCAAGGGCATGAATCGCTCGTTCATCAGCGTAATGCTCGGCGGATTTGGAACCGAGGGCGGAACGGTCGCCGCGTCAAGCGGTGAACCTCAGGGCGAGGTCCGCTCGGTTGAGGCTCCGGGAGCGTCAGATCTGCTGTTAAATGCAAAGAAGATCATAATCGTTCCAGGTTATGGCCTTGCCGTGGCGCAGGCACAGCATTCGCTCGCGGAAGTCTGCAAGATCCTTAAGGAACGCGGTGTCGAGGTCAAGTTCGCGATCCATCCGGTTGCGGGACGTTTGCCCGGCCACATGAACGTTTTGCTCGCCGAGGCAAACATTCCGTACGATATCGTCTTTGAAATGGACGAGATCAATGATGAATTTCCGGGCACGGACGTCGCATGGGTCATCGGTGCCAATGATATTGTCAATCCATCGGCATTGGACGATCCCGGTTCACCCATCGCCGGAATGCCGGTCCTGCACGTTTGGGAGTCACGTGACGTGATCGTAATGAAACGTTCGATGGCGAGCGGCTATGCCGGTGTGGACAATCCTCTTTTCTACAAAGAGAATACGCTGATGCTTTTCGGCGACGCTAAAAAGGTCGTCGACGAGATATTGACGGCGATGAGAGGTTAGGCAGTGAGATGGTTTTGACGAGAATTTAACTTCTCCGAAAAGTTGCCCCCCTGAAACAACTTGAGCGTGTGGAGTCCGCGGCAATTTTCGCAGGCTTCACACGCTCAAAATGTTTGGACAGTAAGCACCGGAGACGTTTGGTCACTTTTCACGCGGCAACTCCATGAGAGCCAACCATTTGACCACATTCCCTTTTTCGACGTGCTGCTCAACTATCTCGGCAACGTCTTCAGGCTGTACCTGTCCATAAAGCGTGCCGTCAGGATAGACCATCACCGCGGTTCCGACAGTGCAAAACCCGATCGACCCGCATTCGGTGAGCAGGATCTCGCCCAACGGGTTCCGACCCTTCGATTCTTTGCCCTGTCGCAGTCCTTTAGCCTCAAGAATCCTCGCAAATTCGTCCTTGACGCCCTCGGCCCCAACGGCCGAGCACGATTTGCCGGTACAGACAAAAACCTGCCGCTTTATCGGGGCCCTGAGCATTGGGGCAAGCTTTTCGAGTTGTTCCCGATCATCGATGAATTTAGGTTTCGCCATCTGCTTTTATTTTGCCATGCGTTACGCAAAATCACATCCGCCGCTCGTTCAATTATGTTAGAATTTCATCGAAGCGGATACGCGAAAATGGCAGTTGGCATCATCATTCACATAGCTGTCGGGTCAGAAAAACGCACTGAATTTTTCTCCCAGGACAGGATCAGGATCGGGTCTGATGAAACTTCGGACCTGCAGATACGTTCGCGCGTGTCTGATGCATCTGCTGTATGGTTCGAGATCGAGAGTACCGACGGCGTTTACCGCATTGTAGAGTTTGACGCATCGCTCGGCCTAACCATCAACGACAAGCCGATCCGGCGATACATTGCGGTGAACGACGGCGATATTTTGAAGGTCGGCGATACCGATGTCTCGTTTTCTTTCTTTTCGCTTGAAAACAAGTCCGCCTTGATCACGACCAATCGCGATCAGCCGTATATTTCGCGGTTCATTGAGGAAGCCGCGATGGAATCGGCGACGTCGGCAAAACGTGACGACGCCAAAGCGTTCCTGCGGGAATTCTCACGCGAATTGATGCGTGAGGTGTCGATCACGACCAAGCTGATCACACTCGTGCTCATTGTCGGATTTTTGACCGGACTCTTTTACATTGGTTTTGCGGTCAATCGCGAACTGCGCGAAAGCCGCAAGCAATCCGAACAGCAGAGCGACATCATCAAAAAGCTCGAGGAAAAGCTTGGCCAGACCAATGACCAACTCGGTCAACTCGACAAGACGAACAAGGACCTGATCAAGACGGTTTCACTCGCGCCGAACTTGCGGGTCGAATATGGCGGTGCGGTGTGCCTGGTCGTCGGAGTATACGACCTTGTCGATAAGCGGAGCGGCAAGGTACTCCGCTACGCGGATCCGCAGGCTTTTCGGCCGAATCCGTATGAGCCGTCGCAGGGCGAGGACCCATCCGCTCCGCCCGTTGCACCGCAGATCGGCCTCACTACCGAAGGAAACGGTTCGCCCGTTGAATACGACTTTATCGGGACCGGCTTTCACGTCGGCGGGGGTTACATCGTTTCAAACCGACATGTAATGCAGCCGTGGGAAGAGGACGATCAGGTCAAGCAAATGATGGCGATCGCAAACGGCCGGGCGAGGGTCAAGCGGCTTGTCATATATTTTCCGAATATCGCCCAGCCGTTTCCTCTGAAGGTCAAGGAACTCGGCACACGCGAGGATATTTCTGTCAGCATGATCGATCCGGCCTCGCTTCCGCAACAGGTACCGTCGATCCCGGTCGATTTCGACACCGATTCCGCTGCGATCGGCAAGACCGTAGTCACGATGGGATACCCAAGCGGCCCTGACAGATTGCTAGCGATGGTCGACGATGATGAAGCCAAATCGATAAATTCCCGCTTTGGAAATTCGCGACAGAACTTGATCAATTTTTTGGCCCAGTCGCAAAAGATCGTGCCGCTCACCACTCAGGGTGCGATCACTGATCTCGATGCCAAAAGGATCGTGCACGACGCAAAAACGGCTGAGGGCGGCTCCGGTGCTCCGTTATTCGGGCAGTCCGGGAAGGTCATAGGTGTGAATTTCGGGGTCTTTACTGAAAATACGGCTGCCAATATGGCGATTCCTGTCCGTTACGCTGTAGATCTATTGAGAAAGGCCGGATGGAAGAGCCCCGAAGAGATTCAGAAGGAGTCTGACTCACAATCGCAGACCGCCGCTGCCGAACCCAACTCGAATACAGCCGCATCCGGCAAACTTCAGTGACCCATTGATCCGGCATATCTCGCGGAACGACTAACCGTGAAGAACGCCGTGGCGATATCTAACGCGGCTATTCCGAATATGACGGCTGTTCACCGCGGCCTTCATTAGGATCGGTCGACTCCTCTGTTCTACGATTGCCGGGCAGAAAAAATACAACGATCAGCCCTACAATACAAACCCCCGCACCGAACAAAAACACCGGATGCATCGCCGCGGCCATCGCTCCCTGTAGGACCGAGAGAATATCTGGCGGAATGCTTGATTTCGCGGCAGGGTCAATGAGGGCATTTGGGTTGGCGGCAAAACGCTCGGCCTGTTCGGCCGTAAGAAGGTGCTCGCTTCCCTTTGCCGCGTTACGTAGCTGAGTTGCCAGTCCGGCCGTAAGAACAGCTCCCATAAGCGCAACACCTATTGCTCCGCCGATCGCACGCGTAAATTGGTTGAGCGAAGTGGCGACGCCAAGTTGGGTGCGAGCGACGGCCTGCTGAACAGCGATAAGCAGGGTCAGCATCGTAAGGCCAAGGCCTGAACCGATCATCACCAGATAGATGTAAAGCCAAATCGTCGGTGTTTCACGCTGAAACGTTGAAATGAGGAGAAATCCGGACGTCAACACGACAAATCCGGTTACGACCATCACCCGGAAACCGACCCTCAAAAGGACACGCCCGCCGATGATCGACATCAACACCCAACTCAACATCAACGGAGTGAGCAGTGACCCGGCCTGAGTGGCGGTCATCCCAAGAGCCCCCTGCGCAAAAAGCGGAATGAAGGAAATGCCGCCGAACATTGCGATACCGGCGAGAAATCCGGCGATGATCGAGACCAGGATCGTCCGGTCGCGGAAAAGCCTGAACGGGATGATAGGATCGGCCGCCCGCAGTTCGAAAAAGACGAACATGGCCAACAACAACAGTCCGCCGGCGATCGTCAGGAGGTTCAACGGGGCCAGCAGTGTCGCTACAGTGGTCCCGCCCTCGACCAACGACAGCATCAGAAGGCTGATCGCCCCCATCAGCGTTGCCGCACCCAAATAATCGATCGACGGCTTTTCCTCAAGCTTCGGCTCCTTCAACGCGACGCCGATTATCAGTGCGGCTGCGATGCCGATCGGAACGTTGATAAAAAAGACCCATCGCCAAGATATCTGGTCGGTGACAAAACCGCCGATGACGGGCCCGACAATGCTCGAGAGACCCCAGACGCCGCTGAAAAAGGCTTGCATACGGGCACGCTCTCGGAGCGTAAATATATCGCCGATGATCGTCATCCCCAGCGGCACCAGAGCTCCGGCACCGAGCCCCTGTATGGCCCGGAAAATGATCAATTGTGTCATCGAGCCGGCAAACCCAGAAAGGAGCGTACCGATCAGAAATATTCCGATACCGAGCTGGTAAAGCAGGCGGCGGCCGTAGAGATCAGACAATTTACCCCAGACCGGAACCGTAACGGTCGAGGTCACCAGATACGCTGAGAAGACCCAACTGTAGTAGCTGATGCCGCCAAGCACGGCGATCACGGTCGGCATCGCGGTGCCGACAACGGTCGCTTCGAGCGCGGCGATCGCCATACCCGTCATTACCCCGACTGTTACGGCCCAGCGTCGGCGTGACGACATCAGCAAGCGCGGCGTATCGCGGTCAACGATTTGCTTAGAGTACTTTTCGGGCATTACTTTTGATCGCCAAATTGGGCCCGATCTTTCTCTCCGAGTTCGCGGATCTGGTCCATCAGACGGTCGGATATCTCTTTGTGGGTTCTGAGGCGATCTGATTTAGCGTAATACTCGCTGAGATCCACCTTCTCGCAAAACCATATCCTAACCTTTTCTCCGCCGGTCCAATTGCCGAGGATCTGTTTTGGCAGATCGTTGCCGAGCCCGGCAATAAAGACGGGTATCACCTGAGGCTTAGCGGTATAGATCACCTTTCCGATACCCGGCTGAGCGGGCAGAAGGTCATACGGGCCGCCGTGCAGATTGCGCTTACCCTCAGGATGAAACCCGATGATGTGCCCGCTGCCACTGGTACATAATTGAATTAGCCGCCGCATCGAGTACTTATCAAACTCGCGCTTTACGGCCTCGCGTTCCTCGCGAAAGAACGGCGGGTACATCGAGAACCATCCCATTACGAGATTTACGAACCATCCCAACGGACTTGTGTAAAAGAACTTTGCCCGTACGGGAAAATAAAGCGTTATCGGCCGCTTAAGGCGTCGAAAAAGCACACTCGAAACGGTGTACATATCGAAAAATGATCGGTGATTCGCGACCAGCACCAACGGAACGTTCGGGTCGGCTTCTTCGACATTCTCCAGCCCGAAGACGTTCATCAGATTGTACGTCGCAAGATATATCCATAGTGACCCGATGTGCCGCTGGCAAAATGTCATGAGCCTTTTCCAGCGGCCAAGATTCATGCGATGGGTGAGCCAAAACCCGGCGCGATCTATCGGCCCGATCGCCTCCATTTCGTCAGCGTCAGGTACGAGGGGGACGATCTCGCCGCCGTTCAACCTTTCCAATCCTGATAGATCGCTATTCGGGGTCATACACAAAATTGAAGTTTATCATCCTTGAGGCGCTCAAAAAACCTAAACACCGTGATTTTTGTGGACATTTTCGCCAAATTCGAATACGATATTGCGATTAGCAATTTTGACCCTGCAAATTACGACACCGTTGAAATCGGTTCATACCGGCCGACATCCCTCCGGGTGTAAGTTTACCAACTGTGAGACTTCGAGGTAGTTTTTATATGAAGATGATGAAATTCCGTTATGCCTGGCTGATGCTGGCAGCTTTTGTGTTGTTTACAACCTCGGCCTTCGCGGTCGAACCTGTTTCGTCCGATCGTGTTTGGACCAAGATCGATGACACGCCGATCAGGCTCACCGGAGCGAATCGTCCGGTCGAGATCCGTTCCTATGGAGCATTTAGTCTGAACAAGTCGATCGTGAAACAGATCCTTGCGAGTGCTCCCGAAGAGTTTTCGAGTGAGCCCTCGGAAGTTATTCTGACGCTCCCTATGCCGGACGGATCGTTCCAGCGGTTTCGTATTGAACATTCTATGGTCGTCGAACAGGGACTTGCGGATAAATTCCCCGAGTTGGCCGCGACATATCGCGGACAAGGTATAGATGACCCGACCGCTACGGTGCGTTTTGATATGCTGCCGTCAGGGTTTCATGCATATATCATTACTCCGCGGGGCTCGGTAGTCATCGACCCGTACTCGGTCGGCGATACGGACAACTACATCAGCTATCGCAAAAGCGAAGCTCGCTCGATGTCGCGATTTGTTTGCGAATTTGTCGGTAAGGATTTTGATCAGGCAATGCGACCCGGCGAATTTGACGCGACACAGTTCATGACGTCGATGGCACCGGAGGTGACTTCAGGTACCACGCTCCGTACATACCGCCTGGCACTCGCGGCAAACTTCGAATACTGTAACGCCGTCGGCGGTAACACTGTGGCGGGATGTCTGGCGGCTCAGGTACTGATCATGAACCGGGTGAATGGCGTGTACGAACGCGATCTCGCTCTTCGAATGGTCGTCGTGGCAAATAACAACCTGATCGTTTACGCGGGTAACAACACCACATGTCCGGTGCCGGGGGGCGGATCGGCCTGCACAGCCGGAAATGATCCGTATGCAAACTCGTCGAGCGACATCAACGTCAATACCGGAAACCTCGATACCGTTATCGGTTCGGCAAACTATGATATCGGCCACGTCTTCACGACCGGCAGCGGCGGCGTCGCTCAGCTTAACTCGCCGTGCGGAGCGTCAAAGGGAGCCGGAACAACCGGACTTCCAAATCCGGTCGGCGATCCTTTTGCGATAGACTATGTCGCACACGAAATGGGCCACCAGTGGGGTTCCAATCACACATTCAATGGCAACGTCAGCAACTGCGGCGGCGGCAACCGCAGCAGTACCAATGCGTTTGAGCCCGGCAGCGGCGTCACGATCATGGGCTACGCCGGCATCTGCGGCAATCAGGACCTTGCCCCGAACAGTATCGACACGATGCACGTTCGCAGCCTTGAGGTGATCGTTGCCTTCAGTCAGGTGAATAACGGTAATGCCTGCTCCGCCCAGACGGCGACAGGCAATACACCGCCGACCGTCACCATTCCGGCAGGCACGACCTACAATATTCCAAAACAGACCCCGTTTTCATTGACGGCCGCGGCTACCGATCCGAACGGCGATACTATCACCTATGATTGGCAGCAGTATAATGCCGGCGGCGGAACCGGTGCAGCAACCACGGTGCCAAATTCCGATGCAGACGGTATTGCTCGTCCGCTGTTCCGCAACTATCTGCCGACAACGAACCCGACGCGCTACTTCCCCTCGCTGCAGTATATTCGCAACAATGCCAACGTACCGCCTTCGACATCCGGGTCATGCCCGTCAGGTGGCTGTTTGACCGGCGAATTGATGTCCGCGATCACACGTGCCATGACATTTCAGGTCGTGGCCCGCGATAATCGCGCGGCGGGCGGCGGTATCAATACGGCAACCGCAACTGTCAATGTCGACGGCAACTCGGGGCCATTCAACGTAACCGGTCCAAATACGGCGGTCACATGGGCCGGCGGTTCGTCACAGACCATTACATGGAGCGTCAATAATACAAACGCCGCTCCGGTAAGCGCCGCGAACGTCAAGATCTCGTTCTCGACGGACGGCGGACTGACATTCCCGACGACGATCACCGCCAGCACACCGAATGACGGTTCTGAAACGGTCACGATCCCGAACGTCACCACGACTCAGGGACGCATCAAGGTCGAAGGGACCGGTAATATCTTTTTTGATATGTCGGACGTCAACTTCAACGTCAACGCGACGGCCAGTAACTTGAGGGCACCGTTCGACTATGACGGCGACGACAAGACCGACCTTTCGGTTTTCCGTCCGGGCCCGGGCGAATGGTGGTACCTGAAATCGTCGACGGGCGGCAACGCTGCCGCAGCGTTTGGAACGTCAACCGACCGCATTGTGCCCGGCGACTACACCGGCGACAATAAGACGGATTTCGCGTTCTGGCGACCGTCAACCGGTCAGTGGTTCATTCTTCGCAGCGAGGATTTTTCGTTCTTCGCGTTCCCGTTCGGCACAAGCACGGATACGCCTGTTCCGGCGGACTATGACGGTGATAACAAGACGGATTCGGCCGTGTTCCGCCCGTCAACTAACACCTGGTACATCCAGAAATCGACCGGCGGTACCGACATCATCGGATTCGGAGCGTCGGGCGACAAACCGGCCGTTGGCGATTTTGACGGTGACAGCAAGGCTGACATCGCCATTTATCGGCCCGCCTCCGGCCAGTGGTGGATAAGACGTAGTTCGGACGCCGGCGTTGTCGCATATGCGTTCGGCACATCGACCGACCGGCCTGTACAGGGTGATTTCACCGGCGACGGAAAGGCTGATGCGGCGTTCTTCAGGCCGTCGACAGGCGAATGGTACGTTCTCCGCAGTGAGAATTTGACATTCTATGCCTTCGCGTTCGGAACGAGCTCCGATACGCCCGCACCGGGAGATTACGACGGCGACAATAAGATCGACGCCGCCGTTTTCAGGTCGTCAAACTTCACCTGGTACGTCAACCGTTCAACGGCGGGCGTCCTCATTCAGACCTTTGGCATCGCGGCCGACATCCCGACGCCAAGTGCCTATGTTCCCTAGGCGGGTCAGTTAAACGAAACAAAGCGGGGCGGATAATATCCGCCCCGCTTTTTTATCTTTTGCCCGAAGTGATCAACCATAAACCTTGGCGACGAAGTTGCCGGCAAGGAATGCCTTCGGGTCGATCTGACTCTGAAGTATTACGCCTTTATGTTCGCCGGTCAGAAGCATCATCGCCGATTGGCATAGCGGAGCCGCGGTCGTTGTTTGGATCGCACGCAGACAATGGCCGTTTATCTCGAGCGGTTCGACAAAGTAGGCTTTTTCGATCATACGGCGACGGCCCTGGGAGTCAAATCCGTCAACTGAAGCGTGTACCAGCACCAGATCATCCTCGACCGACGGAACGGCCCGGAGCATCATATCCTGCAGTCGATCAGGCAGGTCATCGTCTTTCGGCAAGGTCTCGACGATCGACTCGACCCATGAATAATGGCCGACGTACCGAAGCGTCTTGTAATCGAGTTGGCGAGCCTTGCCGGCAAAGAAATCCGGCAGGTCGGCCGCTCCGCCCGATGTCAGGTCCGCCTCGTACGTACGGGCACCGATGACTATCACCTCGCGGGATGACAGTGCCGGCAACTCAGTGATCGAGTGATCACGGATAACACGCGAATTCTTGACATACTCGGTCGCTACACCGATCGGCGACCAAGTAAATCCATAAAAATGAGGGGCATGAGCATGTGCCGTCAACGCCCCGACCTTCATTCCGATCCGTTCAACCGACTCATTCTCATATTTGGCGACAAATTCGTGATAGAGTTCCATCGCCTTGACGTTGATAAAGCCCGGAGCAAGCCCGGTCTGAAGAATAAAGCCGGTTTCAGCGTCCTTGGCCATCTCGATGATCCGGTCGGTCTCGGCAACATACTCGGTGAGATTTGCGTAGTGCATCTTGTAGTCGACCGCAAACCGCGCCATTCGCGGAGCCTGGCCGCCCGGCGAACAGTCGAGCAGCACGTCAGCTGCCTCAAACGCTGCCTTCATCTCATCGGTAATGCCATCGGTCGGCATCAATACGGTTTCGACCCGATTAGTCTTATCCGAATTTGCAGTGACGAAATCGACGGCCTTTTTCAGACTCCCTTCACTTACGTCGCCGAGTATCAATGTGAGATCGAAATCGCACCATTCGCGCAGCAAAAGTGCTGCTGCCTCGCCGATCCCGCCGGAGCCGGCAATGAATATAGTTTTTGACATATCAGTGATTTAAAATATCGAAATATTAGCGGCAATCCTTATTCTACAATTCAAAAGCCGACTTTGCTAATCAGCAAAATCGGCTTTTCCGAACCTCAGAAATACCCGAAACTACTCTACATTGAAGTACTTGGCCTCGGGGTGGTGAACTATTATTGCTGATGTCGATTGTTCAGGGTGAAGTTGAAGTTCCTCACTGAGTTCGACTCCGATCTCGGCCGCCGGGAGCAGTTGAAATAGCTTTGCCTGATCCTCGAGAGCAGGACATGCCGGATATCCGAAACTATATCTTGATCCTTGATAGCCCTGATGAAACAGCTTGGTCAATTCGGCCGCATCTCCACCGGCGATCCCCAGTTCCTCGCGGATGCGCTTGTGCCACATTTCGGCAAGAGCCTCGGCAGACTCAACTGAGAGTCCGTGAAACAGAAGATAATCGGTATAATTATCCGCTTTGAAAAGCTCAGCCGAGTGCTCACTCGCCCGACGTCCCATTGTGACCAGATCAAATGCGACAACATCGATTTTGCCCGATTCGACTGAAGCAAAATAGTCGGCCAGGCAAAGGTTCTTGCCGCCGCGCTGCTCCACCGGCTGCCGCGGGAACGTAAACCGCATACGCTCCGTGCGTTCATCATCGTGATATATGATCAGGTCATTGCCGCTGGACTGACACGGAAAGTACCCATAGGCGACCTTTGCCTCGAGTAATCTCTCCCGGATGGCCTTTGCCTTGATCTCGGTGAATTTGGGAAAAACCGTATCCTGGAGGACCTGTTGATATTCCTCCATTGAACTCCGTCCCTGTTTGTACTGCCACTGGCCCTTGAACAGCGCCGTCTCGTTAATAAAATCGAAGACCTTTGTGAGATCAGTGATCTCGACCACTTTTGCCCCATAAAACGGTGCTTTGGGTATCTTAACATCCTGCGAGACCGACGATCGCGCAGTGTGCGAGGTGTCGCCGGACGAACGGCTCGATACCCTTGCTGCCTCAACGCCGAGTTTAGCGTCTTCGCCGACGAGGTCTTCGTCATCGACTCCGCCCGCCGCTGGATTAGCGACAATTGCTTTGGGCGTCGTTCCGGGATCAGGCACGACCGAGCCAGTTGCCTGTTCGGCGACCTCGTCCGCCGACTTTCGGGTTATCTCATCCATCGCGTGCAGGCCGTCGAACGCGTCGCGGGCGTAAAACAACTTGCCCTTGTAAAGCGGGATCAGATCCTGATCAACATATCGCCGGTTAAGTGCCGCTCCCCCTAAGATCACCGGCACTGTGACGCCGCGCTCATTCATCAACTCAAGGTTGTCGCGCATGATAAGCGTAGATTTGACTAAAAGGCCGCTCATGCCTATCGCGTCGCCGCCTGATTCTTCCCACGCACGCAGAATGTCGTCGATCGGCTGTTTGATGCCGAGGTTGACGACCTTGTAGCCGTTATTGGTCAGAATTATGTCCACCAGGTTCTTTCCAATGTCGTGGACGTCGCCCTTCACGGTTGCCAGCACCAGGACGCCTTTGTTGGTCCCCTCCACCTTTTCCATAAAGGGCTCGAGGAATTTCACCGCCGCTTTCATCGATTCGGCTGACTGTAGCACAAACGGTAGCTGCATCTGCCCCGACCCGAAAAGTTCGCCGACCGTCTTCATCCCGTCCAACAAGATATCATTGATGATCTCGAGCGGATCATACTTTTCAAGGGCCGTTTTGAGCGAATCTTCGAGTCCGATGCGCTCGCCATCGATGATGTGGTGTTTTAGTTTCTCTTCGATCGGCAGATTTGATATGTCAGGTTTGATCGACTGGGCCGTCTTGCCCTGAAACATATTCGAAAATTCGCCGAGCGGATCATATGTGCAAATATCACCTTCAAACTTTCGACGGTCATAGATCAGATCACGCGCGGTTTCGATCTCAAGCTCGCTAAATCTCATCAGCGGCAGGATCTTTGACGCATTGACGATCGCCGAATTCATCCCCGCTTCGACACAGTCGTGCAGAAACACCGAATTGAGTACGACGCGGGCCGCAGGATTTAGGCCGAATGAGATGTTTGACACGCCGAGTATGATATTGGCCTCGGGCATCTCCTCACGGATCTGCCGGATCGCGTCGATCGTCTCGACGGCGTTACGACGGTCTTCTTCTATACCTGTTGAGATCGGCAGAGCCAGCGGATCAAAGAAGATATCGTGCGATTCTATCCCGTATTCGACAGCCTGCTTGTACGCCCGCCGAGCTATCCTGACCTTGGCGTCAAAAGACCGGGCCATGCCTTCCTCGTCAATGAGACCGACGACAACGCCGGCACCGTATCGTTTTGCAAGGTCGAGGACCTTGAGAAAACGCTCTTCGCCATCCTCGTAGTTTGTCGAATTGAGAAGCGATTTGCCGCCGGCGTGCTCAAGTCCTGCCTCCATTTTTTCCCACTCGGTCGAATCGAACATCAGCGGGATCTTGACCGCCGTAGCCAGACGCGAGGCAAGTTGGTGCATATCGGCGACGCCGTCGCGGCCGACAAAATCGACATTCACGTCGAGAATATGCGCCCCTTCTTTCTCCTGCGATTTTGCGAGATTGACCAGCCCGTCCCAATCCTCCGAATCGAGGAGGTCGCGCATCTTCTTCGACCCCGAAGCGTTGACACGCTCACCGACGATAAGAAACGAGGCGTCCTGCGTGTACGGTTGCTGGAAATAGATCGACGACGCCGATGGTATCAGTCTTGCGTTTCGCTGTTTCGGCGTCAACGAACCGACTCGTTCGACGACCTGCCGCAAATGTTCGGGCGACGTACCGCAGCACCCGCCGACGATATTCGCTCCGAAATCGCGGGCGAAATGCTCGACCTGCTCCGCAAAGCTCTCGGGCGACTCGTCGTAATACTGTGCTCCGTCTCGGACTTCGGGCAACCCCGCATTCGGCAGGACGCTGACAGCCATCGGAGCATTTTCGCAAAGATAACGAAAGCTATCGGTCATATGACGCGGCCCTGTGCCGCAGTTCATTCCTATCACGTCTATCGGGAAAGGCTCGAGCGCGGTCAGCGCGGCCCCGATCTCAGTACCATTGAGCATCGTCCCGAAAACCTCGATCGTCACCTGTGCGATGACCGGAAGTTTGATCTTATGCTTTTCGAAGTGTTCGAAGATCGCCGCGAGGGCAGCCTTGGTCTGCAAAAGGTCCTGACAGGTCTCGACGATAAGAATATCGCTGCCGCCGTCGATCAGGCCTCGGACCTGTTCGCGGTACGCTTCCTTGAGTGCTGGGTACGTGATGTGCCCGAGCGTTGGCAGTTTGGTGCCCGGGCCGATGGAACCTGCGACGAACCGGGGCTTGTCGTACGTCCAATAGTCGCTCGCCAACCGCTTAGCCAGTTCGGCTGCCTTTTTGTTCACGTCGTAAGTTTTGTCCGCGATCCCAAATTCGGCCAGCACGACCTCGCTTCCGCCAAAACTGTTGGTCTCGATCACGTCACAGCCGACATCCAGAAAGCTCCGGTGCACGGTCTCGATCGCGTCAGGCCTCGTATAGAGAAGATTTTCCGAGCAATTCTCAAAATTAGGCCCGCCCCAATCGTCGATCGACAGATCGAGGGCCTGCAGGTTACTACCCATCGCACCGTCAAAGACCACGATCCGCTCTTTTAATAAATCAAGAAATGCTGTCATACAAATCAAAAACTCCATGCCGAACAAGCATAGAGTCTCCGTAAGGTCATTAGCTGCTACTCTTTGCTGTTTAGCGGTTTATTTTAAGTGGCCGCAAGTCGCAATAACTCACCACTTATCAAAAGAGAAGTGTATATTTTCAAACCGTGAGGGTCAACAACGTCAGGTCACTTAAGCAATTCCGCGTCGACCAGATAATTACGGTTGACCTCGACGGACGTGATTTCGGCCGGAAATGACATTGTCTGCATCGCAGAGTTAGGTACGATCACACTTTCTTTGCCGTTGACAGTGATCCTGATCGGCATCGCGAAACCGTCGATCACACGGTCGTATTTGAACGACAATTTGGCGCCATCGATCCTATACTGCAGCAGCGGTATCCGTGTCCCGCGAAGGTACTGATCAAACACCTTGCTGAGATCCACGCCGGCACGCTGCGAAACGTAGGATTCGACCTGTTGTGTCGTGACGGTCTGGTGCCAAAAATCCCGGTTCAGCCCTTGCAGGATCGAGCGCCATTTGGCGTCGTCACCCACGATCTGTCGTATCGTATGAAGAAGATTACCGCCCTTGTAATACATGTCGCCTGAACCCTCGCGGTTGGCTCCGTAGGTGCCGATGATGGGCGAATCGTTTCGGATATTACGCCTGCTACCGATCACATAATCTTCGCCGCTCTTCTTGCCCCAGTAATACTCGACGAACAGATTTTCCGAGTAGTTAGTAAAACCTTCGTGGATCCACATATCAGCGGCGTCCTTCATCGAAATGTTATTGCCAAACCACTCATGACCCGATTCGTGGACAATAATAAAGTCAAATTTGTAGCCAATGCCGGTAAAACTGACGTCGCGGCCGCGATATCCATTGCGGAACCAGTTGCCGTAGGTCACCGAACTCTGATGCTCCATTCCCGCATACGAGACTGACACGAGTTTGTAGCCGTCTTCATACCAGGGATATTTACCAAACCAAAACTCAAAGGCCTTGAGCATTCGCGGGACTTCCCTGAATTGTTTCATTGCCGCCGCTTTCTGATGTGCGAGCACCCAGTAGCTCACATCCAGCGGCCCGCCAAGGCCGAGGTATTTCTCCGACCACGTGACGTACTTGCCAATATTTGCGTTGACGCCGTAGTTATTTATCGGATTAACGACCTGCCAATGAAAGGTCTTGGTCTTATTCTTGATGTCATGATCTACTCCTTTTAAGCGGCCGTTTGAGACCGCCGAAAGGTCTTCGGGAACTGTGATGTTGATCTTCATACCCCGATCCGGCTCGTCGTATCCGATATCCTTGTTCGGCCACCAAATGCTCGCCCCGATGCCCTGACACGTGGTCGTAATGTAATGATCGCCGAGGTCGTCGCGGCCCCAGGTCACGCCGCCGCTCCACGGCGGGTTTGTGCTCGCTGTGGGCCTGCCCTCATATGCGATCTCCACACGTGCCTCAGCACCTGCTTTCAATTCATTTGCAAAATAGAGCCAGTAAACATTGCCTTCTCGTTCGAATTTCAGCGACTCGCCGCCAAATGCCGCACGGGTGATCGCAAGCGGCGTCTGAAGGTCGATCTGCATTTTGTTTCCCGGCTTGAGTACCTTAAAGGTAATGACGTTTGACCCTTTTATCATCCGTGTATCGGGCAGAAACTGCACCGAAAGATCGTAATGCATGACATCCCACCATTCGCGTTCGGGTGTGACGGAACCGCGCATTGTTTCCTGGCGAGTAACCGGTTTGGGCTGGGCCGACACTTGGGCCGCGGCAGAAGCCAACACAATAAGACTCGCAAATGCCGCAAAATATGCGCGGAAATTTCGCTTCGTGTGATCAAAAAAATCTTTCATATCATCGTCCACCGATCGCATACGAACGCCCGAGGGGCCTCGGAAACACTTATATATTGGTTCAAGGGTCTTTCGAAACTGTATGAAATTACCGACGCGTTGTCGAGCATCGGGGCAAAAACACGATCGTCGCCGCCGCTTAAGTATTGATATGACGAAGGTTACATTTTTTTGCAATTTGGTTGCAAGCTTCTTTCTATCCCTGCGTTCTCACAAGTACAGGACACGCGTGATCTTGTGTTCAACTAGAAAACTTACAGGAGAAAATAATGAAGAACTTAGTCTCACGGAGCATTTTCGCTCTTTCCTTAATGTCAGCGATCGTCGCTTTCGGATCGATTTCAGCAGTTGCCGCTCCGCCGCAGCCGCCAAATCTTGAGGTCATGACCTGGCAGGGAAACTCGTCGCCGCTTGTCGAGTCGCCATATCAATACACCAGCCGTGTGAAGAACATCGGCAATCAGACTGCGACCGGCGTAACGATGACCGTCGAGTTTCCGCTGACCAATACCAGCCCCACGCGATACATACTTGGGAAACTCACCGGTATTCAGGCAAGCGGCGGCACGTGCAGCGTCGTTTCGAATAAGATCGTTTGCAATTTTGGCAACATAAGCCAGAATCAGACGAAATACGTAAGGTTCAACTTCGAATTTCAGGTTTCGACGACCGCTCCATCGTTCGTATCGACCGTGTCAACGACCAGCGGCAACGAGGTCAATCCGGGCAACAACATGCGTCCATTTTCACCGACGCTCACGTATCCGGATAACGTCGTTTCGTCCGGCACCTTTCTCGTCTCGTCATGCTCCGGCCGCGGCCTGACTTCATATTATGAGTGCGAGATGTCACCGGGTTCGGTTCAGACGGGCCTGTCTCTTGACCTTAATCTGGGCGGCACGCTGACGGTGACCGGGTATTCGAACTATTTCGGATTCTGGGATCAGAACACTTTGCAGAACAAGTCGCTCCATTTCACGATCGACGGCGGCACCGGAACCGAAGTCGAATTTAACGGATTCGCTACAAGCGGTGCATGTTTTGAGGGAATAGCGAACTTTCCGCAGAGCACAACTTACAATGCTGCGTACCGCGTTTGCCGTCAATGATCCCTGGCTTCAGGGTCAATTTCGCTTAAAAAACAAAGGCTGCTCGTTCGCGAGCGGCCTTTGTTCAGCTTAAATGCCGTCGGCAACTAAATAACCTTGATTTAGACCAACCAAAAGCGGACAATCGGTATCTAAATAGTTTCGGGCATCTTAACTGTGTATTATATGAAAAATCCGCTTTCAAGGTATGTTTTCGCTTACCCTTTGATCCTGTCGGTACTCATCTCTGCGATGGGTGTCGATATTTGGGCACAGTCGCGTCCGCAAAAGCCCGACACCAACACCGGAAGCGGTAAAAAGAACACTCGGCCCACGCCGCCGACCGAAGAAGAACTGAAAAAGCTCGAAGAAGAACGCAAACTCCGGGAAGAGGAAAAGAACGCCATCATCGACGACACTGTTGAAAAGGTCGAGACGAACGTCGTTGCGGTCGACGCCGTTGTGGTCAATAAGAAGACCGGACAGATCATCAGCGGACTTAATAAAGCCAATTTTGCGATCTTCGAGAACGGCGTAAAGCAGAACATTTCGAGTTTTGCGACACCTGATGCTCCGATCACCGTCACGCTCGTGGTCGAATACAGCAAGTGGACCGAGGTGCTCGGTTCGGCCGCCGGCGGCCGCTTCGACCCCGGCACTTTTGAAGTGATCCGGCCCGTTGCTCAATTTATGACGGGCTTTATCAAACCGCCGAACGATTACGCGTCTGTCATCGCTTATGACCTGCGGCCGACACCGATCACGGACTTCACAAACGATCCGGCCCGTATTCGCGCGACTATCGACCTTTTGCTTCGCAATCGTCCGGCATTTCGCGAAAACGCGATGTTCGACGCCCTCAAACTGGCTCTCGTTGGCGGACGCGCCGATTCGGTTGTCCTTGAGAACTCAAAGGAAGAAAAGTCCGACTACGCCGGAATGGTCGCGGTCAGATCCAAGCGGAAAGCGATCATCCTGGTTGCTTCCGGGATAGACACGTTTTCGAAGATCGGATACGACGAGGCCCGCAGGATCATTCAGGAAGCTGGCGTCCCGATCTACATCATCAGTACCGGAAATCTGTTCTTTAAAATGTATGAGAACCGCCTCGGTGCGACTGACGATATCTCGGGCGGCCCCGGGCGATTGACGTTCCTGATGGCTCAGAACATCATGAACACTCTTGCCCGAGAATCCGGCGGCAGGCACTTTCCCATGACTTTCGAGGGCGAGGTCCCGGGCTATTTGCAGTCGATCAATGCTCTTATGCGAAGTCAGTACAGCCTGACTTACGACCTCGCTGAAAAGAAAGCTCCGGGCACCAGATCGAAGATCGAGGTCAAAGTCGATGTTGACGGTGACGGAGTATACGATGACAAGGTTTACCAGGTACAGCATCGGCCATACTACGTCACTCCGGGCGGCGGAAAGCCTGAAAAAGACAAGAAAAAGAACTGATACTACGGTACCAGCAGATCATAGCGGACGTTGATCATCGGTCGGCGTCCGCAATTTTGTATTGGCAGCAATAGGCCGTTCTGTTATCGTTTAAGTTTGACCATATGAGCAAGCGGATCATAGAAAGCTATAAAAAGAAGCTGAGCGTGGAGGAAGGCTACGTCGTAAAACGCGGCGGAGCCCTCCGGATCGCACTCTGCTATCCCAACACGCATTCGATAGGTATGGCCAACCTCGGCCTCCATACGATGTATGAGCTTTTTAACGCGATCCCTGACGTCGTCTGCGAACGGGTATTCCTGCCGGATCGGGATGAACTGGCCGAATACGAGAAAACAGGCGCCCCGCTGATGTCGCTCGAAACGCAATCTCACGTCAAAGGCTTCGACGTTATCGCGTTTTCTATCTCATTTGAGACCGACTATCTGAATATGGCCCGGATGCTCCAGCTCTCGGGGGTTCCGGTCTGGTCAAAGGACCGTACGGACGGCCACCCGCTGGTCGTAATGGGTGGTGCCGCGTCGTTCCTTAATCCGGAGCCGATCGCCGATTTCACCGACGTGATCGCCGTCGGCGAGGGCGAGATACTCGCATACCAACTGATCGATGCGATACTTGAGAATAGTTCAAAGGACGACGTTTTGCGGCAGCTGGCGTTGATCGGCCGCGGATTTTACGTGCCGGCGTTTTACGATGTCGTGCACAACGATGATTGTACGGTCGCTGAATATTTGCCAAACGTGGCAGGCGTTCCGCGTCGTGTCGGGCGGGCCCTCGCATCCGTCAATCCAAAGGAGGGAACGCTGCGGCGTGCGCTCAAGCGGGGCGAGACCGAACTGGCGGAGTTTTTGGTAAACCAGGACACTTTTTGCCCGTCGACATCGGTCTGGTCGCCGGGTGCCGAGATGGGCGACCGGCTGTTGGTCGAGATCTCACGCGGTTGTTCCCAGGGATGCCGATTTTGTTGGGCGGGTTACAACTATTACCCGCCGCGTGTCGTGCCTGCCAAGGACATTCTGGCAAAGGCCCGCGAATGGCGGCACAAGACCAACAAGATCGGACTAGTTTCTACCGCGGTTTGTGATCACCCCGAAATATCGACCATTCTTCGTGAACTGAGGGCGATGGATTACAGGATCTCGGTTTCGAGCCTGCGCCTCGATCAGATCTCAGACGAACTCCTGGACGCACTTGTCGAATCACGCGACCAGCAGATCGCCGTTGCCCCTGAGACCGGAAGTGATCGGCTGCGGCGTGTGATCAACAAAAATCTGACCAATGACGAGATCGTCGATATCTGCGGCGCGGTCTTTGACCGCGGGATGCTCACCATAAAGCTCTATATGATGGTCGGTCTGCCCACCGAGACCACTGAGGACCTGGATGAGATGTTCGTCCTCGTCGAACGCATTAAGGACCGAATGCTGGAGGCGGGCAAGAAATTCGGCCGTGCCGGCAAGATCATCCCATCACTCAACGGCTTTGTGCCGAAACCGAACACGCCGCTGCAGTGGGACGGAATATGTGAAGAAAAAGAGCTTAAGCAGCGAATAAAGTACGTGTGCAAGGGCCTTAGCAAGATCCCGAATGTCGAGGTCCGCTATATGTCGGCCCGGATCGCTCACGAACAGGCACTATTCTCGTCGGGCGACCGCAGCGTCGCAAAGGCCATTGACCTCGCGGCCCGGTACAAGGGCGATATCAATCGTGCGTTGCGCGAAACCGGCATCGATCCGCATTTTCATATCTCTCGTGACCGGAGCTATGACGAATTCCTTCCCTGGTCAATTGTCGATTCCGGATTGTCGTTCGAGTTTCTTAAGTCCGAACATGAAAAGGCCAGGGCATCTCAATCGAGCTTACCCTGTCCTGCTGTCGAAAAATGTACTACATGCGGCGTGTGCCCGACGACTTGGCTCGCCGATGCTCCGGAAAGTCTGATACAAATACAGCCGCTAAAGATCCGGACCGCAATGGCCGCGGCAGTTTGAACCTATTGTTTAAGCAAAAATCCCGTCGGGGTCGCCGTGTGGTCAAACACGTATTTATACGTGTACATCCCAAATGGCAGGATCGGCACCTGCCGGACATAATACAGGCGAGCCTGAATTATGTTTCCGGTCTGAGTGACGTTTAATATCGCGTCGGCCGGCACCGCGTTCGAAACCATCGCCTTTTCAATTCGGCCCTTGACGTTATCGACCGGGCTTAACTTGCCCGAAATAGCCAGCCCCTGCATCACGGCAGTGTGCATCTCGGTCTTCAGACTCTCGGCTTCGTAGGCGACCGGGACGTAGTTATACGCCGCATGTCCGAACAAACCAAGAAAGGCAAGAAAGATCGCGAACTTGACGCCCGCGCTTCCGCGCTCAGACGAGCGGTCTTGCAAAGCGTTTTTCATTGTATTGTTACTCCTCGTAAAGCCGGGAAAGTCCGGCTGGAATCTATCGGGCAAAGAGGCGTTTGAGCGCAGATAAATGAGCAGAACGCGGAATGTCACTTCCGTTAACGATCACCGGCTTTCCAATACCTTTCAATAGCACCATTTGCAGCGAACCGGCGACCTGTTTCTTGTCAAAACGAAATGCCTCAATGACCAACTTGGGATCGATGTTGTTTAGTTTGGGCAATGAGCCCGAGCGATGCACAACATCGTTCAACAATTTTACAACTTTTTCGTCAATAAGCGCAAGTTCTTTTGAAAGTTCGGCCGCGTAGATGATGCCGTAGCCAACCGCCTCGCCGTGGCGGAAATATTTGTAGCCGGTGACCTTTTCGAGCGCGTGGGCAAGCGTATGGCCAAAATTCAGGATCTTTCGCGAATGGCGGTCACGTCGGGTGACAGACTCGCGTTGATCGCCGCTCACAACATTGGCCTTGAATGCCACTTGAGAAGCGATCATTTGGACCAGCCGCGAGCGGTACAACGGGCTGCGGAAATGGTCGTCCATTCGCTCCGACGGAAAATCGTCGAGCACATTCGTTACTTCGTCAAACAGGATATTGCCGCCGATCGCCCCTTGTTTTATCGCCTCGCAAAACCCGGCCGCCATCTCACGTCTGTCGAGTGTCGCAAGACTGTCGGTGTCGATCAGTACTCCCTTCGGCTGATAAAACGCTCCGATCATGTTCTTTCCATGATCCGAATTGATGCCGGTCTTTCCGCCGACCGACGAATCGATCATTGCGAGCAGCGTGGTCGGGATCTGAAGAAACGGGATTCCGCGGAGATGGACAGACGCCGCAAATCCGGCAAGATCCCCGACGACACCGCCGCCTAAAGCGACAACCGCGTCCGTCCGCGTCAGGCCGGCCTCGGCAAATGCGGTAAGTGCCGCATCGAGCGACCTCAGGTTTTTATAACGCTCGCCGTCCCGCATCTTCCATACAGAAACGGTAAAACCGGCCTCGGCCAGGTTAGTCTCGACCGTGGCACCGTATAGGCCAAAAACCTTGTCATTTGAGACGATCACTATCCGCCCGGCCGAGCCGCCGAGACATTTTCGGGCCCATTTTCCGCACCGATGGAGAGTTCCGCTGCCGACACGAACGTCGTAACGGTGCTCTTCCTCGCTGGTTCGGATACCTATCCTGATCTCGCTCATGTCAATAGAAACGCCTATTCGCTAACACCGATCGATTCACGTATGACCGTAGCGATCCGCTCAGCCTGCTCCTCGATCCTTGCCTGTTCCCTGCCCTCGATCATCACACGGGCAAGGTTCTCGGTCCCTGAATACCGAAGCAACAGTCGTCCTTCGCCTTCGAGTTCCGACTCGACCGCATTTGCCGCAGCGGCGATCGCCGGGATCGATTCGAACGGCGGCTTTTCGCTAACCTTAATATTTACCAGGACCTGCGGATAACGAACGAAGCCATCCGCCAAGTGCGACAAACTGACGCCCTTTTCGATCATCGCCCGCAGCATAAAAAGTGCTGTCATAATGCCGTCACCGACAAGACTGTGCCGAGGAAAGATCACGTGGCCTGACTGTTCGCCGCCGACCTCAGATCCGGTCTCAAGCAATTGTTGAAGCACGTATTTGTCTCCGACCGGTGCCCGCAAAAGCTCAACTCCGATCGAACGCATCGCTAGCTCGAGCCCGATATTGCTCATTACGGTCGCGACAACCTTGCCATTATCGAGCCGGCCGTGCCCTTTCAGATATTGAGCCATTGCCCAAAGTGTCGCGTCACCATCCACGATCTCGCCATTTTCATCAACGAAAAGTGCCCGGTCAGCATCACCGTCAAATGCGACCCCGAGATTCGCTCCGAAGTCCAAGACCGCAGCCTGAAGGTGTTCAAGATGGAGCGAACCGCAATCTCGGTTAATATTGCGGCCGTCGGGACGATCGTGGATCGCGATCACGTCGGCTCCCAAGGAGCCGAAAACTCTCGGAGCGATCGACGACGCCGCACCATTGGCACAGTCGAGCACGATCTTGATTCCCGCCGCCGAGAGACCGGCGACAGAACCGGTCAAATGTGCGATGTAATGATCGATAAGATCGGCGGCATATTCAATTTCGGCCTCGGATCCAAGCGGCATCTGATCATCCGCAGAACCGTAAATATCTCGTTCTGTCTGCCGTTCGATCGCTTCTTCGATCTTCTTCCCCGACGGGAGGAAGACCTTAATGCCGTTGTCATAAAACGGGTTATGAGATGCGCTGATAACGATACCGGCATCAAAACCTTCGACTAGGGCCAGAAACGCGACACCTGGCGTTGTGATCACGCCGGCAGATACACAGTGGGCTCCACCCGCGAACGCGCCGCCATAAAAAGCACGCTCGATACTCTCACCGGACTCGCGTGTATCGCGGCCGATTACGAATTTTGGATGCCGCTCCAGGCGTTCTCCAAACTGTCGGGCAAGAGAACGGCCAATAATTGCGACGGTGCCGGCGTCGAGAGGAAATTCGTCAGCCCGCCCGCGAATGCCATCTGTCCCAAAGAGCTCTTTCATATATAAATGAAGTAAATAAAGGAGAAAAGACCTTTATACATTAAGTATTGGTCCAACACAAACGAATTCCATCCATAATTATTATTTGTGTATAACATAAATTTTTCGAAAACTGTTGACAACCGCACCCTGAATAGGCGAATCTTATCCCTGTAACTTGCCGGCGCAAATTCCTGAGTACACTTAAGCAGCTCTTCCGATCCGGATATCTATGAAATTTAGCTTTACCTCGACCCTGATCTTGTCTGCCGCTTTGATGATAGGTCTTGTCGACACGAACGGTTTTGCACAAGCTTCGCCGACGCCTTCGCGGGTAATCGTGACGAGTACGCTGCCGCCGATAAAACCAGCGCCATCGCCGACGCCAAAGCCCGTGCAGGTTCCGGCGGTCGCCCCGGTCACGCCGCCGGCGGTCCAGGTCCAGCCGGTCAGTAATTTGAACCGGTCGGGATTGAGCTTTTCGCAGATCAAGGCAAAAATCGCCGAGGCCCGCCGGATGATGCAGGTACGTCCGCTCACGACGGCATCCGCCGAATCTGTATCTCAGATATTTCCAAATACTCAAATTCGGATCGCTTTCTATGATTGGCGGACACGTCAGATCGATAACCTGGTTTTGTCAAAGGAACAGTTTTTGACGCCGTCAGCCCCGACCGCGGTCGTGGCGGCTTCCGGCAAGCAGTTTACCGTTGCTACGGTACGGGCAAACGGAGTGAATACGCCGGTCACGATCGCCGACCCGAGCGGGCAGCAGCAATTACCGTTGATAGTCCAGTATCCTCGTGAAAACAACGGCGTGTTTCAGGAGATGGCATATTACGTATCAACACACGCCGGCCTGATCACTCCTGAGGTTGTGAATGCCGGTCAGTTCTACGTTCGAAATACGATCGACATCGCCCGCGAACGTCTCCGCGAACGCGGTATCAACATCCAGCCAAAGGTCGCCGACATTGCCGAGCGGCTCGCGACCGTCGAACACGTTGATCATTTGAGATTCAGGACCGAGTATCATCCGAATATTTATAACGATATTTTTACGCTCTATGCCCTGAACGAAGGGCAGACGTACCGTTATTCCGTAAGTTCGGCCGGGGCTGGGGGAATGGTCCAGATGATACCGTCGACATATCGGATGGTCAGGGCCCGCTTCCCGGGTGTTTATTTGATGCCGGATTTTGTCGAAGGAATGCGAGACCATGTCAACGCGTCTAAGGCAATGCTGCTTTATATGCAAATGACGTGGAATGACCTCACGGCAAGTCCGGCCGTGGCCAACGCCTTGCAAACGGGCATCGCGACGCCCGAGCAACTGATGGCTGCCGGCTACAATTCAAATCCGGCCAAGATCCCTGGTTATATAAATCGCGGCGGCGAGAATTGGACATCGTTGATCCCGCGGGAGACCAAGATCTATTTGCAGATCTACGAGTCGCTCGAACGTGCTGTGCCGATGAATGCCCGCAAACAATAGATCCCAGTTTCATCCAGTTTGAGAAAATGGCCGCTCCGACCTGTCGTGAGCGGCCATTTTGTTTGAAGCAGACAGCTTCTACTCATCGGGACTCTCGCTGACGCTAGCGAGTGTTGTCCCCAACTGTGCGACCTCGTTCTGGATATCGGCGAATGTCCTCGCGACCAGGTCCGCCCCCTCAAAAAACTCGTTCCCGGTGACCTCAAATACCACAAACGGCGGCGGCTCGAACTGCCGCATCTCGTCGGGCGTGGAAAAATCGACCCTTACCGTATTTAGCCCCCAAAGCCTGCCGAGGTACACATCAAACGCAAATAGATGGCGGTCAAATTCGTGAAAATAACGATTCTTGCGTATTTCACGGCCATGATGCGGCGAAAACAACTCGATCTCCGCTGAATTAAGATGCATTTCGGCAAGCCGATGTACTCCCGGGGCATCGTCATCCGTGCGGATGCGCTGCTGAAGGATATACGTCCATGCTTTTGAATAGGGGTCGCGGATCGATCGGGTCCGAAGGCGGGTCCCTTCAATATAATTGTCGTAGATCTGCAGATGGCTGCTCGCACGGGTCAATGGCTCGGGCAGAGCGTCGATAAGGAAGATCCTGTGCAGCTCAAGATGGGCAGTTTTGTTCATTTTTATTTAATTTATTATACTCTTGGTTTTGATCCTAGAGGAATAGGAACTAATTATTATGCGATATTTCAATATACTTTTTTGCTCGATCATCGGACTTTCGATACTCGCTTCCGGATGCGGCAGTTCGCCTGCAAATAACACCGGAAACGCGGCGAAAGCCAACACCGCCAACACGGCCAGCCCAACAAACTCGACCACATCACCCGCTAATGTCGACAGCGCTGTCGCGACCACGACAAAACCCGAGGCGGCGACAGAGAATGCGGCCCCGACGATCACACCGGTCGTCCATGCCTATTACGACGCGTTGAAGAGAAAGGACGACGCGGCACTGCAGGCTGTCCTGTCCGCCGCATTTATCAAATCCGTCCAGGACGATATGAAGGCTGAAAAGAAGACGGGAATGGCTGCTTACCTAGCTCAGTATGACACCATCCCGGAAAAGCCGGTCGAGGTTCGCAACGAGCGGATCGAGGGCGACAAGGCGGTCGCCGAATTGAAGGGCGGCGCCTATATCAAGTGGACCGCGTTTTCATTCATCAAGGAAAACGGTTCGTGGAAGTTCACGGGCGGCAGCCCTGAAATTGATAGCGTAAAACAAAGTTCGCCGGCAGGAAAATAGCTCGTTCGCCGAATTCACTCAGTTTGTTAAGCCCGCCGCTTCACCGGCGGGCTTTGTCATTTATTCGGCTTGCATTTTGTTAGCAAAATGGTAGGATTTTGAGATTGGTCAGCCTTACTAGAACTATGGGTGGCCATTTTTAGAAAAAACCTTTGAGAGGAAAGCGATTTAATATGACGAACAAGTTCATTTTGACACTCGGCGTTGCTGCTGCCGCAGCTGCCTTCACGGCATGCGGAGCACCTGCTGCCAATACGACCAATACCGCCGCCAACAAGCCGGCAAACACCAACACCGCCGCGAATACGGCTTCCAACACCGCCGCCAACACGGCATCAAACACGGCAGCCGCTCCGGCAACCGACGGAACCGTTATCAAGATCGACGAAGCCGGCCTGATGATGACGGTGCCCAAGGGCTTCAAATTCAGCAAAGATGGCGAAGACACCGTCGTTAAGACTGAAGACGAAGGCGTCGACATCCGTTTCTCAGTTCCGAAAGACGGTGATTACGAAAAGATCATTGCCGAAGCTGCAAAAGAGATCGACGATTACCTTGATGATGTAAAGGTCGAAAACAAGGGCTCGAAGTCAGACGTTAACGGAATGGAAGCTTCGACTCTGAGCGGTACCGCTAAGAACGAAGGCGAAGATGTCGTCTGGAATCTGACCGTTATGAACGCTCCGAAAAAGCCGGTCCTTGTAAATATTTATGCGGCAAAATCCAGCGTCGAAAAGCACCAAGCCGATATCAAGAAGTTCCTTGATAGCGTCAAGAAGATGTAGTTTGATCGTATGATCGAAACAAAAGTGGGCCGGAGAAACTTTGCAGTTTCTCCGGCCCTTTTCTTTCGAATATTGCTCGTCCGATCTAGCCGGCGGCGTTGCTCGATTCTGCCGGCTTGTACGGCGGCAGAACAACGCGGGCGGCCTTTTCCTTTTTGAGCCCAAGCACCCAGTCGGCCTGCATTAGCGTATGGATGTCGCGAGTTCCCTCATAAATGACCGCGGCCTTACAGTTTCGCAGGTAACGCTCGACCGGATAATCATTGGTGTAGCCGTTAGCCCCGTGGATCTCGATCGCCATCGAAGCCGCCGTCTCGGATCGAACGGTAGCCTGCCATTTGGCCAGGCTAGCGGCCTTTGCCGACGGCAGCCCCTGATTCTTGAGCCATCCGCATTTCAGCCACAGCATATGTGCCATCTGGTAGTCAGCTTCCATATTGGCGATCTTCTGTTTGACGAGTTGAAAATTGGCGATCGTCTGTCCCTGTACCTCGCGGGTGTTGGCGTATGCGATCGACGCGTCACGCGATGCGCGGATCACGCCGGTCGCACCCGACGCGACCGTATAACGGCCGTTCTCGAGCGAGAACATCGCGATCTTAAAGCCCTCGCCCTCGTTACCGAGCATATTGGCGGCGGGCACGCGGACGTCCTGCAGCGAAAAATAGCCGGTGTTCCCGGCCTTGATACCGAGCTTGCCGTGAATGGTGCCGCTCGAAAATCCCGGCATCGTCCGCTCAACAATAAAGCAGCTGATGCCGCTGTGGTCGCGGACTTTTTGCTTTTCGAGGTCGGTCCAGCAGAAGAACAGAAAATGGTCCGCAACATCCGCCAGCGAGATCCACATCTTTTCGCCATTCAGGATCCAGTCGTCGCCGTCGCGTTTTGCGTATGAGCGCATACCGATGACGTCCGATCCGGCGTTAGGCTCCGTCAGGCCGAAGGTGGCGAGCTTTTCGCCCTTTGCCTGCGGCACGAGATACTTCTGCTTTTGCTCTTCGGTACCCCAGCTGTAAACGCTCAGACTGTTAAGCCCGACGTGCACCGACATTGCTACACGCAGAAATGTGTCGCAGGCCTCGAGTTCCTCACAGACAAGGCCAAGCGAGATATAGTCAAAACCGGCACCGCCATACTGTTCGGGTATGCAGACACCGAGCAATCCAAGTTCAGCCATTTTGTCGAACACTGAGCGGTCGAACTTTGCGGTCTCATCCCATTCTTTGATATATGGTGCTACCTCGCCGGCGCAAAACTCGCGGACTGTCGCCTTTAGTGCTTCGTGGTCTTCAGTCAATTCAAAATCTATCACGGTAATCTTATGTCCTCACTTGTTAGAAATGTGTTAAAATTTGGCTCGTAAAATCCTATTTAGAAGTCTAACATTTCGCGAAAATTTCCGCGAAAGCTCGTATATTCTTTGGCCTCATCTATGTCAATAAAGAAGCTAATAATTTCGTTCGCAATTTCCGTAGTGGCTCTCGCCGCGGTCGTCAAGACACAGAACCGGTCAAACGAACCAATACCGACTATGCCGTCGCTTTTGTCGCAGCGGGAACAAATGGACGTTCGCGAGCAATGGCTGGAAAAGCGGCTCGGCGGAATGCTCCTGCCGATGATGAAGCGGCATGGCATCGAAATGTGGATCGTCGTTAACGAAGAGTTTCATCCCGACCCGGTCACTGAACATATTGTCCCCCCGATACCGATGGTCGGGCGACGCGATTTCTTCATCTTCATCGACCGCGGCGAACGGATCGAACGGATCGCGATCGTCCGCTATCTCGAGGAGCGCCTGAAAAAGCACTATAAGGTACTGAATCCGTCGCGGGCGGACATCGCTCAGGCGATAAAACGGATCGTTGACGAAAGATCCCCTAAAACGATCGCCCTCAATTACGGCGGCAGCCGCGGACAGCAAAACGGCCTGACCTATGATGGATATAAGTTCCTTGCCGAGACGCTGGGTTCCGAAAACGAACGGAAGTTCGTTTCGGCGGCCAAACTGTTGACCGACTACTTCGATACCCGCGTCGCCGACGAACTCCCTCATTACGAAAAGGCAGTACTCGCTACCGATATCATCACCCGCCGGGCGTTCTCAAATGAGGTTATCAAACCCGGAAAGACGACTGTCGGCGACGTTCGCTGGTGGATGATGGAGCAGGTCAACAAACTCGGCCTTGGTATTTGGTTTCAACCCGACCTGCGGATACAGCGTGAGGCAAATTCGACCGGTACATCACAACAGTTTCTGGAAACCGCCGACGAGGCCATGGTGCTGCAGCGTGGAGACCTGATCCATGTCGATTTTGGCCTGATCTACATGGGGCTAAGCACCGACTGGCAAAAGCATGGCTACATTCTGAAAACCGGTGAACGTGACGCCCCGGCCGGACTGAAAGCGGCCCTGAGGAACACGAACCGATTACAGGATATCCTTTTCGGCTTTGGACAGGCTGGCATGACGGGATCAGAACTCTATGAGAAAACGATTGCGGAGTGCAAAAAGCAAAATATCGACGCGATGATCTATTCGCATCCGATCGGCGCCCACGGGCACGGCCTCGGCGCGTCGATCGACTTTCGAAAGAGTCTTGGCGGTGACGAAGACCGCTTTCGACTCGGGTCGTTCACATCGATCGAACTGAATACTTCGACAAACGTACCGGAGTGGAACGGGCAGAAGGTAACGATAATGGCGGAAGACGATGCCGTGATGACCAAGACAGGGTTCAAGTTCATTCGGCCGCGGCAAACGGAATTTTATTTGATCAAGTAGCGATGATCACGGTCACCGAGGCAACCATGGCAATTCAGGTCAGAACGAGGACGGTCGGGTCTGAGAAATTGCCCCTTCGCGAGTCCGTCGGCCGGGTGTTGAGCGAGGATATCACCGCCGACACCGATCTTCCTCCTTTCGATCGTTCGCAAATGGACGGCTATGCGGTTATCGCCGAGGATACCCGATCGGCTCCGGCGAGGCTGAAGATCGTTGGCGAATCATCAGCCGGTCACGGCTGGCACCACGAGATGAAAAGCGGCGAAGCTGTCAGGATCATGACCGGTGCTCCATTGCCCCTCGGTGCAAACGCAGTACAAAAGATCGAATTGACCGGCGAAACCGACGGCATAGTTACGATCAACGAGAGCACAAAGCCTGCCGCTAACGTCGTTTTCAGGGGATCAGAGATCAAGGCAGGCGACCGCGTATTTTCAAAAGGTGAACGCGTCACGGAACAGATGATCGCATCGATGGCTGCGTTTGGCTGCAGCAGCGTGAGCGTTTCGGTGCGGCCGATCGTAGGTATTTTGGCTACTGGCAGCGAGATCGTCCCGGTCGAAGAAACGCCCGGCATCGACCAGATACGAAACTCAAACGCCCCGATGCTTGCGGCCCTTTCGCTGCGTTGCGGAGCGTTACCCCGCGAATTCAGGCTTGCGGACGACGACCTCGAAAGGTTGACCGGCCGAATTGCCGAAGCGCTGGAAACATCCGACGTGCTCATCATTACCGGTGGTGTTTCGGTCGGCAAATACGACCTGACCAAACCGGCGTTGAGGTGCCTCGGGGCTGAGATCTGCTTTGAAAAGGTAAGCCTCAAGCCGGGTAAACCGGCTGTTTTCGCAACGCTCGGCGAAAAATTGATCTTCGGGCTTCCCGGTAATCCGGTTTCGGCTGCGGTGACCTTTGAGTTGTTCGTCAGGCCCGCTTTGTTGCAGATGCAAGGTTCCTTGCAGCCTCATTTGCGATCCGGGCACGCAGTACTGGCGACGCCGGTCAAGGCCGCCAAAGAGCGCGACACATACCTGCCGGTAACGCTCTCAACTGATAATAAAGGCCGCCTGATCGCGAATCCGACGCGCTGGCAGGGATCATCGGATTTTGTTGGTTATTCCAGGGCCGAATCCCTCGTGGTCGTAGAGGCCGGACGAAGGCTCGAGGCCGGTGACGTGGCGTCTGTGTTATTTTTGTAGTTCTAAATTATATGAACGAACCAGCCGCACTTGCACACGAAGCAATACACGACACCGTCGAGAAGATCCTCGCCGGCCGTGCACGGGGCTGCCTGCTCGACGTACCGGCAGGCGAAGGAGCACTTGCTCAACGGCTAAAACGGCTTGGTTTCGAGGTTGCCTGCTGTGACCTTTACCCCGAGATATTTAGGCTCGACGGCGTCGAGATCCGCTCGGGCAATCTGGACACGCGGCTGCCCTATGATGACGGCGAGTTTGAAACCGTCGTATGCGTCGAGGGCCTGGAGCACATCGAAAATCCGGCCAACGCCATCGCTGAATTTGCACGCTTGACGGTGCCAGGCGGCTGCCTGATAGTTTCGGTACCGAACATTATGAATATCGAGGAACGCTTGAAATGGCTCTTTTCGGGCTACACCTCGCATTTCAAGCCGCTCTCGCGACCAGCACTTGATGCGATCAGCCGCGAGTTTCCGGGAATGGAGGAGATCGCTCTTCACGTCAACCCGATCGGCTATTCGGAGTTGCGGTTTCTGCTCGAAAAATACGGATTTCAGGTCGTCCGCACCTATCGCGACAAGGAAAAAAAGAATACCTGGGCGTTTTTGCCGCTGGCATTTCTCATCAGGCTCGTTTCAAAGTTCTCGTCCCGAGCAAGGCGATCTGAGCGATGGACGGACGAACTAAATTCAGACGAGGTTCTGCTCGGCGGAAACACATTGATCTTCGAGGCAAGAAAGATATGAGCGAACTATCGCATTTTGACGAAGCCGGAAAGGTTCGAATGGTGGATGTCTCAGGCAAGCAGGAAAGCGTCCGGCGAGCCGTGGCCTCGGCCCGCGTGTTGCTTTCGGATGAAACGCTTATAAGATTGCGGTCAAACATCAACCCGAAAGGCGACCCGCTCGAGATCGCCCGTATCGCCGGTATCATGGCAGCGAAACGCACCTCCGAGTTGATACCGCTCTGTCACCAGATAAACCTCTCCAAAGTGAATGTAACGGCCGAGTTTACAAAAACGGGCATAAATATTACGGCCGAAGCCGTCACCTCCGCACAGACCGGAATAGAAATGGAAGCGCTGACCGCCGCCTCAGTCGCCGCCCTGACGATCTACGATATGTGCAAGGCTGTTCAGAAGGACATTGTCATCACCGAGTTGCGGCTCGAAAGCAAAACGGGCGGCAAAAGCGACTATCAGCGGCGATCCGACAGCAAATAAACGGCGACAAGAACCGAACTTTTGATTACAATAAGCGTATTCGGTCATAAGTCCGCACGGGAGTTTTTTTGAAGTATGGGATATAAATTAGCCGAAGACGCCAAACCGCAGGTCATACTGCTGATCCTCGCCACGATCATCACGATCGCCCTTTGGTTCATACCTTACGCAGACTATCTGGTCTATCCGATCAGGCTGTTCGTGACCTTTATTCATGAAGGCAGCCACGCACTGGTCGCAGTACTTACAGGCGGAGCGGTTCAGAGTCTGACGATCGCCTCGGACGGCAGCGGTGCTGTCTATTCCGCACCTTCGGGTTGGTTTGGTGCCATGTTGACCTCGAGTGCAGGCTATCTCGGCACCACCGTTTTCGGGGTGATCATGCTGCTATTGATCCGCAGATCTGTCTCACCGCATAAGGTGCTGGTTGCTTCCGGCATGTTTGTCGGCATCATGACGCTTGTGTTCGGCATACTGAGCCCGATATTTCATTTTCTCTCGCTGAATGTTGCGTTTTCGAGCGTGCTTTTCACGGTTGTCGCCGGAGTGCTGTTGACCGCGGGTCTGCTTGCCCTGGGCAAATTCGCCAGCTATCGGACGGCGAATTTTGCCGTGGCGTTCCTGGCGATCCAATGCCTCCTTAATTCCCTCTCAGATCTGAAGACGCTGTTTTTCCTAAACGCTCCGCTGGTCGGTTCGGACATTTCAAACGACGCCAGGAATATGGCAGATGCCACCGGTTTGCCGGGCATTGTGTGGGTGATATTGTGGATCGTGATCTCGGTCGTAATGATCTCGGTCGGTATGCGCATTTTTGCGGTCGCCAAAGGAAAAGGGTCGTCTGACGTATTTTTTGACGAATAAGAAGATATGAGTTTCTGCCGCGTATTTCTCTGCACATTCGCATTAGCTGTCGGCGTTTCGGCACAGGTCAAGAAACCCGAAGTTCCGCCGTCCAAGCCGGATTTTGGCAGATCGCAGCAGTTGGTGGTCGTCATTACCAAGGACTGGAACTCGGTCGAAGGCCGCGCTCATATGTTTGAACGTAAGAACGCCGGGGCGAAATGGAAGGCTGACGGTGAAGAGTTCGCGGTTGTCGTCGGCCGCAACGGCCTGGCTTGGGCAGAGGCCCCCGCCGGCGACACTACGGCAAAGGTAAAGAAGGAAGGCGACGGAAACGCCCCGGCGGGGATCTTTCCGCTGACCGCAGCTTTTGGCAAGGGTTCGAAACCCAATGCCGTCGAACTGCCATACACAAAGCTCGAAGAATTCACTGAGTGCGTCGATGATCCGCATTCGCAGTTTTACAATCGGATCGTCAACCGGATGCACGTGGGTAACTTCGACTGGAAGTCTTCGGAGAAAATGCTCGCCGTCGGCGAACAGTATGACCTTGGCATCTTTGTCGGTTATAACAGTTACCCGGTACAAAAGAGTCGCGGTTCGTGCATCTTCCTCCATATTTGGAAAAGCCCGACCGATGGCACCGCCGGGTGCACCGCGATGGAACGCCGTATGCTCGAGGGTCTGGTCGCTTGGGCGATACCGTCCAAGAATCCGTACATCGTGCAATTCCCGGCCGACGTTTACGAAAAGTACCGCAAATCGTGGAACCTGCCGAAATTCAAATAACGCTTGGGCAGATGCCCATCGGGTCACGGCTGGTCGTCCGTTCGAGGGCCGATTGGCGCCATGCGTCGATCAGTAAGCGGGTGGACGAAAAGATAGTGATCACCGTCTGCTCGCCCGGCGGTAGAACCTACCGGCTTCGCCGCGAGACCGATTCCGGAGTCATTCTCAACGGTCATATCGCCGTTCTTGTCGCCGAACCTGCGGACGACTGGCAGTCAAATTTCAGCAGCTACGACCCCCGCTGGTGATCGGTACTCTCCTTTCCGCGCATGCTTTTGTTTACCCAAATCCGATTTGGTAACATACTCCTTTGCGCTGAAGCCGGAAATCTTATCTATGCAGGCCGCCACATCTAAAACGGAAGACCAGATCGTAATTCGCGGTGCCCGCGTTCACAACCTAAAGAACATTGACGTCGCCATTCCGGTCAACAAGCTGACGGTGGTTACCGGCGTTTCCGGATCAGGCAAATCATCGCTTGCATTCGATACACTTTACGCTGAGGGACAGCGCCGTTATGTCGAATCACTTTCGGCATACGCCCGCCAATTTCTGGAGCGAATGGACAAGCCGGAGGTTGACGAGATCGCCGGCATCGCTCCAGCTATCGCCATTCGGCAAAAGAACTCGACCAAGAATCCGCGTTCGACCGTCGCCACCCAGACCGAGATCTATGATTACCTGCGACTGCTGTTCGCTCGTGCAGGGCAGACGATCTGCCATAAATGCGGCCGTGAGGTAAAGCGGGACTCGCCTGAGTCGGCGGCCGACGAGATATTGTCCGAGTTGCCCCAGGGTACGAGGTTCTTTCTACTTTTCCCTATTCAGGAAGAAGTATCACGCGAAGCAGTCCGATCCGCCAAAAAGACCAAGGCCAAGGCGTCCGCCAAAGACCT
The DNA here is from genome assembly GCA_937941715.1 of uncultured Chloracidobacterium sp. Lineage (GTDB taxonomy): Bacteria > Acidobacteriota > Blastocatellia > Pyrinomonadales > Pyrinomonadaceae > OLB17. Next base: position 2,211 of record CALDGX010000205.1, on the reverse strand, counting down.
CAGTACTTCGGCATTTCTGATCTCGCTATTGCAGCAGGGCTTTTCGAGGCTCTATCGCGGTGGCGAGGTCATCGAACTGCAGCGGCCCGAGGATTATCCGTTTGACGACTTTGACGGGACTTTCGTACTGATCGACCGCCTGAAGGCTGACAGCGGTATCCGCCAGCGTCTGGTCGACTCGCTTGAAACTTGTTTTCGCGAGGGTCATGCAGCGATGGTCGAAACGGCCGAAAGTGGCGAAAATTCGGAAAACGGCCACATCACTCTCAAATTCTCGGACCGTTATGTTTGCAAGTACGACGGGACTCGTTATGAGGAGCCGGAACCCCACCTTTTCAGCTTTAATTCGCCGTTCGGTGCGTGTCCGACCTGCCAGGGTTTTGGCAACACGATCGGCATAGATTACGGGCTGGTGATCCCAAATCCGCTGATTTCGCTCAAAGCCGGTGCGATAGAGCCTTTTACACGGCCGCAACACGCTTGGGCACAGAAAGAACTGGCCAAATATTGTGCTTCGGCCAACATTGACATGACCAAGCCTTATGCCGACCTGCCGGACTTTCAGCAGAACTGCATCGTTTACGGAGACGAAGGCTGGCGCGGTATCAAGGGCTTTTTTGAATGGCTCGAAACCAAAAAATACAAACTCCACGTGCGCGTATTTTTGGCCAAATACCGCGGTTACACCCGCTGCCCCGACTGCAATGGCCAGCGTTTGCGGCAGGAGGCTCGCGACGTGAAGGTCGGCGGCAGGTCGCTGCCGGACATCGTCGAAATGTCGGTCAGTGTCGCTCACGACTTCTTTAACTCGCTGGTGCTCGACAACGAGCGTGCCCAAATCGCCGACAAGCTTCTGCTGGAGATCAGGCGGCGGCTCACTTTTCTGGTCGAGGTCGGACTCGATTACCTTACCCTGAACCGGCTAGCCGCGACACTTTCGGGAGGCGAAGCTCAGCGCATTCAGCTTGCGACAAATCTGGGATCACTGCTCGTCGGAACGCTTTACGTTCTGGACGAGCCGAGCATCGGACTCCACCCGCGGGACAATTCGCGGCTCATCAAGATCCTCGAGGGCCTCCGCGATATCGGAAATACGGTACTGGTTGTCGAACATGACGAGGAAACGATGCGTTCGGCCGATCATATAATCGATATCGGCCCTTACGCAGGCGAATACGGCGGTGAACTTGTGTTCAACGGCGATTTCAAGCAGCTGATGAAGAGCAAGACATCGCTTACGGCCAAGTATCTCCGCGGCGAGGCCGAGATCAAGGTCCCGCTGAAACGGCGTCCGGCTACGAAGCGAAAGATCGAGATCATCGGAGCCCGCGAACACAATTTGAAGGACCTGTCGGTCACGATCCCGCTGGACATGCTCGTTTGCGTGACAGGTGTTTCAGGGTCCGGCAAATCCACATTGATCCACGATATCCTGTATGCCGGCCTCAAAAAGAAACGCGGCGAGTGGAACGCACCGGTCGGTTTCTTTAAGGAGATCACCGGCGGTGAACTGATCGATGACATTGTCCTGGTCGATCAATCGCCGATCGGACGCACCCCAAGATCGAATCCGGTCACGTATATCAAGGCCTATGACGCTATTCGCGAGGTTTTTGCAGCCACGAATACTGCCCGGTCAAAGGGCTATAACGCGTCACATTTCTCATTTAACGTCCCCGGCGGACGCTGCGAGATCTGCCAAGGCAGCGGCACCGTGACCATCGAGATGCAGTTTCTCGCCGATGTCGAATTGGTTTGTGAAGACTGCCGCGGAATGCGGTTCAAACAGGAGATCCTGGACGTCAAGTACAAGGGGAAAAATATTCACGAAGTATTGCAGTTGACCATCCGCGAGGCAATACTCTTTTTCAAGGACATCGCCAAACTTGTCTCAAGGCTTAAGGTGCTTGACGCCGTCGGGCTCGGCTACCTACGGCTCGGTCAATCGGCGACGACACTCTCGGGCGGCGAAGCCCAGCGTGTAAAACTCGCCTCGCATCTCGCCCAGAAAAATTCTTCGCAGACGCTCTTCATCTTTGACGAGCCAACGACCGGACTTCATTTTGACGACATTAACAAGCTGCTTTCGGCGTTTCGGGCGCTGATCGACGGCGGAGGAAGTTTGGTCGTGATCGAACACAACCTTGATGTTATCAAAACCGCGGACCAAATAATCGACCTCGGCCCCGAGGGCGGTGTCGGGGGCGGCGA
>CALDGX010000204.1 GCA_937941715.1 uncultured Chloracidobacterium sp. | reverse complement strand
CCTCATCTCAGCCGCCGTCGGTCTCATCCTCGGGCTGCTGATCAAGCGGAAATAGCCGGGGACGGAATAAATAAGTGCGGGGCCGTTCGGTTGATCCGGACGGCCCTTTTCGATAAGCGGTCAAAGGGACAGGGCCAACGGGACTATTTCCCGCGTTCCGTGTTGTGGTAAATTCGACAAATGGACAGCAAGTACCAGGTACCAAAGAAGAGAGAGCCGGAGACGAAAGCTGAGGTTCTGGCTCAGCAGATCGAGGAGCTTGTGAAGCGGCGTGACGCTGAGACGTCGCCCGCGGCGAGGCAGAAAATAAATGCCGAGATCACTAAGCTGTTTGCCCAATACGAACGTTTGAAGCTGTAAAAACGGCGAAATTTATCCAAAAAAAGGACCTTCGGGTGACAAGTGTCGTCCGAAGGCCTTTTTCTATTTGTGGGCAGGTCAGGTGCCGACGGCACTCGCCCTGCGCTTGGTGACTCGCGCCTAGGTTTGCGAGTGGATCAGGCGGCGGGTCTGGTCGCCGAAGAGCACGTCGATCTTTTGCGGTTCGATCACGGCGGTGACCTCACCGCGGCCGAATTTGTCGTGGGTCATCGCCTGTCCCTTGCGGTACTTGCGGGCCCGGTCATAGGGCGAGGCGTTCTTGCCTGTCCCCATATTGACCGAGGTTTTGACGCCGCGGGTAAAGGTGCTGACCGTCTCACACGCTTCGCACGAAGCCTTGGTGATCTTGCCTTGTTTGGTGACCGTCTGGACGGTATGGTTCTGCTCCAGATCGCAGGCCGAACACATCATCTCGATCGAATCGCCGATAGCATAAGCCGTAGTTTTCATATATTTGTACCTGATGTCGGGCACGCACGGGTGGCCGGGCGTGCCGCGTAAAACAAATTAACGTCCGCGACGTCCGCCGAATGAGCGAAACGTCTTGCGCGGCGCCGAACCGGCCTTTTTAGCCGGGGCCGATGACGGCGTGTGATGTCCGCCAAAATCGGGGAGAACGACCCGCTCGACCCGCTCGCCTGTCAGACGCTCGATGGCGCGCATCGAGTGTTCCTCGGCCAGCGTAAAGAGCGTGATCGCGGTCCCCTTGTTACCGGCACGGCCCGTGCGGCCGATGCGGTGCACGTAATCCTCGGGCGCCTCGGGGATGTCGTAATTGATGACGTGCGATATCGAGTCGATATCGATGCCGCGGGCGGCAACGTCGGTCGCGACCAGCACGTTGGTATGGCCGGCCTTAAAGCTGCGAAGCGCCGCCTCACGCTGCGACTGCGAACGGTCGCCGTGAATACGGTTCGATTTGTGTTCGCGTTTTTCCAGCACATGGGCGACGCGGTCGGCGCCGCGCTTGGTGCGGGTAAAGACGAGCACGCGGTCAAAATCTTCGCGATCGAGCAGATCGAGCAGCAACGGCATCTTTGACTGTTGAGCTACCGGATATGCCGTCTGTTCGATCAGCCCCGAAGCCTTGCCGCGGGGGCTGACCTCGACGTAGGTCGGGTCTTTAAGCATCGAATAGGCGATATGCTCGATATCGGACGACATCGTCGCCGAGAAAAAGAGCGTCTGGCGCTTGGCCGGAATGACCTTTGAGATGCGCTTGATCGACGGCAAAAAGCCCATATCGAGCATACGGTCGGCCTCGTCGAGGACGAGATGCGTCAGGCCCTTGAAATCGATCAGGCCCTGATCCATAAAATCGATCAGGCGGCCCGGCGTCGCGATGATGATGTTGGCTCCGCGGCGGAGGCTGTCCATCTGGCGTTTGTAGCCCGCTCCGCCGATGATCGCCGTACACGAGATGCCCATCGGGGCAAACTCGCGGCAGGCGGCCTCGGTCTGGTTGGCCAGCTCACGCGTCGGCGACAGGATCAGGACCCGTGTGCCGGGTTTGCCCTTATTGTCGCCGAGCATCTGAAGTATGGGCAGCAGAAATGCCGCCGTTTTACCGGTGCCGGTCTCGGCACTGGCGAAAATGTCTCCACCCTGGAGCACTACAGGAATAGCCTGTTTCTGAACCGGTGTCGGTTCGGTATAACCCATTTGCTCGCATTTGTCGGTAAAAACCGGCAGCAAGCCTAAATCCTTAAATGTCATTTGTAAACAAAAAAATCTGATCAACTAAAGCCCTGCACTTTTACCCGCAACACTTGCCGTTTTTGGTCCCGCCGGATGGCAAAATGCACATACGCAAACGGATAACCGACAATGGTCGGGCCTCAAAAAATGAGTCTTTAGGATGTAAAAAGAAGTTACTAACGCGGAATGATCTTCAGTGTAACGGTTGCAAGGAAGGGACCTACGTTCGAGGGTTCACCCTTTCGGGGAACCGCTTCTAACAGTTATAAAAGAACCGTTTCTCGAACTATCCCAAGCACTGCAACATAGCAGTGCATCTACCGTCGATGAAAGAGATACGGAGTTGTCAAACTAAGAGACTACACCCTTTTGCGATAATAAGCAAGCTAATTATTTCAGGCACGGCCGCGAGGGCCCGAAATACAACCATTTGCCGGACAACGCGCATCGGACGGACAGATACGACGATACCGCCGAAAAGGCAAAACCGATGAAAAAATTTGACATTAACTCGATGAAGGTCGCCTCGCCGTGCGGCGTTCCATGGGCGTCGATGACGGGCGACGAACGCGCGCGTCACTGCGGACAGTGTTCGATGACGGTGTATAACATCGCCGAGCTCACCGCCGCCGAGACCGAGCGGCTGATCGCGAATAGCGACGGCCGGCTGTGCATTCGGCTGTATCGGCGAGCGGACGGCACCGTTATGACCAAAGATTGCCCGACCGGGCTGCGTGCGGTCCGGCGGCGGCTGGCCAGCGTCGCGTCGGCGGCGTTTGCGGCGGTGCTCGGCCTGGTGACCGTCGGCTACGGCCAAAAGGGCGATCCGGACGACACTGTTGTCCCGATCCGGACGGTCAGGACCGAATCGCCGCAGACGGCCGGCACGGTTCGCGGGGTCGTGGCCGACCCCAACGGCGCCGTGATCCCGGGTGCCGAGGTCAAGGTCGTCACCGCCCGCGGGACGAAACGGACCAGGACCGGCGATGACGGCAGATTTGTCATCCCGGGCGAGGTTTTCGGCGATTTTCAGCTGACGGTGACGATGGACGGATTTCGCAGCGTGTCGAGACTGGTCGACGCACTCGGGGCGAACGAGGCTCTCGAGATCGGGCTGTCAATGGACGTGAGCTTCACGGTCGGCATCTTTGTCGATGACGACAGCGAAACGATCGACATCAGGAAATCGTCGGTGACGACCACCATCTCCAATCGAAAGCTGCAGAGCATCCCTTTTGAATAGCCGATCGGGCGTCTCAGGACTTTTTGGGATATGTCGGCAAAAACTGCGGCGTCACGCGGCCCCTGGTCAACCGTTCGAAGGCGTACGCGTACCTGATCAGCGACGGTTCGGAAAACGCCCGGCCGAAGAACGCCATTCCGACCGCCGTATTGTCACGCAGCCCGAGCGGCACGGTAATATACGGATAGCCGGCCGTCGCGGCGATCGCCCAGGTCGCACCGCCGGTCGGGGCGACGATCGCGTCAAGCCTGTCCTTGGCAATGACGGCGTCGATGCCTTCCTCGCGGGCGGCGCGTTTGACCCTCGCGAGCGAGTCGATATAGGCCTTGTCGTTGAGATCGCCCTTCGCTTGCGCCTGCGTGAAAAGCTCCTGGCCGAAGAGCTTTAGCTCGGCATCCTTATTCTCGTCATTGAACCTGATCAGATCTTCGAGCGACTTGTACCTGGCGCCGCGGGCCGCAAGATATTTGTTGAGGTCGGTCTTGAATTCATACAACAGGACATTGAGCCGGTCGTCGCTGACCTTGCTGTAATCGGGCGTGAAGGTGACATCGACGAGCGTCGCTCCGGCGTCGCGCATCTTGTCGATAAAGGGCTGAAAGAACGTCTTCAACTCGGGCCGCGTCGTAAACTGCATCGCGACGCCGAGACGTGCTCCCTTGAGGCCGGCCGCGTCGAGAAACTTTGTATAGTCCTTTTCGGCGTGGTCGTCGGCGTCGGCGGTGACGGCGTCCTGTTTATCGCGGCCGGCCATCGCACCGAGCAGGATCGCGGCGTCAGCGACGGTCCGCGCCATCGGGCCGGCGGTGTCCTGCGTGTGGGCGATCGGGATGATGCCGCTGCGGGAAATGAGGCCGAGCGTGGGCTTGATACCGACGATGCCGTTGGTGTTCGCGGGGCATATGATCGACCCGTTGGTCTCGGTCCCGACGGCGGCGGCGGCCAGATTGGCCGAGACCGAAACGCCGGAGCCCGAGCTCGAGCCGCACGGATTTTGGTCGAGAAAATACGGGTTATTCGTCTGCAGGCCGCGGCCGGACCAGCCGCTGATCGAGCGGTTGCCGCGAAAATTGGCCCATTCTGAGAGATTTGTCTTGCCGAGAATAACGGCCCCGGCCCGGCGCAGGCGTTCGACGACAAAGGCGTCACGCTTCGGCGTCGGGGCACCGACCAGAGCGAGCGAACCGGCGGTCGTCATCATTTTGTCCGCGGTGTCGATGTTGTCCTTGATGAGTATCGGGATGCCGTGCAGCATCGAGCGGACCTTGCCCTTTTTACGCTCTTTGTCGAGCTGGTCGGCGATGGCAAGGGCGTCGGGGTTGACCTCGAGCACCGAACGCGTTTTCTGATCGATCTGCTTGATGCGTTCGATGTACATCTCGGTGAGCTTACGCGAGGTCAGCTTTTTGGCCTTCATCTGTGCCTGAAGCTCAGCGATGGTCACCTCGACGAGTTCGGGAAACGGTTCGCCGTCGAGCGGGCCGAAAGCCAACTCGCCATTTGCGTTACTAAACAGCGATACCGCCGCGAAACCGGCGGCACCGGCCTTTATAAACTCACGCCTGTTCACTTTAGTTTTGTTCACAATGTTATCGAAGCCTTATTCATACGGCGGCCTGACGGCCAGGACCGCCGCTAATGGTCGCTATCGTTTCAGCCACTGGTCGCGGACGGCCCGCTGTTTGGGCGAGGCGTCGGGCATTTCGGCCAAGGAGAAATCGGTAAATTGCCTCGAACCGACGGTCATTTTCATTTCAGACTCGGTGCCGTCGCGGTTGACCGTGAGCGTTATCTCCTTGCCGGCAAAAGTGCCGAACGGTGCTTCGAACGGCGAAACGCCGTTGACCTTGGTGATGACGTCGTCGATCCGCAGTTTGGCCTTGTCAGCCGCACCGTTGGGCTCGATGCCGGTGATCGTAAATCCGCCGTTACGCGGCCTCACATTAAAGCCGAAATCCGGCGAAGCCTGCATTTTCCGTTCGAGCTTGTAACCGGCGTACCCGAAGATCCGGTCATAGTCGGGCACGTCGGTGCCGAAAACGTAACGATCATAAAACTCGCGGTAATTTTTGCCCGTCAAACGATTGACGATCGCGATCATATCATCGGTCGTAAAGCCGCGTCCTTTTTTGTAGTGGTCGTTATAGAGGGCGCGCATCACGTCGTCGAGCCGGTATTTGCCGTCCGTGTCGTTGAGTATCGACAGGTCGAGCAGGCAGGCGAGGTTCTGGCCCTGCGTGTAGTATGAGATGCCGAAAGCGACGGGCGTATCATAACCGGCCCAGGTCGAGACGGACGAATTGGCCGGTGCGATGTACTTGCGGGCCTCGGTGTTTTCGATGCCGGCCGCGGCACCGGCGGCGTTTGCCAGAAAGCTCTCCCGCGAGGTCACGCCGCCGCGGTACGTGCCGATGATGCCGTAATAGTTAGTAAATCCCTCAGAAACCCACAGCAGCGGCGTTTCGTTCTCACGCGAGTAATCGTACGGCCACATTTCGGCCGGGCGGATCCGTTTGACGTTCCAAAGGTGAAAAAACTCGTGCGAGCCGGTACCGAGGATGCCCTCGGGCGTCGAGCGTTCGCCGGCCGGAGCAAAAGCGACGTACGAGTTGAGGTGCTCAAGCGCGCCGCTGGCGTTGGACTGTGCCGGCATAAAGAAGTAAAAGGCGACGTATTTTTCGTACGGCAGACCGCCAAAGATGGCACTTTGAGCCTTGATGGTCGAGCCGAGCAGTTCAGTAAACTTCTTTGACTTTTCGGCGTTGAACTTGCCCGCCGGATACGCCGCGAAGTAATGCGGCTTGCCCTCGACCTCAAACTGCGTGACGTCAAAATTGCCCATCAATGCAGGCGCGTCGACCAGCGTGTCGTAATCGGCGGCGGTAAAGGTCATGGGGTCGGCCGTTTCCTTGAGGGCAGACATCAGCTTCCAGCCGCCGGGCAATTGAAATTTGACGGTGCTCGGCGTGGTGCGGTGGCCGAGCGGTTCGAGAAATAGCTGAATACCGGTGAAAAACGCAAAATCGGTCGCGATCTTGGCCTGATTCAGCCCCAGCACGGTCGCGCTGTAATCATATTCGACGCGGATCTGCTTGATCCCTTTGGTGTCGACGTTCCATGTCTGTTTGCGCGTCATACGCAGCGGCAGGACCTTGCCGGCGGCGTCCGTGATGCGAAAGCGGAGCACGTTCTTGTAGTAATTTTCGACCGTGTACCAACCGGGAGCCCATGTCGGCAGAGCGAGGTCGAGCCGGGGCTGATCGATATTTTTGATATCGGTCGTGATATGAAACTGCTGGCTGGCGACATCGTTAAGTGCAACGGTGTACGTGACATCGAGCTTGCCTTTTTGGGCAAAGCCGGCCTGCACGCCGACTATCAAAACGAGCAGGAGAGCGAACGGAACGCAACGTCTAAGAGAATTCATATATTTATTTGGGGCCTGAAGACAATATTACCACCGGGCACACTGGAAAGTTTCAATTTTCGTGTAAATGTCGAGGGAGATCGCGGTTTGAACGCCGATATCTGATAACGTACGATATACAGGATCGGGACCGCCGACACCTCGCATAGATCGTGGCATCATTCCCCAAAAAAGCAGTGATACTGGCCCGCGGCCTCGGGACGCGGATGCGTGCCGCAACCGGTACGGCGCTGACCGCCGAACAGCAGCGTTTTGCCGACGCGGGCATCAAGGCCCTGATCCCGGTCGCCGGCGGAATAACATTGCTCGAGTTGATCGTCGAGAACCTCGCGTCGGCGGGTTTTAGCGACGTGTGTCTGGTGATCGGGCCTGAACATACGGCGATCCGCGACTTTTGCAGTAAGCGCGGGTTGGCGATCGACTTTGCCGAGCAGGCCGAGGCCAAAGGTACGGCCGACGCGGTGCTCGCGGCTGCCGAACGCGTCGGCGACGAGCTGTTTCTGGTCGTTAATTCGGACAATCTGTATCCGGTCGACAGCCTCAGGCGGCTGCGTGCTGCCGGCCGGCCGGCTATGCTCGCTTTCAGCCGCGAGGGACTCATCGAGCGGAGCAATATCGCGCCCGACCGTATCGCAAAATTTGCGACGGTCGATATCGACGCACGCGGAATGGTCCGAAGCATTGCCGAAAAGCCCGAGACCGTCGAAGCCGATTCGGCAGTCTCGATGAACGCCTGGCTGATGCCGCCGGCGATATTTACGGCCTGCCGGACGATCGCTCCGTCGGTGCGGGGTGAGTATGAGATCACGGCCGCGGTTCAGTACCTGATCGATAAGATGGGCGTCAGTTTTGCGGCGATAAGGTCCGACGAAGGAGTGCTCGATCTGTCGTCGCGTGCAGACATCGAGGCGGTGTCGCGTTTGCTGGCGGCCGGCAATACTCTTTAACTGATGCAAATATTCATTCCCGGCAGGATCGAGTTTCTGGGCAAGCACACCGACTATTGCGGCGGCCGGAGCATCGTCTGCGCCATCGACCGCGGCTTTCGCGCAGCGATCGAGAAACGAGATGACCGCACGGTCGAGGTCGAGAGCCTCGATACCGGCCACACGGTCTCGTTCGAACTGAGCGGCGGACAGCGGCCCGCAGCCGGACATTGGGGCAACTATGCGTTCGAGACGGCACAGCGTCTGACCCGCAATTTTCCCGAGGCGATGACGCGCGGGGCGACGATCAGGTTTACGAGCGACCTGCCAAAGGCCGCCGGGCTTTCGAGCTCGAGCGCGATGATGATAATGGTGTTTGCCGCGTTGGCGTCGGTCAACGGCCTGAACAAGACAGACTCTTTCAGAGAGGTCCTGCCGAGCGGTGCCGAGCTCGCCGAGTACCTCGGATGCATCGAGAACGGCGGCGCCTTTCGCTCGCTTGCGGGTGCTGACGGAGTCGGCACGTTTGGCGGCAGCCAGGATCATGCGGCGATAATGCTCGGCCGCCGCGACACGCTGAGTATGTTCTCATTTGCTCCGCTCAGGCCGGAGGCTGAGTTCAGGTTTCCTGCGGAAATGTCGTTCGTTGTCGCCGCGAGCGGCGTGATCGCCGAAAAGACGGGCGACGCACGCGAACGCTACAACCGCGTCTCGCGAATGGTCAGGGAACTCACGGCGTCATTCGGCGGCAAAAACTCGCTTCGCGGCCTTATCGACGACCTCGGGATCGCAGCTGTCCGGGCAGCGGCGGGTAGTGGAAAATTTAGCTTTTCGGCCGCTGAAATGGCGGACCGGATAGATCAGTTCTATGCCGAGAATTACGAGCTGATCCCGGCCGCGGCTGCGCACCTCGCCGAGGGAAGTTTCGAACGGATCGGCGAACTTATCGACCGCTCGCAAAAAAATGCCGAACATCTGCTCGGCAATCAGGTACCGGAAACCGTCTTTTTGCAGGCCGCGGCCCGCGAGATCGGGGCCGCCGCGGCATCAGCGTTTGGTGCCGGGTTCGGCGGCAGCGTTTACGCTCTGGTGCCGACGCGGGACGCTGACCGCTTTTGTGGAGAATGGCGGCGGCATTATCTCGAGCGATACCCGGAACACACGGCGGCGAGCGATTTCTTCGTCACGCGGCCGTCGCGGGCCGAGGCGCCCGGATCACTTTTTGTCGGCTAGTTTCTTGAGCATTTCCCGGATGTCGGTCACGCCCTTGAATGCGACATACGCGGTCACAAATGTGTACCACACGACCGCGGCCACCGTCAGGATCAACCAAAAATACCTCATACTTCTTGCCCTCCTTTCGGTTTAAGCAGCGAAAAAATGATCATCGCCGCGGCCGCCCCGGCATACGCGGCAATGCCTGAATAGTACGGCCCGACGGCCTTGGCAAATTCCCGTGTCGACGGCGTTTTTTCGAGCACAAGGAACGCCGCGGGTATGAGCGCGGACACGATGATCGCGGCGGTCGCTCCCCAGCTGTTGGCCCTTTTCCAGTAACAGCTTGAGATCAGGAGGACCGATATACAGGCGAGGTAGATCGTTCCCGTTATGCCCAGATAGGTCCAGACGTCGCCCTCCAGCGGATACCAGAGCCCGTAAAAGAGCAGAAAGACGCCGATCGCCGCGACTATCGTGCGGTTGACGAAAATGCCCTTTTTCTCAGACCAGGGCGTCTTGCGAAACGGCGCCATGATGTCGTTATAGATCACGCTGCCCCACGAGAGCATATAGCTCGAGTCGGTCGACATATCGGCCGCGAGCATTGCCGCGATACATAGTCCCATCAGCCCGATGGGTACAAATGTCGCGAGAAAGGTCGGCATCGCGTCGAGCGAATTGGTCATCTTGCCGAGCGTCGCCAGTGCGGCGATGCCCCAAATGCCGGGGATCAGAAAGCGGCAGACGAAAAAGAAGCTCGTCCGCATATAGATCTGCTGTCCGGTGCGCGAATCCTTGGCGGCCAGCACACGGGCGATCGTGGTCTGCCACGTGAGCACGGCGGCAAAGTTGAGCAGTATCTGAAAGACGACGTATTGCCACCCCAGATCGGGATGGACAAAGGGGTTAAAGCCGCCGGCACCGTAATTTGTCTCGACCGTCGTCACTATCTTTTCCCAGCCGACGTTGACCAGCACCAGTACGGTGACCGCGATCAGGCCCACGCTCATTACAATGAACTGCAGGAAATCGGTGATCAGCACCGACAGCATTCCGCCAAGGATCGTGTACGTCGCAACGCCGACGAGCAGGACGGTCATCATCGCCTCGAGGTAGCCGACCTGAAAGCCGAACAGGTTGAACGACGTCACTTTCAGCCCGACGATCGTGACCAGAAACTGTCCGCCGATCCGAAGGAAGACGCCCATGTTCAGCAGGCCGCCGAGTACGATCACCACGCCGGCCGCCCAGCGGACACGCGGTCCGAACTTTTGCTCGATCAACTGCGGAATGGTTATCACGCCCGAATCACGCAGCGGCTTGATGCAGAAACCCGTGTAACCGATGACGAGCATCGACGCAGCCATCGCAAGGCCGGGCGTCGCACCGGCAAAACCATATTTATAACCGGCCTCGGCCGTGTACATACAGGTGACGATGCCAAACTCGGTCGCCGCGAGCGAGGCGATACCGAGATAGACATTCATCTCGCGGCCCGCGACCAGAAAATCGTCGACCTTGCCCACGTACTTACGCACGTAAAGGCCCGCCGCCATTGTCACAAGCAGATAAAGCCCGACAATGCTTCCGTCCAGAAGCCAGTTGAAGTTGGTCATTTAGATGACTCCGAATTTTAAGGTAAAGAAAAGACTTTCCAATATTATTCGGGATTAACGGGCGTGTCCAACGGCGGCGGCGGTAAAAAAGCGGACGACGCAGATACTCGGGATATCGACGTCATCCGCCTGTGGTTTGGTTATTCCCACTCGATCGTTCCCGGCGGTTTTGAGGTGATGTCGTAAACGACGCGGTTGATGCCGCGGATCTCACTGGTGATACGTGACGACACCTTTGCGAGCAGGTCGTGCGAGACACGCGCCCAGTCGGCCGTCATACCGTCGGTCGAGGTGACGGCGCGCAGGGCGACGGTCCGCTCGTAGGTTCGAAAATCGCCCATCACGCCAACCGATTGGATCGGCAGGAGCACGGCAAATGCCTGCCACACGTCATTATAGACGCCAAAATTATGAAGTTCCTCGATGAAGATGCGGTCGGCCTTTTGCAGCAATTCGACCTTTTCGGTGGTGATATCGCCGAGGATCCGGACGGCGAGTCCCGGTCCCGGGAAAGGATGCCTTTCGATGAGCTTGGCCGGAATGCCGAGATCCCTGCCGATCAGACGCACCTCGTCCTTGAAAAGCTCGCGAAGCGGCTCGATCAGCTCAAGGTTCATCTTATCGGGCAGGCCGCCGACGTTGTGATGCGTTTTGATCGTAACAGACGAGCCGCGGATCGAGACCGACTCGATGACATCCGGGTATAGCGTGCCCTGGACGAGGAATTTGACGTCGCCGATTCGCTTCGCCTCGCGGTCAAAGGTCTCGATGAAGGTCCGCCCGATCGCCTTGCGCTTGAGCTCGGGGTCCGAAACGCCGTCAAGTGCCGCGTAAAACTCGGCCGACGCGTCGACGCCGACGACGTTGAGATGAAGGTTGTCCTTGTACATCTCGAGCGTGTTTTCAAACTCATCGGCCCGGAGCAGGCCGCTGTTGACGAAAATGCAGGTCTGCCGATCGCCGATCGCCTCGTGGACGAGTACGGCCGCAACCGTCGAGTCGACGCCCCCAGAAAGGCCGCAGACGACATTGCCCGACGGGCCGACGATCTGGCGAATGCGCTCGATCTCCTCTTTAATAAACTGTGCCGGCGTCCAATCGCCCCGACAGCCGCAGACGTTAAAAACGAAATTGCGAATGATCTCTTTGCCAAGCGGCGTGTGCGAAACCTCGGGGTGAAACTGGACGCAGTAGATCGAGCGTTCGTCGTTCTCGATGGCGGTGATAACGTCGCCGGTCGTCGCCGTTGTCGCAAACCCGTCGGGCAATTTGGTGACGTGGTCGCCGTGACTCATCCACACGTCGAGATTGAAGGGAAGCTCGTTGAACAGAGCGGTCTTGCCGCTCAGCACCTTGAGCGTCGCCGCGCCGTACTCGCGTCTGGCGGCCGGCTCGCTGGTACCGCCGAGGTCGACGGCGACGAGCTGCATTCCATAACAGATACCCAGTATCGGGACGTCGATCCGGTCATAAAAATCAGCTGCCACCCGCGGCGCGTCATCGTCGGTCACGCTCGACGGGCCGCCGGACAGTATCACGCCTTTCGGACGTTTGGCCATGATCGCCTCGGCCGACAGGTGAAACGGATGGATCTCGCAATAGACGCCCTGCTCGCGCACGCGCCTGGCGATCAGCTGTGTATATTGCGAGCCAAAATCGAGGATGATGATAGTTTCGTGATTCAAGCGGGTTACTCCGTAATGACTATAAAAAGCCATTATACGTTTGTTGTCGGCGATTGTCAGGACGCGGGCCGGCGGGCGGGCGGCGGCGGCATCGGGTCATTTACTTTTCGCCGTAAAATGAAACTTCGTTTAGAATTTCAACGAAGTAGTCAGGTTGGGACGGCCGCCGCATATTGTGGAAATAGACTTTCTAAACTTCAGAAGCATTCTCGTATTTATCTGCATCCTGCAGGGGCTGATATTTGCCGGTCTGCTGACCATCCGCGGGTTGCGGCAGAGGTCACGAGCGGACCTTTGGCTGGCGGTGCTGATCGTTCTGCTGTGCTCGAGCCTGATAACGCCGCTTATCGGGTTTGCCAACGTCTATGACAACAATCAGTGGCTGACGTACTTTCCGTTTTCGATCGCCTACAGCTACGGTCTCTGTGTATGGTTCTACACGGTGAACCTGACCGATTCGCGGCACCGAATGACGCGTCGCGACCTGCTGCTCTTCGTGCCGACGATCGTCTATCTGATGTACCGCCTGTTTCTGTTCAGCCACAGTGTGGAGTGGAAATCGTGGTTTGACGATAATTACGGCGACGCCTTCGGGGCGGCCATTTTTGTCACCGAAGCGGTGTGGAATCTCACGTTTCTCTATCTGGCGATCCGTCACTATCGCAAATACCGCGTGTGGCTGGACGCGAACTTTTCGGACACGGAAAAGATCAAGTTCGATTGGTTGCGGAATTTTCTCTATCTGTTCACCGCGGTCATTGTGCTCGGTGCCCTGTTCGACTTTGCCAACAGCTTTATCGTCAGGCTCTCGTACATCCAATATTTCTATTTTGAGATCGTGCTTGCTCTCGGGACGTACTATCTGGCGGTCGCCGGTTATCTGCGTTCGAGGACGATCGAGTTGACATTTGGCGACAAACCCGACGCCGCTGACGAATCGCGGCGTCAACTACTCTCGGACGCTGAAATGGAGCGTCTCAGGTCAAGATTGCTGACAGTGATGAGCGATGAGCGGCCGTACCTCGACCCGTCGCTCACGCTAACCGACCTGACGAGGGCGGTTGGGGTCAATTCGACCGTGCTCTCACACCTGATCAACAAGGGTTTTGAAAAGAACTTTAACGATTTTATCAACGAATACCGGATCAACGAGGTCAAGTCCAGACTGAGGGCGACGGACGACGAGACCATGCTCGCCATCGCATTTGAGAGCGGCTTTAATTCAAAAGCGACCTTTAACCGTGCTTTTAAGAAGTTTACCGGCCGCACACCCAGGGAATATCAGGAAGACCTCACCTCCGCCTAGTCTTAGATCATAATTTACGGCTCAAATCACAACAATCTCGGCTCAGATCGTAATTTGAGGCGATTGCCGATCGGCGCAAAGATTAATCTCGGGTCAGCTTCACACAGACCAATTTTTTAAGGGGAAACAAATGCAGAGGTTAATTGGGGCGGCGGCAGCCGCGATAGTCATTTTCAGTTTTAATATCTCGGCCCAGACCGAAACATACTTTCAGGCGGCCGCGGGCCGCTGGCAGGGTACGCTCGAATATCGCGATTATAAGTCGAACGAGCGCGTAACGATGAAAACGATCATCACGATCGAACCCTCTGCCGACGGGCGTTCGGCGACGGTCTCGACGGTATACGATGATTTTGGCAAGATCTACCGTTCAAAAAGCACCGAGTCCATCGACACTGCCGCGGGCAGGTTTAATGACGACGGCACGCAATATTCGATCGAATCGGCCGCCGCCGGCAAGATCGTACTGATCGGCGCCGCACAGGACGGCAATACCGTCGAACCGACCCGCAAAACGATCACGTACACCAGAGACACGTTGACCATACTCAAAGAAACGCGCTCGCCGTGGACGTTTCGCAACGTCTATACGCTCAAACGCGTCTTCGGCGACAACGCGCCGCCGGCCATACTTTCGCCCGAACAGATGAAGACGGACGCGGCCGTACTGCGCCGGGCGCTGACGGCGCTGCATCCGGGTGTTTACCGCTACATAACACCCGCCGGCCTCGATCGCGAGTTTGCGATGATCGAGGCGAAGCTGACGGAACCCGCGAGCGAGGGCGAGTTCCTGGTAATGGTCGCTCAGGTGCTGAACAAATTGCGTTGCGGCCACACGTACGCCAATCCGCTGAATCAGGATGCAAAAGTAAGGGCGAGGCTCTTCGAAGGGCGAACCTATCTGCCGTTCTATTTTCAGATCGTTGACGGGCGGATCATCATTACGGCCAATGCATCGTCGAAGAAGATCGCCGCGGGAAGCGAGATAACGCGGATCAATGGCGTGGCAGTGAGCGAGGTGATCGCCCGGCTATTAACGGTGACGCGAGGCGACGGAACGAGTACG
The DNA here is from genome assembly GCA_937941715.1 of uncultured Chloracidobacterium sp. Classification (GTDB taxonomy): domain Bacteria; phylum Acidobacteriota; class Blastocatellia; order Pyrinomonadales; family Pyrinomonadaceae; genus OLB17. The sequence continues at coordinate 5,748 of CALDGX010000204.1, read as the reverse complement.
CTCGAACACCGGATCGATTCGATCGGGCTCGTCCGCGGCGAAGCGGAGAGATACGCCCTTTTTGATATGTACTACCCGCTGATGTTTCCGATCAAGGACGGTGCCTACGAGATCGAAGCGGTCGATCACGCGACCAAAAAGCCGACAAAATTTGCCGTGCTCGCCATGACCAAGGCTGAAAGGACAGAGGAGATGGCTCGGCGTTACGGCCCGCCGCCGACCTTTGACGACGGCTGGCGATTTGAGATCCGGGACGGTGCGACCGGCTATCTGAAGATCGATAACTTTATCACCTGGCGGCTCAAGACAGTAAAATTCAAGGAGTTTCTGGCAGGGTCTTTTGCCGAGCTGCGGGCAAGGAACGTCAAGAACCTGATCATCGATGTCCGCGGTAACGGCGGCGGCGATATGGACCCGGGTTTTGAACTTGCCCGATACCTTGCGAAGGAAAAGCTCGGCCCATACGCTGAAAGCCGGCGTCTGGTCCGAAACGTGGCGGCACAGCCCGATCTCGCAAAGTACGTCAGTACGTATGACGACGGCATCCTGGCAGCGGTCAGGTACGGCGTTCCGCAGGCAATGTACAAAAACTTTGACAGCGACTATTTTGAAATAACCGGTCGCGAGAGCTATCCGGCGGTCGTGCCGTACGCCGATCGCTTTGTGGGAAGAACGTATATGATCGCCGACGCCGCCAACGCTTCGGCGACATTTCAGTTTCTCGATTATGTGCAGGAAAACCGCCTGGCCACGATCGTCGGACAGCCGACCGGCGGCAACCGGCAGGGGATAAATGGCGGAAACTACCTTTTCTTGTCGCTGCCCAATTCAAAGATCGAGGTCGATATTCCGCTCTATTTTCAGGCGCCACTCAAAGCCCGGCCCGATCAGAGCGTGATCCCCGACATATTGGTAAAACGCCGGCCCGAGGACATCGGTGACGGTGTGGATCGTGAGGCGGCCGAGATCAAAAGGCTGATCGGCGGACGATAGGCGGCTCTAGCAGCTTTCGTCCCCGTGCCCGTTCTTGGTGTATTCGTGGGCGTCGGCGATGATCTCTTCGAGAACGTTGAGATCGACGTCCGCGAGCTTATTGATATACAGGCAGGCTTTGCTCGTCTTATGCTTGCCGAGCTTGGCGAGCAAAGCGGGTTGACCGGGCGACGAACAGATCACGTATAGCGTCAGGTTTTGCTTGCGAGGCGAAAAACCGGTGACCATCCAGTCCATCTCACGGCCGTCGGGGTACCGGTAAATGCGGTCGCCGAAACCAATGATCGCCGGGCCCCACATCCGGCCCTTTTCGCCCGTCACGCGTTCGAACATCTCAAGCACCGTGAAACCATCGGCCCGCCTTACGTCGTTTTCGACCGAGTTGATAAAATCCGCGACACTGCCGTCGTTTGCCTTGGTCTTAAGTTCTTTCGTCGCCATTTGCGGGTATTCTAGTGGTATCTCGGCGAAGATAGCAAGGCCCGCCGATGGCTCTTGACAAAAGGCGGCGAAATTCCTAATCTTTATGTTCGCCCCAAACAAGATTTGAGGCGTGCCATATTCCGCAGTAGCTCAATGGCAGAGCATTCGGCTGTTAACCGAAGGGTTGTAAGTTCGAGTCTTACCTGCGGAGCCAATTATATCAACAAGTTACGGGCACCACTAAGGTGCCCGTATTTGTTTGTTTGGCTCATTGGAGGGGTCAGTCGGGCGATCAGCGGACGAATGAGCCAGGTATGGCGAGGTCGCCGGTTTGTCCGAATTGCTGGATCAGGACGCCCGCGGTCGAGCGGTTGGCGTACCAGGTCGAGGTTGACGGGCGAAAGACAGCGGCATCCATTTTGCCGTCGCCGTCATAGTCGCCGGGCGCGGGAGTGTCACCATTCGTGCCGAACGGGAATGCGTAAAATGTCGAGTTTTCGCTGCGAAGGGCGTACCATTCGCCTGTCGAAGGCCGCCAGAATGCCACATCCGCTTTGCCGTCGCCCGTTAGATCACCGGCAGTCGTCCGATCGCCGCTCTGGCCGAAACGGTAGGCGATCAACCCGGCGGTGCTGCGGTTAAGCCACCACTCGCCCGAACTTGGGCGAAAGATCGCGACATCGGCTTTGCCGTCGCCATCGTAATCGGCCGCAACCGGGACATCGCCGGCCAAACCAAATGCCGTTATCACTGTGCCGCCGCCGGAGTTAATGATGTACCACGTCGAGGTCGATGGCCGGTACACAGCCGCGTCTGCCCTGCCGTCAGCATCGTAATCTGCCGGCACGGGAACATCGCCGTTCGTGCCGAACGGAAACGCATAGAACGAGAGGTCTTCACTCCTCAGAACATACCAAAATCCCGTCGCCGGCCGGAAAAATGCGATATCCGTCTTGCCATCACCAGTGAGGTCAGCCGGAGTAATAATGTCGGACGACGTGCCGAATTGCGCCGCAGCGTTCGTGCCGTCGCTGCTCCTTAAATACCACCATTCACCGGGGCCCGGACGAAAGATCGAAATGTCCGTCTTGCCGTCGCCGTCAAAATCAAAAAACCTCGGCGCAGCCGGTAACGGGCTGCAATTAGGAGCAACGGCGGCCTGCGTATCAGTATCTGTGTTGCCGATGGAGTTTCGTGCCCTGACAAAATAGCTGTATGTCGCACCGACGGTTATGTTGCCGCTATTGACAAATTGTGTGCCGGTGATGCCGCTGAAATACAAATTTCCGTTGCGGTAGACGTCGTAGGCAGTGGCACCGGCCGAGGCGGTCCAGTTTAGCCTGATGCGGCTCGACGATCCGCTGCATTCCGGTGTCAGAGTCAATGAGAATGAACCGGGAGCCGTGACCGTCAGATCGTTGTAATATCGCGGATCGTACGACGCGAGCTGGGCTGCCGTATATGTGCGATACGAGGTTCGCCAATCGGCCCCGGACGACTCGATGACCCGGTAATTGCCGTTGCCGTAGTTGGTTTCGACGAGTCTTGTATGATCGCCGGCAATATTCAGGATGTCGCCGGGCTCGGTGGCCGAAAGCGGCCTCGACGTCGAGATGTTTGGCAACGACGTGGTCGATTGTTTTGCACTCAATGCCCACGCCCGCGAAACAAATCCGGAACAATCGAGCCCTACCGCGCATGAGGGCTCGGCTCCGAACGCGGTCACGGTGTTATTGTCACCGGCCGATCTGCCCAGATCGAGATAACCCTGGATCGCCGAAACGGATGTCCAGCCGCCCCAGCAATATGGCATCGACGTATTCGTGCCGATCTGGACCCAGGCGGGGGTTTGTACTGTCTTTCCGCCGCAACTGACGCCGGTCCAGATGTTAGTGCCGGATGCCGTCCACGTCTTGGTCGTGTACGGCACGGCATTGCTGATGATCTGTTCTCTGGTTATCGGGGCGAGATCCGGCGGAGCGCCGCCCGAATCCGCGTTGAAGCCGCTGTCCACACGAAGGAGATGGTCGTTATAGTGATATCCGGCGTCAGCGACCCGGGGCGGATATTCGCGTCCTGCGGCTGCCGAGGTCTCAGTTAAAGCAAAGACAAACGTGCCGTCAGGTGATGTCACCATATTGAATACGGCACCGCTTTCACTAAGCGTCAGGTCACGGTTCGTATGTACAAAATAGCAGTCAGGCAGACGCGTTTTAGCGATGATCGGCCCTATACCGTCGGCGTCCAGGCGGATCACGACGAGGGTTCGCTCGACCGAAACCGGAGCCTCTGAGCGAAACGTCTGAACATCCAGGATCAATCGTTCGCTGGTCGAGCCGACTGCAAACACGCCGGCAACTTTTCCCTCCGCAGAAAAATGCGCTTCCCGGCTACTGCCGTCACTTTCGAAGACCCGAACGCGATAGTCGCCGTTTCGGCCTAACCGTGTTTCGACACGGCGTCCGGACGCCGATATCCACCCTTCGGTTTCGTCCGCCAGAAGCGATCGGCCGTCGGATTCGATCATCACGCTGTTGCCGGACGGGAGCAGTAGATAGGTCGCGTTGCCGAATCTCTCGAGGCGTTCAACTCCACGATAAGTATGCGGAAATGCGAATTTGCCGGAGCTCTTTCCGGCCTCGTCGTAACGCAAAACGCTGTCGTCGGACAGCACAAAAAAGTGGCCATCACTAAAGGCGAAATCGCGCGGTGCCGGCTCTACGAAGAACCGCGTAACGGCCTCGCCGCTTGCCCGATCGACAACGACGATCTCATTTGTCGAATTGCACAGGTACGCGATCCGATTTTCGTCCAGCACCGCAAATGAGACCGCTCCGAGATTGGTTCCCGGTACGCGAACGTAGGCGAGGCCCGATCGAACGTCCCAGTTTGTTTGAGACACCTGTTCGACTCGTAAACCGGTTTGCGGCTGCCCCGCCAAGGAGGCAAACAGACCAGACAAGGCAAGAATGAAGGCGAAAATAATCATTCAGAACCTCATAATACGACACTTTCAGGCCCAATGGTTAAAATAGGCGCCCGAGCGGAAGATCAACAAATTTTGAACAACGTTTTCGGGGTTTGGCCCAGTTCGGCTTCGATCTTTTTTGCGGTTCTCGTGATCGAGAGGCCGCCGAGATTCGTGCACCTGAGGGTGTGATGTATCCGGTCGCCGACCTCTTTCATTGCGCCGATGACCTCATCGAGCGGGATGAGATGGTCATAACCGGCGATCGCCATATTGGCACATGAGATGGCGTTGGTCGCGGCCAGCACGTTGCGGCCGAGGCATGGAGCCTCGACACGGTTGCCGATCGGGTCACAGATTAATCCCAACGAATTTTGCAAAGCTAATGACGCCGCCCCTAACGATTGCTCTAGTGAACCGCCGGCGAGCCCGACGAGAGCCGCGGCGGCCATCCCGGCACCGGCACCGGTCTCAGCCATACAGCCGCCGACCTCGGCCGCAAAGGTGGCGTGGGCGGTGATGAAAACGCCGATAATACTGGCCGCGAGCATCGCCCTAACGATATCGTCCTCCGGCAGCCCGAGCGTATGAGCCGTACCGAGCACCGCACCGGGCAAGGCGCCGCACGACCCGGCGGTCGGAGCAGCGACGATCACGCCCATCGAGCTTTTGACCTCCATTACCGCCGAAACGTACATAATGACGGTGTTGTTGACGTTACCCGCGATCAGCCGATCGCCATCGAGCTGCTCCATGAACTTGACCGACTGGCTGCCGAGAATGCGGTCGGCGTACTCGGTCCCGCTCAGGCCGGTCTTGACGGCGGCTTCCATTATTCGCACGATCGAACGCATTTTCTCGAAGACCTCACCATTTGAGATGCCGCCGCGAGCGGCTTCATAATGAACGGCAAGTTCCCATAATTCGAGGCCTTTGCCCTCGTTGTACGCAAGCATCTCTTCGCACGTTATGAAAGGAACGCTGACGTCGCGTCCGGTCAAAACGGGCAGAACTGGCGCCAGTTTGCGAATAACCCCGACGCCGCTCTTTGCCGCGAGTTCGCTCAAAAAACCGTCATCCGGAAATGCCCCGGATCTGATCTCTACATAAGTACGGTCACCCGCTCGTACGGCGACCTCGTAAAACTCTGGGCGCGATTCGGCCGCGGCAACCACCTCAGATGGCTGATCGCAATAGACAAGCGTCACAAATTGCCCGCCCGCTATCGAAACGGCCGCACCGTCGATCTCGATGACCTCGATCATGCCGCCGCCGGTCGAGATCGCGGTCAGGCGGTGCGTTTCACGTTCGTTCGAAAGCGTCAGTTTGTATGTGTTGGGATGCGCGGCACCGATATCGGTGAT
>CALDGX010000203.1 GCA_937941715.1 uncultured Chloracidobacterium sp. | reverse complement strand
AACATCAGGCGTATCCGAACCGCTCGGCTCATTGGTGTAAGTACGTTGAGTCACACGATTCAAACGGTCATAGGCGTATGTCGTTGTAATGCTCCGCGCATCGACTTTTGATACAAGATTATTATTTTCGTCATACGTGTAATTTATCGTTCCGCTTTCGGGATTAACAGCCGTTTTCAGACGCGATAGTGCGTCGTATGTAAAGGTACGGGTCTGAGCACCCTGAGTAACAGCCGTAAGGTTATTGAGAAGATCGTAAGCGTAAGTTGTGTCTTGATTTGGTGCCGTCAGAGCTCCAAGCGCGTTGCTGCCGTTTGGTTCGTCAACGCGTTTCAGTTGGCCGAGAGCGTTCGTTATGCTGCGGCGCAGCTTTCCGGCTTGATCTTCGACGGTGACGACTGAGCCAAGCAGATAACCGCTCGTTGATGCCAGTCCATAGGTCGTCTCAACTTCGGCTCCGTCCGGGGCCGTCACTTTCCAGGGGCGTCCGGCTGAGTCAAATGTGTTGGATGTCCAATAGATGTCAGATGTGCCGTTAGTGGTCGCGCAGTTGTGTGTGGTACTCGAATAGCCGCGAAACGGATTTGACGTCTTTGAAATACGGCCCATATCGTCATAACAGGTCAGCGTAAACACATCGCCCGATTCGGGATCAATGTTCTGCGTCCTTATACCTCGTCCAAGAGCGTCAAACCATGAGATGGCTTCTTTCCAGTTCGTCGCATCGATCTGCGATCTGACCTTTACCCAACGCGTGGACGCATTCGTGCCTGTTCCGTATTCTGTGACCGTTTCAGCCGCGAGTGCGGTTCCGTATCCGGTCGTGACCTTTGTCGGACGCAGCAGCGGGTCGTCGTATTCCATTGAGGTCACTGCTCCATTCGGATCCGTGACGGTCAACGGCAGGGCGGTGTTTAGATCGTATGTCGTTGTGGTCTCAAGTTCTACATCTAGGCCATATGTTCCATTAGTGTCAGGAATCGGCGAAATGGTCTTGGTCGGATACGCGTGATCGTAAGTCGAGGAATATTCGACCTGCGAAAGATTGCCTTTGCCATCCCATGAATATCTCACATTGCCCATCAGGTCATACTGTGCCTGCGTGTCAATATACAGGTTATTTGCTATGTCGTACCAGGAACGTGTCTTTGTCACCAGACCGCGATAGTTCGTTGACGGGTTTTCCCAACGCGTCGATTCCGACTCGTCCAACAGACTTGCCCCGTCGTAAGTTATTTGGGACTTGGCCTTGACGTTACCCGCGGAGTCCTTGACCCTTGTTTCGCTTACGAGGCCGGCAATGTTGCGGGCTTTGTAGTTCGAGTCGTACAGATAGTCCATTTCGGTCACGACGGCCGGGGTCGCACTCGAAAACCACCCGATAGCTGTTGAAATGTCCGCGGTTACCGCGGTTGAAGCACTGACAACGACATAGTCGTATTTCTTAGTCTGTTTCGCGTTAAGAGACGAAAAATACGCCGGGTCGCTATTCCCCGATGAGTCATAGACCGTTTCGGTCATTGATGCCAAAGCATAGCTGTCGCCGGGCTCGAAGATGATCGAGACCTGCTTGGCCGGACGCATGTCGCGTGTCGCCTCAGCAAAGCCTCCCGCGAGAGCACCGGTAGTCGTGTACTCAGTCAGATTTTTGCGGATGAGGTTGTGGCTCGACGAACTGTCATAAACGCGGTCTTCATACGATCGTCCGGTCTTGGCATCACTGTAACCGTAGGGCCTCGAACTGTTGGCGTCAGGTTCGTCCTCGATATACTGCACCGTGTAAGACGTATCAGGTGCCGTTACTTTCACCATGTAGGCGGTCGGTGACTGAAGAGTGCCGCGACTGGCCTCGTATGTCCAGTGAAGTTCGTCGCCGCCGTTCCCTGTCGGACTGACCCAACGCTCTGTGACTCCACGGTTGGCCATGTCGTAGACCGGATTGCCAACCTGAACGGGCGGTATCACACTATAGGCGAACCTTTCATATGCTCCGGTCGGATAGACGATCTTTGTTATCTCGCCATATACATTGTAATTGAATTGATAGTACTGACCGTTGGGCAATGTGACCTTTGTCAAAAGGATCGGATTGAACTCGATGCCCGAGGATGTCGTGCCGCCGCAGACCTTTGTGTATGTGTCGGCTCCCGAAAACAGCGTCGCCCCGGAAACTGTCCCGACCTCATTTCCATTGCAGTATCTATTGCTGAGCTTATGCAGGGCGTCACTTGGGTTTTCGAGGGCGTGCTCGACGTTATTCGGGTCTTTCAGATATCTCCACGTAAAACTAACGTCATAGGTATCTTCGCCAAGGCCCGGGAAGTGCTTTGTTTCAATTCCTTCCGCCTGATTCTGAACGCCGTTCCAGTTGAACGCTACCGGATCGTAGATGACCCGCCCGAGGGTATCGGTCCAATATCGGCCGGACGCATTGTACGTCATCCTATTACCGTGTCGGTCGATGAATGTGTGGGCCGCATTGCCGGCTGTTCCTCCCGGGTTTTCGCCGAAAAGGTAACGCGATCCGTCGGGAAGATATAGTGTACTTGACGATTGGCCCGCCTCAAGCCGCATCTTTGAACCGTCGACCGATAGGAATGTTCCCGTCTGATCGATCCCCGACGTGCCGCCGTTGATCGAGCCGCAGTATATCGGCGAATCGCTTGCACGAAGCTCATGGCTCGAACCGTCAGGCATCATTACCTGCAGCCGCTTGATGTAATAGAGCGGGTCATCGGGTGGATTCTCCCACGGTGCCGGGGCAAATATCTGTCCTTCGTACAACACATTCTGGCTGCTGCCCTGGTAGATCTCGTATTTGTAGTCGATCCGCGGCGTCCCGAGACTCGATGTCCAGCCTCCGGCCGAACGCTTGGCAAACTGCGGTTGGATACCGTTTATGGTCTGTCCGATGTCCGATTCCCACACGGCAAGGTTCTTGAACTCCCAGGCCTTTGAGGAATAGCTCAGCGAGATCGGGATGCCGTTGCCCGCTCGGCCCGGATAACCTCCGAGCGGCAAAGAAAGTTCCATTGCGAGGGTTGAAGGGTTGACGCGGGCATTGCTCTTAAGAGCCTGATCCGGGCTGTAGTCGGTATTGCGCACGTTCTGTGCCGACGAAATCAGCGTACTCGCCAAGCTAAACAAAAGTACACCAAGAACCGACTGCAACAAGTTTGGGATGTTCTGATTGCGTTTCATACTCTACCTCGACTCCAAATACCTCTCTTCAAATGCCTCAGGATTGCGAT
>CALDGX010000202.1 GCA_937941715.1 uncultured Chloracidobacterium sp. | reverse complement strand
CTCCCCGATTTGCTATCATAGAAACAGATGCTGTACCGAGAGTCGATCTTTATCACGGGGTTTCCGGGCTTTATCGCCGGGCGTTTGGTGGCGCGGCTCGCGCGGTCTGAGACGCAGTTTTATCTGCTCGTCCAGCCGCAGTTTGTCGAACAGGCGATGGCCGACGTCGAGGAGATCGCTGAGGAAACGGGCGTCCCGCTTGAGAGCTTTGTGATAGTCGAGGGCGATATTACCAAACCCGACCTCGGCATCGACCCGGCGGACCTCGAGACCATACTGTTTGAAACGACCGACGTGTTTCACCTGGCGGCGGTGTACGACCTCGCCGTCGATCGCGAACCCGCATTTGCCGTCAATCTCGAGGGCACGCGAAACGTCAACGCCTTTGTCCGCTCGGTCAAAAACCTCCGCCGCTACAACTATATTTCGACCTGCTACGTCGCCGGCCGGCGTGAGGGCCGCATCCTCGAGACCGAGCTCGAACACGACGCCGGATTTCGCAATTTTTACGAGGAGACCAAGTACCTGGCCGAGGTCGAGACCGACCGGCTCAAGGCCGATCTGCCGGTCACCATCTTTCGCCCGTCGGTGGTCGTCGGCGACTCGGTCACCGGCGAGACCGTCAAGTACGACGGCATCTATTACCTGATCCAGTATCTGCGCAAGGCGCCCTGGCTGCTGCGGCTCGTCAATGTCGGCAATGACAAGGTGCGGCTCAACCTCGTGCCGGTCGATTTTGTGGTCGAGGCGATCGCCGCCCTCGCCCGCGACAAGGCCGCCATCGGCAAGACCGTCGCCATTGCCGACCCGTCGCCGCTGACGACCGCCGAGCTTTTTGACGTGATCGCCCGCGACCTGACCGGCCGCCGTTCGGAGTTTGGCCCGCCGCCGAAACTGGTCGAGTGGTTTCTGTCGACGCGCATCTCGCCGCCGCTGTCCGGGCTGCCGCACGCCGGCGTGCCGTACTTTTTCATTTCGCAGATGTACGACACCAGCGTCGCCGACGAGCTGTTGAAAGCGCACGGCATCACCTGCCCGCGATTTGGCGACTATGTCGGCAACCTGCTCGATTTTGTCGAGGAGTTTCCCAGGCTCTAGGCCGCCGCGGTGCAAAGATTTGCGGCCTTTGGGCATCAAACCCCGTAATGAAACGCGCTCTAGCCACGATCATCGCCCGCTCGGCCGCCGCCGCCGCTCTTATGCTTGCGCTGTCGGCCGCCGCAACCGCACAGAGCGGCCGTGTGCAGCAAACACCCACTCCGACGCCCGCCGACGACACCGTGCGTGTCTCGACCGAGGAGATCAAGCTCAACGTGCTCGCCTTTGACGAAAACGGCAAATTCTATAGCGGCGTGACGGCAGATGACCTCGTCATCACCGAGAACGACCGCCTGCACCAGCCGACCAGCGTCCGGCGTCTGCCGGCCAACGTGCTGATCGTCCTGGACACCGGCGGCGAGCTCCGCTCGGTCAAAAGCCTCGACAAAACGCGCGCCGTCGCCCGCGCCGTCGCGCTTGCGCTCGCCCCGGGTGACTCGGTCGCCGTTATGCAGTACAGCGACCGGCCCGAGATCGTCGACGAATGGACCACCGACCGCTCGCAGACACTGGCCGCCATCGCCCGTAAGACCAGCTTCGGCCGGCGGTCGGCCTTTGTCGACGCGATCACGATGGCGACGGATTTTATGCTCCGCGCACCGATCGAAAATCGGCACCTCGTCCTCATCACCGACGGCACCGACAGCCAGGGACGCTCGTCGGCCAAGTTTGACGCATTTCAGCGGTTGCTCACCACCGACATCAGCGTCCATGTGCTCAGCTATACCCTTATGGAGTCGGGCGATATCGAACCGCGGACCAAGGGGATATCGAATTCGCCGCCGCCCAAGGCAATGCCCGACGAGGTCGCAGCCGGCTTGCCAAATGGCGTCCGCGATGTCGCCACCGCCCCGCGCGCCAAGACCATCAGCCTCGACCGTACGCTCATCAAGCGGATGAAGTCGCGCAAGGCCGACCTCGAAGACGCCCAGGAGCGGCTCGAACTCCTTGCGGAAAATACGAACGGTGAATTCATCCTGCCGCTGTCGCCCGACGAGATGGAACTGAAAGCGCCGCTCGTCGCCCGTATGATCGACGCTTCGTACGTCGTCACCTATATGCCGAAGATCCCGGTCGTCGAATCCCGCGGCATCGCCGAACGCGTCATCGACGTGATGTCAAAACGACCCGGCCTCATCGTACAGGCCCGTCGAAAGCTACTCATTGACTCGACTCCTGCAAAGAAGTGAAACGGCCGGTCCGTCGGTAATGGGCTTGTTATTAACGCGATGCGCCGTCTGCCCTTCGCCCCGCCGCGGTCGCTGCCCGGCGTTCAATTCGTAGATCAGATCAAGGTAAAAATTGCATCAAGGATCAAAAAATGCGATCAGATGTTGACAAAAATATATATTAGAATTATTCTAACTCTAAAGGTGGAGTGGTATGGAAGTTACGACAACTCAACGATCGGGGTTAACCAAGCAGAGACGGACCATCTTGGACGTCATCCGTGCGGCAGATGAGCACCTGACGGCAAATGAGGTATTTAAGAACGCCAAGGAGAAGATGCCCGAGATCAGCTTTGCGACCGTTTATAACTCGCTCAGGTTTCTTAAAGATTCGGGGATGATCGCCGAGATCCAGTTTGGTAATGGCGCAAGCCGGTTTGACCGTATGACCTCGCGTCATGACCACGCTCTCTGTATCAAGTGCGGCCGGTTGGCCGACATCGAAATGGAACACCCCGACGAATTGGTTGACCGGGCGGCCGAATACTCCAACTTTAAGCCGGAATCATTAGAATTTGTACTTCGAGGCACTTGCCCCGATTGCTTAGATCAGTAACGATCACCCGGAGACACGGCGGCCGCATTGAAAGGTCAAATATTCTGTGCGTTCTCTGTGCCTATGGGGTGAGATCTTAATAAAAAAGGAGATTTATAGTAAATATGTCAACAGCTGTAGGAACTGCAACGGAAAACACCGTCACATTGGCCAAGGTCGGCAAGCCGGCACCGGATTTTAACATGCCTTCGACCAAGAATATGGAAACCTTGGCCGAGAACGTCAAATTGTCGGACTACAAAGGCAAGTGGTTGGTGCTTTTGTTTTACCCGCTTGATTTCACATTTGTGTGCCCGACCGAACTCACTGCCTTTTCGGATCGCCTTGACGAACTGAACGGCGTCGGAGCCGAGGTCATCGGTATTTCGACCGATTCGGTCCATTCGCATCGTGCGTGGATCAAGACCCCGCGGGACAAGAATGGTATCGAGGGTCTTCGTTACCCGCTCGCCTCGGACGTCGGCGGCAAGCTCGCCCGTGCGTACAACATCCTGGTCGAGGAAGCTAATATCGCTCTTCGCGGCCTTTATATCATCAATCCGGACGGCGTGCTTCAGTACGCGGTGGTCCATGACCTGAACATCGGACGCTCGGTGGACGAAACACTTCGTGTGCTGCAGGGATTGCAGACCGGCGGACTTTGCTCGGCCGACTGGAAGCCGGGTGATTCGAACCTGAAGGTCTGAATTTAGTTAGTTGCGGGGTTTGGGGCGTACCTGAGTTTGTGAGACCTGATCATCGACTCCGGTGCGTCCCGCCTCTGTAGACTTAAGAACTAATTTACGGAGTAACACTATGCCAATGAGAATTGGAGATTTGATGCCGGCCCTCGACGGGGCGACCAATTGGTTTAACGGCACGGAGGAAGAGACGGCTGAGCTGGTGAAAGGCAAGCCGACACTCGTTCATTTTTGGGCGGTTTCGTGTGGGATCTGCAAGGACAAGATGCCTGCCTTGAATGATATCAAGGCCAAATACGGCGAACTCGGCCTTCAGACGGTAGCGGTTCATATGCCGCGGTACGAGGCCGATACGGACCTTGAGACGGTAAAAGAAGCGATCGAGGCGAACAATATCGTCGAGCCGACTGCGGTCGACAGTCTGCACAAACTCAAGGACGCTTTTCAGAACGAACAGGGCTGGGTCCCGGTTTATTACCTATTTGACGCTGAAGGAAAGTTGAAGACGCGTGCGGCCGGCGAGTTCGGCATCGGCGTGCTTCAGACGGCGCTTGATAAGATGTTTGCTCCGCAGGGAGCCGCGGCTTAATTCGCAATAATCATAATAAGGCGCTCACCCGGAACTTCGAGTTCGGTGAGCGCCATTTTTTTGATCCTGTTGTTTATAAGCTGCCTGAGATGACCCAGATCAGCCAGCCCAGCACGTAGAAACTGAAGAATATCGAGCTCAACAGGATGAGGATCAGAATACCGATCAGTCCGAAAACGAAAAGATAATCGCTGGTCGTTCCCTCGCCGTGGCCGGCGGCTCGCGTGCGGATCAGGTCCATATTCTGCTTATTGGCACGCCAAACAAAATCAAATGCATCCCCGATAAAGGGCACCATTCCGACGACGTAATCGAGGCCGATGTTGAATGCCATGCGCAAAAGCGTGATCTTTGGCACGCCGTATCGGACACCGGCAAAAAGGATATAAAACGAGGCAAACGACGTCAGCGTGTCGCCTACGTTCGGTATCAGGCCGATGACCGCATCAAGCCCAAACCGCCACCCCGTGCCGGGCACACGAAAGAGCCCATCAAGATAGTGCGACAGATTGTCGAGTCCCTCTTCGATCTCGATCTGGCTCGGATGTCGCCTCGATGAGCCAAATAACCTGTCCGGTTTGGGATGTTCAAGTTCCTGCATCTAATTTCCCTTTAAGTTTACCGATCGTCCTCAGGATCTCGTCGCGATTCTTTGCCGACTTTAACCACTTCGGCAGCTTGCTAAGAAACGAATTTCTGCCTTTATTTGTTCGCTCGCGGAGTTTTGCCGCGACATAGCTCTCGATGATCTCAAGATGTTCGAGATCATACGCCCAAAACACCTCGCCGCAGCACGGCGCCGTCAACCACAGCGGCAGGCCGAAATACCAGTCCGAAGGGCCACCGACAGATACCTGACGACCTGACCAACTATCGCGATGCAGACATTTCGTGCATACAAGACGACGAGGCGCAAAGAGGCGACCATTGAGCTTAGCGGGAACGTCGCTGACAAGGATCACCATGGCCATGCCCGCGCATTTCGGACAAACGACCAGAATCTCTTCGCCAAGGTCATAGATCCGCTCACCGCGGTCGATGAACCTATCCGTTCCCGAACACCCCAGATCGCGATCCTGAGTCTTGCCCATCACGCTGTCACTTCTTCGATAACGTTCGTGGGCCCGCACTAGTACGGTTTTCGAAAACCTTTACCGAGATGATCCTGTCGCCGCGGGCAATGTTATCGACGACCTTCATTCCGCTTTCATCAACGTGCCCGAAAACAGTGTAGCCGCCGTCCAAATGCGGTTGCGGCGAATGTGTTACGAACCACTGCGATCCACCGGTATCCTTGCCCGAAAGTGCCATTCCGACGACACCGCGTTCGTAACCGAGCATATTCACTTCGCAACGGATCGATAATCCGGGACCGCCGTTGCCGTCACCCCGCGGGTCACCGTCCTGCATCACGAAATTGGGGACTACGCGATGCACCAAAAGGCCGTTGAAGTAGCCTGAGCGGGCAAGCCTGACCCAATTGTCGACGGTCAGCGGTGCTTCCTCAGGATTGAAAATGATCGTGAATGTTCCCTTTTCCGTCGTCAGGACCGCCCTGACAGAACCGTTCTTTCGTGAGATCGCTCGCCTGTAATCGGCATCGCGGTTAAGTATCTGGCCGAGTTTGGTGCCGGCGGTCGGGCTGTAGGGCAAAACAAGTTGCTTGTTCTGTGACCGGGCCAGATCGAGCGATGCGGCAATGCCGGGAAATTCCGCCTGCAGTGCCCGATCGGATAAAATGGCAAACGCCTTTTTTCGGACCAGATAATCATCGTCATTAAGCGATGTCAAAATGGTTCCAACAGCCGCCTTTCTGTCGAGTTTGACGAGTGCGTCAAGGATCGCAAGCTTGGCGTCATTGTCGTGCTTGTCGACCGATCGAGCCTTGATCGACGCTGCCTTTAGAGCCTCAATATTCTCTTTTGACGCGGGCTGGTCAGCGATCAGAGCGGCAGCGGCGGCTCTGACAAAGACATCATCATTTGTTAGCTGACCTCCAAGAATGTCGTCCAAATTGTCCGGTTTGAGAGCGGCGAGAGCCCCGGTCAACTCCGGCATTGCCTTGATCATCGATGCCTGATCCTTCGGCCGGACCCCCTTCGCCATATCCGCGATAAAATTGGTCAGTGCTTTGCCGGCCCGGGCGGTAAGGAGATCATCCTTCAGCTCAGCTATCGCCGCAAGCCCCTGACCATAAGCCGACGCAACCCGAAAATCCCTGTAACTGCCTTCAGGCCTTGGCATGGTTAGATAGGCGTTCGGCGCGACGCGTGCAAGAGCGATCTCGGTTTCGGGCGAACTATGATCGTCCCTGGACCGAAGCTTGGTGAGAAATGCTATCGCGGCTCCATTTTCGGTATTCGTAAAAAGGCGTCCGACCGTCGCCGCTATCTCAAGCAGTTCATTTTTGGGGATCGAAACTTCGATCGGCCGAAGGACGGTGACCTTTTGCCCCGGGCGGAGCGGTGCCGGGTCGCCGTGAACCGGTATCAGCATATCATTGCCGCGTGCGATCAGGCGTTCGGCCGCCCGTGCGTCCTTCAGCGATGCGAGCGATCGGATCGCGGCCACACGCACCCGAAGATCGGGATCGCCGGTTGCCGCCGACAACAGCAGGTCAAATGAGTCCTTGTCCTCCGCGGCTCCCAGCACACGGGCAGCGTTTGCCCGTACTACCGCGTCCTTGTGCGTCGACAAAAGTTCACGAACCTCCGAACCGGCGTTCGTCGCCCGCAGTCGTGTCAGAGTGTTTAGGGCGTCGGCGACGATACGCGGGTTTGACATCCGCAGAAAGTTCTTGACCGAATCGGCACCCCCTTCGGGACGTGCCCGCAAAACCGCGGTCAGCGAAAGCAGAACGATGTCTTCGAATGCCCTCGAGCGCTTTTCATGCTCGAAATTCAGCACGGCGAGGATCGCCTTTCCAAGGGTCCTCGAGCGTTCGTCCTTGGGGTTGGCGGCGGCGATCTTACCGGCGGCTTCGGCGGCTCGTGCGATCACATTCGGGTCGGTGCCGGCCGGTCGCCGATCCCGATCGAGAATTGCGAGGATCGCGTCTGAGCCGTTGATCGATTCGATCTCGCCGATCGCAAATGCGGCCATTTCACGAATGTCCTGCGACGGGTCGCTCGCCAATAGGGTTGACAGCGCTCCGATCGCTTTCTCATCGCCGATCCGGCCGGCCGCCAGGGCCGCGCGTTTGCGGACCTCAGCGTTGGGCGAGCGCATCAGATCCTCGAGCGGCTTCCCGTAGTTTCGAGCGTCCTCGGCCATGGCGATACTTATGAGCGTGTTGATCGGCACCTGCGCGTCTGCCGGGCGAACAAATAGAAAGGCGCAAAACAGCGTGAGTATTAGTGCTTTCATCTTCGTTGATCTTATCAATTGTTAGTCGTCAAAAACGTCATTCGAACGAAAACAGGGACTCGGGACTACTTTATAGGCCCCGCGACGGAACAAAATCAGCCGTTTTCGGACCGAAAAGTGGCCAAAATGGCTCAAAACCGGCTCTTTTCGGGGCAAAAAACGGCCAAAAATGGCCCCAAAGTGTCCCAAAAACGCCGTTTTTGTCCCAAAAGAGCCACCCCGCGGCCCGCCGGACATCGCTGAAACCCCTGTAAATACTGCACTCCGAGAAGATCAGGCTGTCCCGTACTGTCCCAAATGTTGCCGCGGTGTGCCACCACGATGGAGATGCGTCCTGCCTGTTTCAAACTTCAATGACCTCGTAGCTCGTGGTGATCTCGGCAGTTGGCCGTACGGTCGCGGCGACGGAACAATACTTGATGTCCGAGAGTTCGATCGCGCGCTCAACGGCATCCGCCGATACACTACGTCCATGCACGATATGGTGAACGTGGAACGCGGTATATTTGCGCGGATGATCGTCCGCCCTCGTGCCTGTGATCTCGACATTATAGTCGGTCACATCCTGCCGCTTTTTTTGCAGGATCGAGATGACGTCGGCCGCCGTGCATGCAGCCACAGAAACCAATAACATCTCCATCGGGGTCGGTGCCGCGTGTCTATCACCTTTAGTATCAATAGCTTGGGCGTGCCCGCTGGGACCCGTCCCGATAAAAAATTCGTCTCCGGCGTACTTTACGGTCGCCTTTAATGCATCCTCTGCCATAAAATTCTCCTGTCTGCCTGTTGCGATTTTATCATAACGCCGAATGGGCGATGGGGTGCCGGACGGGCAATGGGCAACCTTTGAACAACCATTGGCACGAAAAATGCTTCATACCGTGCGCAGGGGCGCGTGTGCGCGCATTTGCGACAGTGCAGAAAGGATGGCAATTATGAAACGACTCGGAAATTCGTTTGCGGTGATCGCAATGATCACGACATTTGTATTTGGGACTGCGGCCGTCGCTCAGGCCCAGAAGCGTAATGACCGCGAAATACGTGACGCGGTCCGGAGCCTTTCGTCGAAGTTGGACGATTTTGAATACGACCTCCGTTACCAGATGCGCAGCAGCTCTGACAATAACGGCGATGTATCGGCCGTGACCGACGACATTCGCTCACTCCGCGACAGCGTCAAACAGTTTCAGAGCAATTTCGAGCAGCGGCGTGAAAATCGCCGCGATGTCGAAGACATAATAATGAATGCGCGCCAGATCAACGGCTTTTTGAATACATCGTCGCAAAACCGGCGAATTCAGGACGGCTGGAAAGCGGTGATCCAACAGATCGATCGGATCGGTGCCAACTACGGTATTTCGAACACCTGGGATAACGAGGACGAGTCACAGCCTGTCATTGACTATCCGGATAACGGCCGCCAAAACACCCTCAGCGTCGGGCTATCGGGAACCTACGATCTCGATCTCGCCCGCAGCGAGAGCATCGACGACATACTTGACAACGCCAAGCTAAGCAGCGACGACCGCGAGGACCTGCGCGAAAAGCTCGAGGCTCCCGGCCAACTCGCCATCGACATCCGCGGCGACCGTGTGACCCTTGCGACGACCACGGCGTCGCCGGTCAGCTTTACCGCCGACGGCCGCGAAAAGGTCGAACAGATCGGCAATGGCAAGACCATTCGCCTGCGGGCGACGCTCAGCGGGCAAACGCTGACCGTTTCGAGCCTCGGCGGCGACACTGACTACACGATCACTTTCACATCGTCCGGCAACGGACAGTCGCTTAAGGTCTCAAGGCGTGTGACCACCGGTTATCTCGATCAGACGGTCTTCGCCGAGAGCGTCTATAACAAGACCGACTCGGTCGCGCGTCTCGGGATCGACCGCGGCGGAAGTACCGGCGATACGGGCGGCGGATATTCGGACAACGATCAGGGCGGCAGCCCGACATATGGCGGAACGCCTTCGCCGGTTCCGGGCCGAACAGGAGATTTCATCGTGCCAAACGGAATGGTCATCACCGGCGTCCTCGAGAACGAGATCAACACCAAGGCGTCGCAAAATAACGACCGATTTCGTTTGACGGTCCAGTCGCCCGACGAATTTCGCGGGGCGACCATCGAGGGCTACATAACCGGCGTGGGGCGTTCAGGCAAGGTCACGGGCCGGTCAAATGTGACGTTCAACTTTGAAAAGATCACGCTTCGCGACGGCAAGACCTATGATTTTGCCGCCAATCTGCAGTCGATCAAGGATCATAACGGAAAGACGGTCAAGATCGACAGCGAAGGCAGCGCGCAGGGCGGCAGTCAGACCAAGGAATCGGTGAAACGCGGAAGCATAGGCGCCGGCCTCGGTGCACTTATCGGCGTCATCGCCGGCGGGGCCAAGGGTGCCGCGATCGGTGCGATCATTGGCGGCGGTGCCGGTGCGGGATCGGTCGCGATACAGGGCCGCGACGACCTGCAGTTGATGAAGGGTTCGACGATCACAGTCGCGTCTTCATCGCCCATACGTTCAACACCACCTCAGGATAAATAAGGTCTGGATCATCATTGACCTACACGGAATGGCGGCCGCGAGGCCGCCATTTTCGCGCTACTTTCTATCTTGTGCGTTCTGCGTTAATCTGCGGTTAGATCTTATGCCTGAACTGTCCGAAGAGATCGAACTGTACCGCGACCGCAAATGGCGTCGCGAGGAGTCGCTAAAGGTCGATACCGCCGAAGAGGTCGAGGCGATGGTCGAAGACCTCGGCCTCTGCCTCGGGTTGACCGACGTTCGCAAGGCCCTGCCATCGGTTTACGTCGCCGTTTGCGGCCGCCGCGACGCGCATATGCCGCGAACCGTTCAAAAAGACTACGAGGCAAGTCGGGCGTGGGTACTGAAGGACGAGGTTATCGCCCGCGGCAAGGTCTATTACGCCAAGCTGGTCAAAGGTAATTCGATGTTTCTGGCACGGCGGATGATCCCCGTCTTTAACGCGATCTGGGGCTGTTCGCGTAAGGGCGAGAGCGGCGTTTTATCAAAAGATGGGCAGCGCGTTCTGGCTGTCCTCCGAAAGGAATGGGAAATGGCCACGGCCGATCTCCGCGAAGAATGCGGCTTTAAGGATAAAAAGGACCTGACGCGGGCGATGGACGAACTGCAGCGTCGGATGAAGGTCGTGCCGCAAGAGGTCGTGTACGTGCCAAAATTTACCTATATCTGGACACTCGCCGAGGCCCGATTTCCGGAAGAAACGGCGGTCAAGATGTCCCGCGAAGACGCGGTCCGTGAACTCGCCAGAACCTATCTGAAAATGTGCGGGACGACCTTTCGCGGCGAACTGTCGGGTAAATTCGGGTTGCAACGCCGGGAGGCCGGCAAGGCAAATCATGAACTGGTCGACGAGGGATTTGCCGAACGTCTCGCGACCGGTGTTTACACTCTCAAAGAAAATTGACCGCAGATAGTAAGCTCCCCTCTGCAGCTAGGTTTTTCTAATACTTCATCAGCTCATTGACGGCTTTTTCGACGTCTTCGCTCTGGGGCAGGATGTAATCCTCGACCTGCGGGGCATAGGCGACGAAGGTGTCGGTCGCGCCGACGCGGCGGACGGGGGCGTCGAGGTACTCGAAGAGCTCGTCGGAGATGCGTGCGGCGATCTCTGCACCGTAGCCGTACGAGACCGGGTCTTCGTGCGCGACGATGACACGTGAGGTCTTTTTGACGGACTCGGCTATCGCTTCCCAGTCGTACGGCACGAGGGTACGCAGGTCGATCAGATCGACGGTGATGCCTTGGGCTTCGAGGCGTTTGCAGGCCTGATTTGACCGCTCGACCAGTGCCCCGAAGGTGACGATGGTAACGTCATTGCCCTCGCGGACCTTTTTCGCCTTTCCGAACGGGATCAGAAAATCGCTCGACGGGTACTGCGATTTGTTATAGACCTGACGGTAGAGGTGCTTGTGCTCGAGGAACATGACCGGATCGTCACAGCGGATCGCCGTGCGGAGCAGGCCGTTGGCATCAAGCGCGTTCGACGGGTACACGATCATCAAGCCGGGCGTGTGCGAAAACAGCGTCGTGCCCGACTGTGAGTGATAGACCGCACCGCCCTTCAGGTAGCCGCCAACCGGTACACGGATGACCATCGGGCATTTCGTGTCGCCGTCCGAACGCCAACGCGTCACTGCCACCTCGTTTCGGATCTGGTGAAACGCCGGAAAGATGTAGTCAAAGAATTGGATCTCGACGACCGGTTTTAGATTGCGGAGCGACATGCCGTACGCTCTGCCGATAATGTTCGCCTCAGCCAACGGCGAGTTGAACACTCGGGCCGAGCCAAATTTTCGCTGCAGGTTGGCCGTGACCTTGAAAACGCCGCCCTTGCCCTTGACCTCGTCGAGGTACTCCTCGCGGGAGCAGTCAGCGACGTCCTCGCCGAAAACGACGATCCTCTCGTCACGCTTCATTTCCTCGTGTAGGCAGCGATTGATCAGATCGACCATGGTGCCGGCGTTGCCGTGGAGTTCGGCCCCGTCCTCGGTGTCAAACACCTGACGGTCGGTCGGGTCGACGTCAGGCGAAAATACGTTGCGGTGCGCCGATTCGGGTGCCGGCTGGGGCGTTTCGATGGCGATGTCGGAGGCGGCCGTAACCTCGGCGTCGACCTCGTTTCTGAGCGATTCGAGTTCCTCAGACGAGGCGATACCCTCGGTCATCAAAAACTCGGCAAACTTGCGGATCGGATCGGTAGCGACCTCGGCCTCGAGTTCGTGAACCGGGCGGTAGAGCTTTTCGTCGTCGGAAAGCGAGTGCGAATACGGCCGGACCACCTTAGCGTGGACAAACGCCGGGCCTTTGCGCTCGCGGCAATAGGCGACCGCGCGCTGCATCGTCGCATAGCTCTCGAGCACGTCGGTGCCGTCACACTCCTGAATGTAGAGGCCGGGAAATCCGGTGACGAGCTTGGCGACATTGCCGCCGGCGGTGCCGACCTCGACCGGGGTCGAGATGGCGTAACCGTTGTCCTCGACCATAAAGATGACCGGCAGCTTGAGATTTGACGCGGTATTGAGAGCCTCCCACCATTCGCCCTCGCTGGTAGTGCCGTCGCCGACCGACAAATAGACGACCTCGTCGCCCTTGACGCCGGTGACCTTGTCCTTAAGCCCCTTGACCAGTCCGGCGCGATAGCCGGCCTCGGCGGCGCCGACGGCGTGGAGTGCCTGCGAACCCGTACACGACGATTGCGACGGGACGTTCAGCTCCGGGCTGCCCCAGTGCGACGGCATCTGTCGCCCGTGCGAGTTGGGGTCCGCCTCAGCTCCGACCGAAGACCATAGCATCTCCTGAGCGGTCATACCCAAACCGAGCATTAGTGCACGGTCACGGTAATACGGAAAGAACCAATCATATCCGGGCTTTAACGCCTGGGCGGCGGCGACCAGAATGCCCTCGTGGCCGGCACCCGAGATCTGAAAGAATATCTTGTTCTGGCCCTTGAGCTGAATCTCCTTATCGTCGATGCGGCGCGACATATACATCGTGCGGTACATCGCCACGAGTGTCGCGGTATCGAGGCCGTGATACTTGGCCGCGGCGGCCTTGCCGTTTGGTGAAACGGCCTTTGCCGCAGTCTTGGTATTAATTTTTTTGGTCGCTGACGCCATTATGATAGATCCTTTTTATAACAATTATTAATAACCGATTAACATTCTAAAATACCAAAACTGGCCGATGCGGGCAATTTTGAAACCCTTCGGAGTTTGTCCGCTGAGGCGGTAAAAGGAAAAGGGCAGCCGCGGACAGCTGCCCCTATCTCATTCTGGTCAGGGTAACGCCTCGATCGGGCGAGACGCCTATTGCGCCTTCAGTATCCAGCCGTCCGGATCGGCAACGGGGAGTGTTCCGGTATAGGTGACGCTGCCCCGGCCGTCTTTCATCTCGACACGTTGCGTCTTGCCGCCGATAACGACGTCGACGGGCATCGGGAACGGCATATTGTTCGGCGTCTCCCAGCTGAGCAGCATTTTACAGTTTGAAGCGCAGTCCTGGGGAAGCGCCGTTACGAGCCTGGGCAGTTTCGGCTGACGCAGATACATCTCGAACAGCCAGTCGAGCTTCATTCCCGATTCCGCTTCGGCGATGGTCAGAAAATCGTCGGTGGTGACGAGGCGTTCCTGACGGCCGTCGGTGAGCTTTTCCATCTCCTTGGTCGGGTACGCCATATGGCGAAGCGCTTTGAAGAACGCCGTGTCGCCGATCAGGTATCTGAGGGTGTGCAGAAAGTACGCGCCTTTGCCGTAGATGTCGCCGTCCGAATTTAGATAGTCGGGCTCGGACATATATACCTGATACGCGATCTTCGGCTCACGCGGAGCGACGGGCTGTTTGTTCTTGAAGCCCCTTTGCCGGGCACGCATCGCCTTGATGTAGGCTTCCTTGCCGTGCAGCGTCTCGGTGTACAGCGTGTCCATATACGACTGAAATCCCTCGTGGATCCAGAAGTCGCGCCAGTCGCTGGCGGTCACGAGATTGGCCCAGTATTCGTGGCCGAACTCGTGCAGCAAAAGCCAGTCGGTACCGTCCTCGTTGTACTTGAACTGATTGCCGTAGGCGATCGCGGTCGAGTGCTCCATTCCCAGATGAGGCGTTTCGACAATGCCGACCTTTTGCGAACGAAACGGATAGGGTCCGAGATACTTCTCGTAAAATGCTAGATATTTCTTCTGTTCGGCGATCAGACGCGGCCCTTTCTCAAAGCTCTCGGGCAAAATGTAAAAGAATATCGGCATCGTTTCGCCCGCCTCGGTCTTGTATTTGTCCTCGATCACCTTGTACGGAGCCGCGTTGAAGACCAGCGAGTAATTGGCGATCGGGTTGGTCATCCGCCAACTGTAAACGCTTGTGCCGTCGCCATTCTTGCGGACGCCCATGTATTTGCCCGGCCCGACGCCCATTAACGGATCGGGTACGGTAATGTGCATTGACGCGGTGGCGGGTTTATCGGACGGATGATCTTTGCAAGGAAACATCAGGTCAGCACCGTCGTTCTGCAGGGCGACCGAGATCCAGTCGGAGCCGTTTGGGGTCTTTTTCCACATAAAACCGCCGACCCAGGGCGGACGCGGAGCCTCTTTCGGCGTGCCGGCATAGGTGATCGACGTTTTGATCACATCGCCGACCTGCTTGCTCTGCGGAAACCAGATCCAGATCTTGCCGGCCTTGCGTTCATATTTGAGATCTCGCACGCCATCGGTCAGTTTGCTGATCGTGAACGCCATGTCGAGGTCGAGGACGATGACATTTGTCGGAATCACGGTGCGGGCCGTCATCACGGTCGTGCCGGTGATCGACTTGGTCTTGGGATCAGCGGCGATCGAGATGTCATAATCCTGGACGTCAAAAACGGCCTGTTCGAACATCAGCGGGCCGCCCGTTTCGGTCGGACGAGCGCCCAACTCGCGTTGGGCGGAAATGGCCGAGATGGACATCAAAAGTGTTATGACCGAGCAGAGTAGTTTTTTCATTGCGATTGGCTTCCTTAAATTGCTTTACTTATAGACCGGATTTATTGAAAATACATCAAAAGAAACGAATGTTAAAGACCCCTTTTAGAATACTATTAGTTGCCGGAATATTTGCCGCGTCCTCGCTCGGCCAGGCCGTGGCGCCGACGCCGCAACCCGCCGCAACGCCGATCCCCAAGGCCAACGCACGTCCGGAGACCAAAGTGGAAGCAAACACCGAACCGTTTGATACCGCCGATGTCGCGACGATGGCGTCGAAATGCGTAAAACTTGATACCGAGGCGGGTGAGATCGAGATCGAGTTGTACCCTGAGAGCGCCCGCGAGACGGTCCGAAACTTTCTCAATCTGGTAGCCATCGGTGCTCTCGACACCACCACATTCAGCCGCGTCGTCCCGGGTTTTGTCATTCAGGGCGGCAACCTGTACAGCCGCGAGGGGAAGATGACCTACTCGCTCGGCATGCGGGCCCGCAAAGTTATACCCGACGAACCAAACAAGATACTCCATGAACGCGGCGTACTGTCGATGGCGAGGACCGACGAACCAAACACAGCGACGACCAATTTCTTTATCCTGGTCGGGCCGGGAGCCCATCTCGACGGCACGTTCGCCGCTTTCGGGCGAGTCACAAAGGGAATGGAGACGGTCGACGCGATAAACAAGGCCCCCGTTACCGAGGAGAAACCCGACAAGCCGGTGAGGATCAAAAAGGCGAGCATCATCCCCTGCAAACCGTCGGCCCCGCAATGAAATTTAACTCAAGCTGCCCGATCGACGATGAGTTTTATCCGACAGAGGACGTTTATGTCCTCCTGGATGAAGAGCGTCGAGACATCCGTCTGCAGAAATATCACGTCCGATATGGTCCGGGAGACGACTATAAGACGCTGATGGACGAGGCCTATTCGCTTGCGGAGTTTGAGCAAAGAAAAGACTTGCAGGAAATGGTCGTGAGTTGGTTTGGCGAGCGGGCGTTGCAAGAGATCCTGAACAAGATCAAAGATCTCAGTTGATCTTCTAGTCAGCAAGATCAATATCCAGGGTCATACGGTACTCGTTGGCCATAGACGGGTGTCCGTGCGCCATCGACACGTCAATTCCGCGTTTGTAGGTCTCGATAGCCTTTTCGCGGTCGCCATTTTGCAAATAGGCGTTTGCCAAAACACCATACGCATTGCCCTCGTCGTCGAAACCCTCAAGATATGATTCGAGCAATGCGATGACCCGGGCGTGATCGCCGAGCTTTTCATATTCCTTCGCGAGCCCGAACATCACCATCGAGTTCGACGGGTCAGCTGACAACATCTGTTCAAAAACTGAGATACGATCCTGCATATCTAAAAGAATAGCGAAAAATCGACCGTCGGTTAACCCCAATATTAGAAAAGAGTCTGTTGAACAGGTACGGCGGCAGATTCAGTCCTTTGTTCCGAGGGGGTTTGATGAGTGCGAAAACCGAGACGGCGAACGTGAAAATCGAACAGCTTCTGCGTGACCTCCCATTGCTCGGTCCGGCCCGTCATACGCTCTTTATAGGTCGCGTGGCGAAGCGTGCCGCCGCGCTCGCGTTTCATAGTATTGATCACTTTTTGTGCGGCGGTCGGTGAGAGGCGCTCGTTCATCTTCTGCACAAAATAGCTCTCGATCGAATCGGTGTCGAGGTGGAGCATCGACATAAATGCCCGCTCTGCACCGCACTCCCTGGCACGCTCGAGCAGGCCCGGAATGTCCGGTTCGTTGTAGCCGGGGATGACCGGTGCAATGCCGATGCCGGTCTTGATGCCAGCGTCGGAAAGCAATTTCATCGCCCGAAATCGTGCTTCCGGAACCGGCGTGTAGGGTTCGAATGGATTCGACTTCTCTTTGGTCAGGAACGGCATCGAAAAGAAGACCGACACCTTTTCAAGTTTGACCAAAAGGTCGATGTCGCGGGTGACAAGTGGCGCTTTTGTAATTACAGCGACGGGTACGCGAAAATCGACACACACTTGGAGACATTTTCGCGTTAGCTCGTAACTCGCCTCAAGCGGCAGATACGGATCGGTCGCGAACGAAAAATCGAGATGCGGCATCGTGTCGCGGGTCTTTTTTAACTCTTGTCTTAGTAGTTGCGGAGCGTTTGGTTTAACGACGATCTTGGTCTCGAAATCCGTCCCCGCACCGTAACCGAGGTACTCGTGATACTGCCGGGCAAAGCAATACGTACAGCCGTGAACGCAGCCCCGGTAACAATTGACCGTGTATCGCCAACCGCCCTCCCAATCGGAGGCAAACGCCTTGGTGATCACCTTTTTGGTCGCGGTCTCTTCGAACACCTCGAGCTTGGTTGGCGGCGGCTCGCCGACATACTCAGCCGAGTAACGATTGTATGGATTAGGAGGATTGGTGATCTGTCGCACAAATGCAACACTAGCCTATCCGAGCCGCACAAGCAAATGTAAACGCGTAGACCGCTAAGGTCTGGGCGAAAATTCTTCTTCCTTTCTCGGCACGATCTTCGGGCTTTGCACTTAGAGATTTCTTTGCATTAGCAGATCGGTCTGCGGATCGCTGCCCAGTTGAAAAATGTGGCGGCCGACGACCGAAAATCCGTTCTTCTCATAGAACCGCTGTGCCCGCGGGTTATATTCCCAAACGCCGAGCCACATCACGTCGTGGCCATTTTCACGGGCCAGAGCAAAACACGCATCCATCAGGTTTTGGCCGACGCCTTTTCCGATGTATTCCTGATGTGAATAAAGCCGTGATAGTTCGATCGGGCGGTCCGCCGTAATGCCGTCCTCGGTGCTGCCGGTGATCAACTTGGCGTACCCGGCTGGTTTACCGTTTAGCTCGGCTATTAGAAATATCGAACTCTCGTCGGCGAGTTCGGCCGCTATCTGATCCTGATTGAACGCCTGCCGCATATAATGATTCAGATCGTCGGGAGCATTTTTCGGATGGTGGGCAAAAGCGTCCCAAAAGGTAGTGTACGACAGATCGGTTAGCAGTTTGGCGTCGTCGGTCGTGGCTCGTCGGATCTGAATGTCGGACATATGTTTTAACCAAATGGAGACAGTTCGGATCGAATGCGGCTGCCTCCATCAGGTGTAGCTTAGATCATTTTCCGCTCATGACAAGTTTGGCGATCGTCTGCAGCTGCATATTTGAGGTGCCCTCGTAGATCGCGCCGATCTTGCTGTCGCGCCAGAACTTTTCGACCGGATAATCCTTGACATAGCCGTAGCCGCCAAACAACTCGATCGCCTTGGACGCGACCGCCTCGGCGCAGCGTGACGAATAGAGCTTTGCCATTGCCGCTTCTTTGAGAAAGGGCTTTCCGGCATCCTTCAAGCGGGCGGCGTTGTACACGAGCAGACGCGTGGCTTCGATCTCGACTGCCATTTCGGCGAGCTGAAACTGAACGGCCTGAAAGTTATTGATCGACTGGCCAAACTGTTCGCGTTCGGCGGTGTATTTCAGCGCGGCTTCATATGCGCCCTGTGCGATCCCGAGCATCTGGGCACCGATGCCGATACGGCCCTCGTTGAGCGTCTCGATCGAGACCTTGTAGCCCTTGCCGACCTCGCCGAGAACGTTCTCTTTCGGCACTTTACAGTTGTCGAGGATCAACTCGGTCGTCGACGACGCCCGGATGCCGAGCTTGTCTTCCTTTTTGCCGACCGTAAAGCCCTCAAAACCCTTTTCGACGATGAACGCCGTGATGCCCTTGTAACCTGCGGCCGGGTCGATCGTGGCAAACATGATAAAGATCTCGGCTTCGTTGCCGTTGGTGATCCAGAGTTTTTGCCCGGTCAACTCCCAGTGATCGCCCTTATCGACCGCACGGGTCGAGAGTGCAAACGCATCCGAGCCCGATCCGGCCTCGCTCAGCGCATACGCTCCGACCTTGCCCTCGGCAAGCTGCGGCATATATTTCTTTTTGAGTTCATCGCTACCCCACCGCATAAATGCGTTGGTCACCAGCGTGTTGTGCACATCGACAAATACCGACACGCTGGCATCGACGCGGGCTAGTTCCTCAATGGCGAGAATAGCGTTAAATATCGTCGAACCGGCACCGCCGAATTCCTCGGGCGATTCGATCGCCATCAGGCCGAGCTCGAAACACTGTTTGATCAGATCCGGGTCGAGTTTGGCGGCCTGCTCCATGTGTTCGACACGCGGACGCACCTCGCCCTCGGCGAATTCGCGGACCGAGGCGCGAAACAATTCTTCTTCCTCTGACAATACGGTAAGGCCGGCGTTTGATAAGGCTGTTCCAGTTGCAGTGCTCATATTAAATTCCCTTTAAGTGTTTTGTTATTTATGTTTCGATAAAATACCATTTTAGTCACTAGGAAGCTTAAAGGCAACGCAGTGGATCCTGAACAAGACGCCGCAGATCACGGCTCGCGACCAGCGAAAAATACCAACGGCAATCTTGGCCGGCTCAAAGTGGCGGGCGCGGTGCTCACCGCGTTGGGCGTCGCCCTTTTCGCATATTTCATCTACACGGTCGGGTTCGACGATCTGATCGGCGGGATATCGCGTTTCGGAACAGTAGGTTTTGCGATAATTCTGTTGATCTTCTTTCTGCGGATGGCGACGCGCGCCAGCGCCTGGTCATTGTCGGTTTACGAGCCGTATAAACTCAGCTTTCGCGATACGCTGCCGGCGGTTGTTATCGGCGAAGCCATGAGCAGCCTCATTCCGCTCGGGATCCTCGTTAGCGGCACCTCGAAAGCACTCGCGGTAAGGCACCGCGTGCCTCTCGTCGTCGGACTGTCGTCGGTGGCGACGGAAAATCTGTTCTACAGTCTTTTGACCAGTATTTTTCTGATCGTCGGTTCGGTCACGATACTTCGCAGCTTTACGCTCGACGAAAGCTGGGTTGTGGCGATCGACATCGCGATCGGCCTGATCATCGCGGTCTTGATATTCCTATTTCTGCTGGTGATCAGACAGTGGCACATCGCCAGCGAGCTATGTGAAAAGCTCTACCAGCGTGGATTCGCTCGCGGAATACTGGAGAACGGCCGACTCGAGGTCCGCCTTTTCGAAAATATGATATTCGGGTTTTATCGGCGTTATCCAGAACGTTTTTTGCCGATTTGTTTACTTGAAGGACTGTACCACGGGCTCGGGGTGATAGAGGTTTGGTACATTCTTACCCGCTTATCCGATACGGTCCCGGGTTTTTTGACAGCCTTTTCGCTTGAGACGGTCAGCCGTCTTATCACCATCGTATTTAAGCTGATCCCGATGGCGATCGGGGTCGATGAGGCCGGTGCCCAATTCATCGGCGAAACGGTCGCGTTGGCCGCCGGCGTCGGCGTAACGGTCACCGTAATCCGAAAGGGCCGGACGCTGTTTTGGACGGCTATCGGGCTGCTGTTGATATTAAAGCGGGGATTGTCGTTTCGCGACGTGGTCAATTTTCGCGGGCGTTAGATCGGCCAGAATATCGGCACCATAATGATCGAGACGATAAACACGATGATCGTCAGGATCGTCCCGATCTTCACAAAATCCATAAATCGATACCGGCCGGGCGTATAGACCAGCACGCATGCCGGTTCGAGCGGTGTGATGAACGAAAATGACGCCGCGTAGGTGACCGCGACGATAAAGGTGCGCGGATTGACGCCGAGGGCGATCGCCGCCTTGACCGCGACCGGCAATACCACGAGAGCCGCGGCCTGGTTTGACATCGGCTGAGTGAGCGCGACAGTCAGAATGAAAAAGCCGGCAAGGACCGCGGTGCTGCCAAATTGCCCAAAATAATCATTGATCAGCGTCGCCAGATAAATGTCCGCTCGCGTGTTTTCCATCGCGACGCCAAAGCTCATCATACAGGCGATCAACACCAGCAAACGAAAGTCGATCAGCGAGTACATCTCGCTATACCGTACGGTCTTGGTCGCAAGCAGCAGCATTACGCCAGCCAGCACACACACGGCCAGCGGGACGTCGAATCCGATCGTGATCTTGGAGATCGACAGTGCCAGGAAAAGCCCGAACGCAGCGATCGCCCACCGACGCTTATCGACACGTACGGTGGCGTCGGAAACATCGTCCAACAGCAACACCTCGCGGTCGGCGACCAGCGGCTCGATGCCGGCCCGCTTACCCTGTACCAACAGCACGTCGCCGAAGATAAACTGTACGTCGCTGAGTTTGTTGATAAACGTCTCACCGTGGCGATTGACCGCGAGCACGGTCAGATCGTATGACTGTCTGAATTTAAGCGACTTGAGCGTCTGGCCGACAAGCCGCGAATCACGCATCACCAACAGCTCAAAAAGCTCGACGTCCTCGCTCTCGAGGTCGACGTCGTTGAGCATTATATCCGGTTTGATCTCGAGGCCGACGGCCTCTTTGACACGCAGGATGTCGCTGACCTTGCCCTCGACTATCAGCGAATCGCGCCGCCGGATACGTTCATTCGACCCGGGCGCCGATATGCGTTCGCCGTCACGGACGATGCCGAGGATCGAGAGCTGCAACTCGGTATTAATGCCGGCCTCGTCGAGAGTTTTCCCGACCAGCGGCGAATCGGGCAGGACGATCAGTTCCGAGATATATTCGCGGATATTGTATTGCTCGGTCAGCGACTCTTCACCGCCGCGGCTCGGCAGCATCCGCCGACCGACCAGCAGCATATAGATCATCCCGACCGAGAATGTGATTATCCCGACCGGGGCAAGCTCAAACATCGTGAACGGTGCCTGGCCGTATCGTTGTATCGCACCGCTGACGGCGAGATTGGTCGATGTGCCGATCAGCGTGCAGCTGCCGCCGAGTATGGCACCGAAAGCGAGCGGCATCAGCAGTTTTGACGGCGGGATCTTGGCCTTGGCGGCGAGGCCGACAACCACCGGCAGGAACATCGCGGTGGTGGTCGTATTCTTGAGCACCGACGCTCCGATCGCCGCCGCGAGCATTATCAATGCGGTCAGGACAAACTCACTGTCGCCGGCGATCTTGTGCATCCGGCGCCCGATCATATCGACCATACCGGTCTTGATCAGGCCGCCGACCAGGATGAAGAGGCCGCCGATCGTAATGATGATTTCGTTGCCGAATCCGGCGACCGCCTCCTGGACGGTCAAGACGCGGGTCAATATCAGGCCCATCACCAGCAATATGCCGATGACGTCGACGGGGAGTTTTTCGGTCGCGAACAGGACGATCGCCACGACCAAAAGGATGAGTGTGATCGCTATCGGGGACACTGAGCAAAGGATAGCTAAGTTTGACCGTTTTGAAAAGACATATTTACCGAACTGAAAAGGGCGGCCCCTGTAAGAGTGCCGCCCATCTTACTTTCGATTCGAGCTGCGCCTACTGAGCGCCGCCCTGGACCGGTATATCGCCCGCGGCGCCAAATCCGTATCCGAAGAACGTCGTGAAGTTGTCACTGCTCCTCAGCACGAAGTAGTTGCCGTTGCTCGGACGCCAGATCGCTATATCCGTCTTGCCGTCCTTGTCATAGTCGCCGGCAACAGGCTTGTCACCCGTTTGGCCAAAGAAGGCGCCGAGCGTTGAGCCGTTCGAGCTCCGCTTGAAGAACCAGGTTCCATTTGACGGCCTGAAGATGCATAGATCCGCCCTTTGGTCGCCGTCGAAATCGCCGTCCACAGGGATATCTCCGTTGAGGCCGAAATTTTCGATCGACACTGTATTGCTGCCGCTGTTGAGTGTAAACCACGTCCCTGTCGACGGACGAAATACGGTCGAATCGGTGATGCCGTCGCCGTCGAAATCGCCGCTGTGAAACTGAGATGCCCGCGGTTCACCGTATATGAAATCGTCCATCGCGACGACATCGACTCCGCCCGTTCCATCTGTATTGGCGGCGCCGAGCGGTGTGTTGCCTGATTCGATGACGACGCGTGCGATGCGTTCGCCTGCGTTAAAGGAAATGCCGACAAACGATAGCCCGTTATTCTGCACCGGGGCCGACGCTCCACTCAACTGACGGCCGTCTGGGCCGTACACCCGGATCAAAGTCCGGTCACCGCTGGTCGCGCTGTCAACATCGGCAAAGACGGCGCCAAATCCGCTTACCGTTGCCGGAATGCTAGTCCCGGGAATGACAAAATTCACTTCCATCATATGGGCGTTCTTCATTGTAAAGAGGCGCTGGGCACTGAAAGTAGTAAAGATCGACGAATACCCGGCGTTAATGTTGCCGAACCTGACAGCAGTGCCGGACGCGGTCGTTGCGCTGACAGAAAACTGGTTGAGAGCCGCGCCGGACTCGTCCTCAATGCTGTTAAAGATCACGCCCCTGGGGCTGTTCACATTAAAGAAGTCTAACGGCATTAGATTCGGTTCGGAGAAAGCGTCAGGTACGCCATCCCAGTTGATCTCACGTCGTCCGCTCGTAAATGACCCGCCGACACCGTTGTTGCTGCCGCCGAGGTCGGAGCGAAACTGATCAACTATAGCCTGCAGGGCGGCCGTGTTCGCACCCGAACCCTGACGGACGACCGGGGCCGCACCGACAATTCCTGCCATCGATGACAACAGGATCGAAGTCACCACTAATTTCGCAATGTTTCTGAACATAAATTTCTTCATTTTTGATCCTCCAACTGTTTAACTAATTACTGACCCTGTTGCAACGGCGATCTCTGTTTTGACCGGCCCGGGCCTCAAAGAATAGATCAGATCTTTCAATTCTGATCCGGAATTGCCCCGCTGCTGATCATTCTGATCTCTTTGCGGAATTTCTGTCTGTTCATCGCGCTTAAAAGCGACCGGACACAGATCATTTCATCTATCTGCCGATGAACTCCGTTCGCGTCTGCGAACGAACTCAGTTCCTCGACCCTTATGGCAAAAAGTTCCGCTGCCGCCGATATTGAGACGAGATCACTTTCCGATCCGCATTCCGGGCAGATCGCGATCGTCGATCGTGTTCGCCTACGGATCGAACGAACCGTTTCAAACTCGACCACGATCTCCCTTTGCCCGGCTTTTTTCATACGATCGATAATGCGTCTTCGTGCTAAAATCACTGTCGGCCAGCGAGCCTTCCTGACAGTTTTGAGTTTGCCGTATCCGGTGCGGATGATTCTTTAGGATTTTCTGAAAGATTTCTGAAGAATTTATGAATTAGGCCTGATGGACGATAGCGGAAATGCAATTTACAGCTTTTCGAGGTTTCGCCTTGATGCTGCCGAGCGCCTTTTCTTTGACGGCGAGACCGCGGTCCAGATGCCGCCGAAGCTGTTTGACACACTGCTGATGCTGGTCGATAACGCCGGCCGCGTTATGAGTAAAGAGCGGATGCTCGAAGTCATTTGGGAGGGCAGCTTTGTCGAGGAAAACAACCTTGCCCAAAATATATCGCAACTGCGCCGCATCCTCGGAGCCGAAATGATCGAAACAGTTCCGAAATTCGGATATCGGTTCGTAGGCGAGGTTTCAAACAGTTTGGATCAGCAAACACGGAGTGAAATGATCGAATCGGTCAGGACCCGCGTCTATATCGACGATGGTACCGGCGAGATCGAGACAAGTTCCCCACCAATTCATGCATCAGCACCGCCCATGCTCAGTATGCAGACGCCGGAAACGCGATACGTGCAGAACGGAGATGTGAACATCGCGTATCAGGTCGTCGGAGACGGGCCCGTCGATATCGTGTTCGTGATGGGGTGGGTCTCACATCTTGAGTATTTTTGGAAACATCACGCCTTTGCGTCGTTCCTTGAGCGGATCGCCTCGTTCTCACGTCTGATATTGTTCGACAAACGCGGTACCGGCCTTTCGGACCGCGTCCCGCTCAGCGGGTTGCCGACCCTCGAGCAGCGGATGGAGGACGTCCATACTGTAATGGATGCCGTCGGCTCGGAACGCGCGATACTGGTCGGCGTCAGCGAGGGCGGACCGATGTGTTCGCTGTTTGCCGCGACATATCCTGAACGCACCGCCGGCCTCGTGATGATCGGCA
The DNA here is from genome assembly GCA_937941715.1 of uncultured Chloracidobacterium sp. Classification (GTDB taxonomy): domain Bacteria; phylum Acidobacteriota; class Blastocatellia; order Pyrinomonadales; family Pyrinomonadaceae; genus OLB17. The sequence continues at coordinate 18,411 of CALDGX010000202.1, read as the reverse complement.
CGTACGCGAAACGCATCCGCGACGACGATTATCCATGGGCACCGACCGAGGAACAGCGTGAGGCGTTTTTTGAATTGATGCGAAATGAATGGGGCGGGCCCGTCGGCATCGACGAACGTGCCCCGTCAATGGCAAATGACGAAGCATTCCGCACCTGGTGGGCCGAGTATCTGCGTAATGGTGCCAGTCCCGGTGCGGCCGTAGCACTTACACAGATGAACGCGGAGATCGACGTTCGCGGGGTGCTGCCGTCGGTCAGGGTGCCGACGCTCGTCATTCACCGCTCGGGCGATATGTGCCTCAAGGCCGAAGAGGGCCGCTTTGTCGCCGATCAAATTCCCGATGCCAGATTTGTTGAGTTCGACGGTATCGACCATCTCCCGTTCGTCGGCGATCAGGACGAGATCATTGACGAGATCGAGCGGTTTGTCGCCGGCCCGGGCTTTGGCGGCGACCATGACCGCGTTCTCGCCACCGTTGTGTGCATCAAGCTTGACGACCCAAACAGCGAAGAGCACAGACGCGGCAACGAGGGTTGGAGCGATTTTGTCGAACGGTCAAAATCATATGTTCACCGGCAGTTGAGGCTTTTCAAGGGCCGCGAAGTGACCGTCGAAGATGAGGAGACGCTTGCCGCATTTGACGGCCCGGCAAGGGCGATCAGGTGCGCCGCCGCGATCAACACGGCCGCGGCCAAACAGGGCGTCCGGCTCAAGATCGGCCTTCACACCGGCGAATGCGACGTCCGCGAGGGCGTTTACAGCGGTTTCGCCGTCGATCTTGCTCGCCGCATCGCCGAAAGCTCGGCCGGCGGCAACATTATCGTCTCGCGGACCGTAAAAGACCTGGTCGCGGGCTCCGGATTGCGATTCAACGAGATGGGCGTACAGGCCTTCGACGGCATCGACGGAGAGTGGCGACTGTTCGAGGTGGTAAATTAACAGACTAAGATCAAATATATGAAACGAATTATTGCAATATCGCTATTCCTGCTTTTTGTTCCTTCGCTCGTTCTCACCCAGACCCTCGACGAAAAACTGGCCGAGATCGACGCGTACGCGAAAACAGTGATCGACACCTGGAAGTCGTCGTCCGGCGCAGGTATGGCGATCGCCATCGTCAAGGACGACAAGGTCGTCTCCGCCAAGGGCTACGGCATCCAAAAACTCGGTGAACCGACGGCCGTAAACGCCGATACGGTCTTTGCCATCGCATCCAACTCAAAGGCGTTTACCACCGCAAGTCTCGCGATCCTGGCCGATGAGAAAAAGCTCAATTGGGACGACAAGGTATCGAAATATCTGCCCGATTTTCAGATGTATGATCCATGGGTGACGAACGAGTTGACCATTCGCGATCTGGTGACGCATCGCGTCGGACTCGATACTTTCAGCGGCGATCTGCTCTGGTACGAAACGACTTATTCCCCGGACGAGATATTGCGCAGGGTGCGTTTCTTAAAACCGGTGTCGAGCTTTCGCACACGGTTCGGCTATCAAAATCTGATGTTCATCGCGGCCGGAAAGGTCGTTGAGAAAGTGTCGGGCAAGTCGTGGTGCAGTTTTGTCACCGAACGCATCCTGACGCCGCTCGGGATGTCGCGAACTAGATGCAGTATCAATGATCTGCCGGACAACGCAGCCTGGCCGCACAACGAATCGGGCGGCAAACTCCGCGTACTGCACCGTGGGAACGTTGACGGCTCGTATTCGGCGGCGGCGCTGAATTCGTCCGTAAATGACCTGTCCAAATGGGTCCGCACCCAACTTGCGAAAGGCAAATTTGAAGGCAAACAGATCTTTAGCGAACAACAAAGCTGGCAGATGCATCAGCAGTGGCTCGCTCAACAGGTCGGCCCCTCAAATGCTCCCGGCATCCAACCGCGGCACTTCTCGGGCGTCGGGATGGGTTGGTTCGTTTACGACTATTATGGGCGCAAGATCATCAATCACAGCGGCGGCCTCGACGGTATGTTGTCCTACACGATCCTGATCCCGGAAGAAAACGCCGGGTTTGTCGTGCTCACAAACAGCGAATCGCCGGCCTACGCGGTCATGATGAACAAGATCCGTGACGTTCTGGTCGGTGCTCCGGCTCGCGATTACAATGCCGAAGCCGTCAAACGCATGGCCGACGGAAAGAAAGAGGACGAGGCCGAGCGGGCCAGGGTCGATGCCGCCCGCGTCCGCGATACCAAGCCTTCGCTCAAACTGGCGGATTATGCGGGCAAATATTCGGACAAAATGTACGGCGATGTCACGATCGCTGACGAGGGCGGTAAGCTCGTGATGCGGTTCGTTCAGTCGCCGAATTTCGTCGCGGACCTCGAACACTGGCATTACGACACCTTCGTGATCAAGTGGCGGCCTTCCGTTGCGTACAATTTTCCGCGTGGTTTCGCGACATTCAAACTCGACAAGACCGCAACCCCGGACCAGTTGGTCGTCGATCAGCCGAACAACGATTTTTGGTTCTATGAGTTGGATCTGCGAAGGTCAAAGTGACGTCAACTCGACAAAATCGGGCGCTTTGTGTAAGAATTCTCATTCGATTAGATCTTTATATCGATCAGACAGTATTTAGGAGACTTGTAATTTAAATGTCAGAAGAAGCAGTACAGGCCGCCGAGGCGCCCGAAGTAGCAGCAGTCGAGGCCGTCGCCGAGCCCGAAGACGTTTCGTATCAGGCCGTCGAAAAAGACGGTTCCGTGACGGCGATCTGGGAGATGCAGGGTCAGAAACACCTCCGCACCATCGACCCGCGTTCGAACGAGGGCAAACAGATCCTCGCACTTTTCGAAACGGCAGCCTAACAGCGGTTTTATCAGCAGATCACACGAATGTTCTCAAAGCGGAGCTTTGAGGGCGTTCGTGTTTTTTAGCGCCGTTACGGCACTATCCGGAGGATCGGGTGGCCGCTCGGGTCGAATGTGCGATGGTCGAGATCATTGACCTCGACCACCCCGAGGCCGGCCGAGCTGAGAAAGATCGCTTCGGCATTGATCAGGGTGTCGATCGGCTCACGCGTCTCTTCGCACGGCAAATTTTCGAGCACGAATTCCCGCGTCGTCCCCGGCAGGCAGGCCGTTTCGAGATGGGGCGTGAAAAGCTTTCCGTTTTTGAGCCAAAATATGTTCGACATACAACCGCCGGTCATCTCGCCGCGGTCGTTGATGCGGATCGCTTCGTGAAAGCCGCGGCCGCGAGCCTCTTCGATAGCGAGCAGATTCTCAAGATAATTGCATGATTTGACGCCGGCGAGCGGCGAATAGGTATTGACGCGGTACGGTGACGACGTCAGGCTGAATTTCGGCGGCAATTGGCGCCGATCGCCGACAAGGATCGACATCAATGTGTTTTCGGCGGCCTCGGCGGGCCAAATATCGCCCGAGCGGTCATCAAGGAAAGTGATCCGTGCACGGCCGTCAGCGACGCCCTCGTTCGCCAATGCGCGGTCAAGCTCGCCCCGGACACGCTCCTCACCAAATGCCGAAATATCAACGCCGACCTTTGCCGCATCACCAGTCAGCCGCCGCCAGTGCTTTTCCCAGAATAACGGTCGCCGGGCGCGGATCGCGACGGTCGTGAAAATGCCCTTGCCGTAAAGGGATGCTGCGCCGTTTTCTGACATAGTATTCAATTCAGGCCCAGGCCGACCGGTTCGTCGTGCTCGATAGTTTCCGCTCCGAAAAAAATGCTTCTGACCAGGACGAGTGACAGGATCGCGATCGGCAGGAAATGTACTGTCGCCGAAAATATCACCATCAATGGCCCGCGTGCCCACGACTTTTGAAGGTCCGCCGTAAGGTCGCCGGGACCTCCGGACAGTGCCGGAGCGATGATCAGGACATGGATCAATAGGCTGACGAATAGCAGCGTTCCAAACGCGGATTTGATGACGATCGGTCTCAGATCGACGGCGAGGGCTCCCATTATTGGGAAAAAGAGTCCGAACAGATAAGCGGTAAAGAACAAGATCATCCAGATGAAATTGCCGTGACCGCCGCCGGTCAGCAGCATCGTCCAGAAACCGTATCCGATCGCGTACCCGAGGCCCAAAAGTCCGCCGATAACCCGCTTTGCCATCATCCGAGGTTACATTATCTGCTCGAGCTTTGTGTCGTCGTCCTTTGCGGCTATCCTGCCCTTTTGATCGCGACAAAACTCGGTCACAAGGTCGACGAAAAGATCGCTCTTCTCCTCCTGCGGCACGTGTCCGCAATCTTTCAGGATGACAAAGCGCGAATTGAGTATCTCCTCGTGCATCTTATAGCCGTGCTTGATCGGAATGACCGTATCCTGATCGCCCCAGATGATGAGCGTCGGCTGGCTGATAAGATTGGCGTCCTGCTCGAGCCGGTCGGCGTGCCAGTTGCGCGCCGTCGCCAGTACCGAGTGATGAGCGTCGGCGGCAAATAACGGCCGGCGGATCGACTCGATGCGTTCCTCGGTGATCATATGGTGGTTGGCCTTGGCCAGCGTTCCCTGCATTCGCAGTCGGAGAAACATTTTGGAGTCGATCAAAAACGGCGTCACCGCCTCGCCGACGCCCGGTATCGAAGTCAGCCGGAGCAGCGGATGCTCTTTTGGCTCGTCATTACAGACGGCATCGACAAGGACCAGCTTTTCGACCATTTCCGGGTAGTCGAGCGTCAGATTGAGCGCGACCGCACCGCCGTACGAACTGCCGACGACCGTCGCCCGGCCGATACCCAACCGCCCCATCAGCCGCGATATCATCCGCGCCTGTGACTGTATGGAATAGTCGAACCAACGCGGCTTTTCAGAGTATCCAAACCCGAGCAGGTCGACCGCGATGACGTGAAATCCGGCCGCGGCCAGCATCGGTGCCGCCGTTTTCCAAACATAGACCGACGCGGTGTAACCGTGTATCAGTAAGATCGGCGGTTTAGACGCGTCGCCAAACTCCTGATAATGGACAAGGGCACCGTCAACATGGACAAAGTGCGAGTGGTCCGAGTGCGGCACCTGATCGGCGACCGATTCCCACCTGACGGTATCCTCGCGTGTCAACAGCTTGACCGCCACTGCCGCTCCGACCGCTCCGCCCAACGCCAATGCAATATTTCGTTTTTTCATATCATCGTGTCGTCGTATCCGCCGTCATTTTATACTAAAACCGCCTTGGGCTGTATAACATTCTCAGCGGCGTCAAAAAAGCCGATCGCCAAAAGATCGCCCGACGCGTCGACCATTCGCACTACCTCGCGGTCAGCCAGACCGGTTTCGAAAACTCGCGTGGACATCCCGTTCTTGGTCTTCGCGACCCGATCCTCACGGACCTTGAATACCGGCAGGTGCGAAACCGCCAGATCCATCGGGACGAGTGCGTCGGCCGGCTCCGGGGCGGCTGCAAGCTCTTCTAAGGTGGTCGCCTGCGATATCGCGAATTTTCCGGCAGCCGTCCGCCGAAGCTCAGCCAGGTGAGCTCCGACACCCGCTTTGCGGCCGATGTCCTCAGCTAATGTGCGGATGTACGTCCCCGCTGAACAGCGTACGGCAAGCCCGAGGTCCCACGTGCCGCCGCCGTTAACGGAGGCCCTCAACGGGCTGATGATCTCCAATTTGGAAACAGTGACTTTTGCAGCATTTCGCTCGACCGTCACGCCCTGGCGGGCAAGGTCATACAGTTTTTTGCCCGCGACCTTTTTTGCCGAGTACATGGGCGGCGTCTGCTCGATCTCACCACGAAATAGCGGCAACACCGCCTCGATCATTTCCGGTTTTAGATCTCGCGTTCCGCTATTTTGCTCTTCGACCCTTCTATGCCCAGTCCGGTCGCCCGTGTCAGTCTCAAAACCGAACCGTACGACCGCCTCGTACTCTTTTTCGTCCTTATCCAGAAACTGCGCCAAGCGTGTCGCCTGACCCACGAGCACGACCATCACGCCGGTCGCAAAAGGGTCGAGCGTACCTGTGTGTCCGACGCGCTTTGTCCGCAGGATACGCCGGACGCGTGAGACCACATCGTGCGACGTTATGCCCTCGGGTTTGTCGATTATGAGAATTCCGTTCACGCTATCAATTCTATTTCACTTGTGGGCAATTACTAATTATGAATTAATGTTTGATAATTAGATCGTTATGTGGGGACGCCGACGGCAGCCGGTTGATGAAGAGAGGCGGGTGGTCAGCGACGCGGCGAGATCGCGTAAGCGAACAATGGATCGCGCCGTCAAACTGCTCGCCGCCAAGCCCCGGTCCGTGCGTGAGCTTCGCGAACGCCTGCTCGAAAAACTCTGGACCAACGAGGAGATCGTCGATGCCGTGATCGACAAGCTCAAAGACTATAAATACCTCGACGATGAGCAGTTTGCCCGCGACGCCGCCGTTGCAAAACTTAGGCAAAAGCCGCAGGGCAAACGGCGTCTGCAGCAGGCGATGTCGCAGAAAAAACTCGACAAGGAAACGGTCGAAAAGGCGGTCGCCGAGGCGTTTGATAAGTTGCCCGAGGCCGATCTGATCGACCTCGCCATCGCCAAACGGCTGCGGCTCAAAGGCAGGCCCGAGACCCGCGAAGACCTCAAGAAATTTTACGATCATCTGCTCCGGCAAGGCTTCGGCTACGACCTGATCCGTGAAAAAATGTCCTCCATCGACCGCGAAAGCCCCACGATCGAAAGCATCTAAGGTAATAAAGAAAAAAATTTCAGGATTCTGAATCCGATATTTTGCGCATCGCGAAAACGGTTGCATAGAGTTCAGCTTTGGACTTTTTGCAGTTACTAAATTTTAGAACAAGGGGATAAAAGATCATGAAATCATTTTTTGCTTTAGCGTTTTTGGTTGTTGGAATGGCGTTTGGTGCGGGCTCGGTCGCCGCACAGGACAAGACGATCGTTGACATCGCAGTTGGTTCGCCGGACCATACGACGCTGGTTGCGGCAGTCAAGGCTGCTGATCTCGTCGGTACACTTCAGGGTGCAGGCCCGTTCACGGTTTTTGCTCCGGTCAACGGAGCTTTTGACAAGCTGCCGGCAGGCACGGTTGCCACGCTTCTCAAGCCTGAGAACAAAGCAATGCTGGCGAAGGTGCTGACCTATCACGTGGTTGCAGGTAACCTCGACTCGAAAGCAGTTGCCAAGGCGATCAAGAAAGGCAACGGCAAGGTTGAACTGACCACCGTTTCGGGCGGAAGGCTCTGGGCGATGATGGACGGCAAAGACGTTGTTCTCAAGGACGAGAAGGGCGGCATGTCAAAGATCACCGCGGTTGACCTCAAGGGTTCGAACGGCGTCATCCACGTCATCGACACGGTTGTGTTGCCCAACTAACTTAATTAGCGGCAACCTCGCTCAGCGGCGGGAGGCAAAATTATCAAGGGTTTGGCGGCCCGGAGTTTCTGGAGGGGTATGACGAGCTGCCAAACAGGGAAAGCCCTTCCGCTGCTGAGCACCATCTGAAAAGTAGGCTCAGGATCTATACACACCGCGAGCCCGCATTGAAAGATGATTCATAACTTGGCCCCGTTTCGATGTACTCTAGTCGAACGGGGCATTATTATTTTCAGTAGTAAATTATGAAAAAGGCGTTTGCTTCAATGGTTTTTCTAACGGCCGGCCTTACGGTGTTTGCCTTCGGCCTGCTGACCGGCGGCAGCACGGCTGCGGCGTCACCCGGAGGAGGATCAGCCGAACCGTCAGCGACACCTGCCAAAACGAAAAGGGCCACGGCCGCTGAACGCGAATTGGCTCTGACCGATGGCGAATTTGACGGCAAGGAGTTGATCAGGTCCGACGCTGAGTGGCGGCGTGAACTCTCGGGCCCGGCGTTTTACGTGCTTCGGCAAGAGGGCACCGAACGCCCGTATACGAGCCCGCTCAATGACGTCAAAAAGGACGGAACATTCTACTGCGAAGCGTGCGGACTGGCACTTTTTAGCTCAAAGGCAAAGTTCGATTCCGGCACCGGATGGCCGAGTTTTTACGAGCCGATATTCAAAAAGAACGTCAGGGAAAAGATCGATCGCAGCCTCGACGAAGAGCGGATCGAGATCGAATGCGCCCGCTGCCACTCGCATCTCGGGCATGTGTTTGACGACGGCCCCGAGCCGACCGGCCTCCGCTATTGCATGAACGGCGTCGCGATGCGATTCAGAGCGACGAAATAGCGTGCGCGATTATGACAGACAACAGGCCGGAACCCGCGTGGGTTTCCGGCTTTTTTGCCGGCGATGCAACGGATAAATGCTTTGTGTTAAAGTTTCAGTATGACCGGAAACGAGATAAGAGCCAGATTTCTTGAGTATTTTGAGCGCCATGGGCACAAAGTGGTGCATTCGTCGCCGCTGCTGCCGGCGGACGACCCGACGCTGCTTTTTACCAACGCGGGAATGAACCAGTTCAAGGACGTTTTTCTCGGCAACGAAAAGCGCGACTATACACGGGCCGTTTCGTCCCAGAAATGCGTGCGCGCCGGCGGCAAGCACAACGACCTTGACGAGGTCGGCAAGACGGCCCGCCATCATACTTTCTTTGAGATGCTCGGCAACTTTTCGTTCGGCGATTATTTCAAAAAAGAGGCCATCGAGTACGCGTGGGATTTTCTCGTAAATGAGCTTAAGCTCGACGAGTCGCGGTTGTGGTTTTCGGTCTTTGAGGGCGACGACGAGGTCGGGCCCGACGACGAGGCACGCTCGCTGTGGCAAGCGGTCGGTGCCCGGCCGGAACGAATCCTCGGCTACGGCCGAAAGGACAATTTTTGGCAGATGGGTGACACCGGGCCGTGCGGACCGTGCTCCGAGATCCACTATTACATGGGCGATGATCCCGATGATCCCGAAAAGAACCATCCGAAATGGGTCAACGGCGAGGGCGACACGACGATGGAGATCTGGAACCTCGTTTTTATGCAGTACAACCGCACGCAGAATGATGACGGCACTTTCAAACTAACTCCGCTCCCCGCACCGTCGGTCGATACGGGCATGGGACTCGAACGTATCACCGCCGTGATGCAGCACGTCAAGACCAACTACGACACCGATCTGATCCGCCCGATCGTCGAATTCGCGGCTTCGCTTAGAACCTAAGACCCCCGCGGCGTGATCGTATGGATGTGACGACCGGAATACTCTTGATCGAAAACCAACCGCTGACGCGCCTCGGTGTGCGGGCCGTAGTTTCCGGTGAAAATGACCTCGAGATCATCGGCGAGGCGGACAATCTCGCCGACGGGTTTGCACTGTTTCGCGAACGTGATCCGCAGGTCACGATCCTTGGGCTGCGGTTTCCGGAATCGTGTTCTATCGATGACCTCGACAGATACTTTGCCGAGCGGCCCAAAGCGAAGGTCATCGTTCTCGCCGAACACGCCGGCGACGCCGAGATCGCCAAGGCGCTAAAGAAAGGTGCCGCCGGCTACATCTGCAAAGACATCTCGCCCTCTGGCCTCGTCGATGCGATCCGCACCGTCGCCGCCGGCCGCAAGTACATTCCCGATGACATCGCCCGTATCCTCAGCGAGCACGTCGGCAAGGAAGAACTGACGCCCGCCGAGTCAAACGTGCTGCGGATGGTTGTCGGTGGAATGTCGAACAAGGAGATCGCATTCGCCCTTGACGTTTCCGAAAATACCTTCAAGACACATCTCCAGAACATTTTCGCAAAGATCGGTGTATCCGACCGAACGTCGGCGACAATGACCGCGATAAAACGGGGGCTTGTCAGGGTAGAACTGTAGTCCAAATCCATCTGCGGCGACGGGCGGCCTATATGACAAACGATAAATTATGGAATTTTCACAAGAGATCATTGATTACGCCGAAAAAGTGACATCCGACGAGAGCTCTGTCCTCCGCGAACTGCGTGAGCATTGTTACGCCAATTTTGACGACAGATCGATGCTCTCGGGCTTTGTCCAGGGCCGCCTTTTGTCAATGTTCTCGTATATGATACGGCCGCGGGTGGTACTTGAGATCGGAACGTATCTGGGCTATTCGGCGATGTGTTTTGCCGAGGGACTGGCCGATGGCGGCAAGGTAATTACATTGGATATACAAGAGGACACCAACCGCGTTGCCCGGTCGTTTGTCGAAAAGAGCGAGTTTGCCGACCGTATCGAGTTTCATCTGGGATTTGCCGCCGATATCATTCCGACACTCGATGAGACGTTCGACCTCGTATTCATCGATGCCGATAAGCCCAACTACTCAAACTATTACGACCTTGTTTTCGACAAGGTCGCCAGAGGCGGCTTTATCATCGCCGACAATGTCCTCTGGAGCGGCAAGGTACTCGACGATAACAAGGACGAGAATACGCAAGCCCTGCATGATTACAATCAAAAGATCCTCGCCGACGCCCGTGTCGAAAACATCCTGCTGCCCGTTCGTGACGGACTGATGGTCGCCCGAAAGATCTGAGATGTGACCGCCCGGGTCACCGGCGGCCTCTCACCCATAAGTATTAGGCGTTTCTCGCCGGAATTGCCGATGTTTCTTTTCGTCTGTCGGCATAAACTCTTCTTATACATCGGCGTCGATGACGTCGTAGCAAGGAGAATATTATGAAAGCCAAGATCTCAGCGATTGTTAAGAATGTAGAACGTATCGTTGCTCCGCCGCCCAGGCATTGGGTCGGTGACGGATTTGATGTGCACGGGTTTTTCCCGCACGGGCCGTTGACCGGTTCGCGTATGAGCCCGTTCTTCCTGCTTGATTACAATGCATTGACCAATTTTCCGCCGCGTGAACAGCCGTTCGGCGTCGGGCCGCACCCGCATCGCGGTTTTGAGACGGTGACGATCGCTTACAGGGGTAAGGTCGCTCATCACGACAGCCGCGGCGGCGGCGGCGTCATCGGTGAGGGCGACGTGCAATGGATGACGGCCGGCAGCGGCCTGCTTCACAAGGAGTATCACGAACAGGAATATAACCGGCAGGGCGGGCCGTTCCAGATGGTCCAGCTGTGGGTCAACCTGCCCGCCAAGGACAAGATGACCGAGCCCAAATACCAGGCGATCACCAACGCCGAGATGGGCCGCGTGAAATTGCCGGGCGGCGGCGAGGTCGAGATCATCGCGGGCGAATTTGCCGGGGTAAAGGGTCCGGCAACGACGTTCTCGCCGGTGCATCTGTATAACCTGAAGCTGAAAACGGGCGAGACGGTCGAGCTCGACTACCCGGCCGGCTACACGACGGCGATACTTGCAGTCGAGGGCTCGGCGATGCTCAACGGCGTCGAGACGCTCCCGACCGACCACCTCGCACTATTCGAACGCGATGGCGAACACATCACCGTCACCGCCGTCGATGACAGCGTTTTGCTGGTGATGAGCGGCGAGCCTCTCAACGAACCGATCGCCCAGTACGGGCCGTTCCTGATGAATACTCAGGAAGAGATCGTACAGGCGATCCATGATTACCAATCAGGCAAGTTTGGTCATTTGGATTGACGACAAGGTCCGGCGGTCCGGCTCATTTCGATCACCGCGACGCGCGGATGATGTCGGCAAAAACGCCCGCCGCGGTCACATCGGCACCGGCACCGGCACCTTTGATCACGAGCGGCTGTTCGGGATAGCGTTTGGTGTAAAAGAGAACGGCGTTGTCCTTGCCGGAAAGGTTGGCAAAATTATGGTCGGGCCCGATCGAACGGAGCCCGACCTTTGCTTTTCCGTTGTCAAACGTCGCGATGTACTTGAGCGTCAGGCCCTTGCTGATGGCGTCATCGAGCAGAGAGCGAAAATGCGCCTCGTTCCGCTCGAGTTCGCTGTAAAAGTCATCGACGCTGCCCTCCAGACAGGATCCCGGCAAAAATCCCTCGTTCTCGATATCGCCGATCTCCATTTCGTTGCCGGCTTCGCGTGCGAGTATCAGTATCTTGCGGGCGACGTCAGTGCCGCTGAGGTCGAGCCGCGGATCGGGCTCAGTGTACCCCTCGGCCTGTGCCTGCCGGACGACATCGGCAAACTTTCGCGAACCGTCGTAATTGTTAAAGACAAAATTGAGCGTCCCCGACAGCACCGCCTCGATCCGCCGTACCTTGTCGCCGCTCCGCAGCAGGTCGTTGAGCGTATTGATGACCGGCAGTCCGGCACCGACATTGGTCTCAAAGAAGAAGTTCGCCCCGTACTCTCGCGAAAGGTCCTTCAGCCGGCGGTAACTATCGTGGCCGGACGACGCGGCGATCTTGTTGCAGGCGATGACCGAGACCGCCTTTGACAGCAGCTTCGGATAGGTTTCGACTACCTCTGGGCTCGCCGTTACGTCAACAAAGATCGAGTTGCGCAGGTTGAGCGCGAGTATCTCGTCGGTAAATTCGCCGACGGTCTTCGGCCCGGAGGCTGCGAGTTCATCCCTGTACCGGCCGAGTTCCAGCCCGTCTTCGTTGATGGCGGCACCGCGGCTGTTGGCAATACCGACGACCCGCAGGTTGAGCCGCATTTCTGCGAGCAGATGTTCGTGTTGGCTGCGGATCTGTTCTATCAGCCGCGAACCGACCGTTCCCACGCCGGCGATGAACAGGTTGATCTGTTTGCTGCCGTCCGAGAAAAACTCTTCGTGCAGGGTATTTACCGCCTTGCGAACGTCGGCCGACGATATGATCGCCGAGATGTTGCGTTCGCTCGACCCCTGTGCGATCGCGTGGATGTTGATGCCGTTGTGTCCGAGCGTCGTAAACATCTTGCCGCTGACGCCGGTGTGCGACTTCATATTGTCGCCGACCAGTGCCAGGATCGAAAATCCGCGTTCGACACGCAGCGGTTCGATCCGGCCGACCGCGATCTCGTGCTCAAACTCGTGATCGACGGTCATCTTGGCAAGGTCGGCCGACCTTTCCTCGATAGCGACGCAGATCGAGTGCTCAGATGAGCTCTGCGTGATCAAAATGACGTTGATCCGTGCCCGCGACAGAGCGTCAAAGAGCCGCTTTGAAAAGCCGGGAATACCGACCATCCCGCTGCCCTCAAGGCTCAGTACCGCGATCTTGTCGATGCTGGTGATACCGCGGATGATCTCCTTTTCGGCCGCGGATTCCGATTCGATCAGCGTGCCGTGGTCATCGGGTGCGAAGGTGTTTTTGACCAGGACCGGTATGCCGCGGGCCATCACCGGCTGGATCGTCGGCGGGTAGATGACCTTTGCTCCAAAGTGCGACAGCTCCATCGCCTCGCGGTACGTGATGTGCGATATCTGCCGCACGTTGCGGACAAAACGCGGGTCAGCCGTCATCATGCCCGACACATCGGTCCAGATCTCTAGCACGTCGGCGCCGAGTGCGGCGGCGATGATCGCGGCCGAATAATCCGAACCGCCGCGGCCCAGCGTGGTCGTGTGCCCGGCAGCATCGGCGGCGATAAAGCCCGGCAGGATATGCAGTTTAGCTGCCGACTCGCCAAAATGGTCCCTGATCTGAAGATCGGTCCGGGCAAAGTCGACCGCCGCAAAACCGTGGTTCGAATCGGTGCAGATCAGCCGCCGGCTGTCGATCCATTCGTTCTGTACGCCGAGGCGGTTAAGCCTTTCGGCGACGATGCGTGATGAGACGATCTCGCCGAAACTCAATATCCGATCCAGCGTCTTTGGCGTCAATTCGCGGACGAGCCTGACGCCCTCGCACAGATTTTCGAGTTCGCGGAGCGTATCATCGACAAAATCCGCGACGGCGTTCGAGCGGTCGTCCCCGAAAAGTTCCCTGATCGTTTCCGTGTGACGTTCACCGATCTGACTGAGTATCTCGATATAGCCGTCGTCACCGCGTTCGGCTGAGCGGCCGGCGTCGATAAGGGCGTCTGTCGTGCCTTGCATCGCCGACAGCACGACGGCGCACTCGCCCGATGCGGCCGCCTCGCGGATGATCGCCGTCACCTTCTCGATCGTGTCGGCACTGCCGACCGATGACCCGCCAAACTTCAGTACCTTCATAACTTGCTCAAGAGTATTTCACGCACAGCGTCATAGTCGTTTTCGACCGGTATGCTCTGCTTTTGTTTTGACAACAGTTCGACGACCGCCGCCGGCACCTCGCCAGTTGTTCCTATTATCTCATTTACCGAGTCAAATTTGACCGGGTGAGCGGTTTCTAAAAATATTCCGGGTTCGTCCGGATGGCGTTCGATATGGTCGGCGAGAGCCCGGTAACCGACGGCGCCGTGCGGATCGAGGATGTAATTACATTGTGCAAACACCTCGCGCATCGTCGCCGCCGTGGCCTCGTCTGAGATGCTGACGGCCTCGAGCTTATTGATCAGAAACGGGAAATCGTGCTCGAATATCTCCAGTATCCTGACAAAATTGCTCGGCGCGCCGACGTCCATCGCGTTTGAGATGGTGGCGACCGACGGCCGCGGCTCGTAGTTCGCTGTCCTTATAAAACGCGGGACGACGTCGTTGGCGTTACAGGCGGCGATAAACTTCCTGACCGGCAGTCCGGATATGTGGGCGAGTATGCCCGACGCCAGGTTGCCAAAATTACCGCTCGGGACCGAGATCATCGGGGGCCGGCCGCGCCACTGTTTTATCGCGTAAAAATAATAGAACTGCTGCGGCAGCCAGCGGGCGATATTGATCGAGTTGGCCGACGTCAGATGGTGCCGCGAGCGAATCTCGTCATCGGCCAGGGCGCGTTTGACTATGGCCTGACAGTCGTCAAAAGTGCCATGTAATTCCAATGTGGTCACATTTCCGCCGAGCGTGGTCAACTGCAGTTCCTGCACGTTACTGACCTTGCCGCTCGGGTAGAGTATTACGACCTCGACGCCCTCGACACCGTGAAAGCCCGCCGCAACGGCACCGCCCGTATCGCCCGACGTCGCGACCAGGACGACCGTCTTTTGCCTCCGCTGCGCCGAAAAATATCGCAGGCAGCGGCTCATAAACCTGGCCCCGACATCCTTGAACGCAAGCGTCGGCCCGTGAAACAGCTCGAGCGCCGATATATTGTCGGTAAGTTTGACGAGCGGGAATTCAAAATCGACCGTTTGCCGGCATATCTCAAAAAGCTCATCGTCCGGTATCTCGCCGCCGACGTACGGCCGTATGACGTCAAACGCGATCTTCTCGTTTGTCAGTTCGGGAAGTGCCGCGAGAAAATCGTGCGTCAGCGACACGATCTCGGACGGAAAGTACAGGCCCTTGTCGTCGGGCTGCCCGTTCAGAACGGCGTCCCGAAACGACGCGTGAGGCGATCTTCGGTTTGTGCTAAAGTAGTGCATCGGCGAGAATTTGGGCCGCGATCCCGGTCTCTAAATGATATAACGGTTCGGCCCCATTTGCGAAAATATGGACCAGATCACTGTACAGTCACCGGCCACGGTCTCAAATGTCGTATGCGGATTCGACTGTCTGGGGTTTGCTCTTGACGGGCCTTTTGACGTAATGACGGTCCGCAAGATCTCCGAGCCGGTCATTCGCATCACGCACCGCGACGATTTCGGGCTGCCGTCCGATCCGGCGCTCAATGTCGCCGGCGTCGCCCTGCGGGCGCTGATCGACGCGGCCGGCATTGATTTCGGCTTTGAGGTCGAGATCGACAAAAACATCAAGCCCGGCAGCGGTATCGGCTCGAGTGCGGCTAGTGCGTGCGGGGCGGTCGTCGCCGCCAATCACCTTTTAGAACATAAATTCTCGCCCGTCGAACTCGTCGAACTGGCAATGGCGGGTGAGATGGTCGCCTCGGGCTCGCGTCACGCCGACAACCTCGCACCGTGCATCTACGGCGGCTTTACGCTGGTCCGTTCGTCCGAGCCGCTCGATATCGTCGAGATCGCCTGTCCCGAACTCTACGCGACCGTCATCCATCCGCAGATCGAGGTCAAAACGTCCGCGGCCCGGGCGATGCTGCCAAAGGACGTTCCGCTGGCCGAGGCGGTCCGCAACTGGAGCAATCTCGGGGCGTTTGTCGCGGCTCTCGCCGGCGGCGACCTCGACCTGATGGCGCGATCGATGGTCGATACGATCGTCGAACCGGCCCGTCAGGCGCTGATACCCAAATTTGCCGAGCTCAAGGCCGCCAGCCTGGCCGCCGGTGCGATCGGAGGCGGCATTTCGGGCAGCGGGCCGTCGGTCTTTATGCTCAGCGAGTCGAGCGCCATAGCCGAGTATGTCCGCGAAGCGATGAATATCGTTTACGGCCCAACTGGTATTGATTTCAACACTTACGTCTCGCGGATCAGCCCCCACGGCGTTCGCGTGGCCTAAACTGCCCCGAAACTATTGCTCACCTTCGGGCGAAAACTGCTAAGATATAAACACGATGTTGACGCGGGAATTAGAAGAGACCCTGAGTTTGGCGGTGGACGAGGCGGTACGTCACAAGCACGAGTTTGTGACGATGGAGCATCTGCTTTTTGCTCTGCTCGAAGATCCGGCCGCCCGCGTCGTCCTGGCCGCCTGCGGTGCGCAGATCGACGAGATCGCCCGTGCGTTGCAGGAGTATTTTGAGGGCGTTTTGGAAAAGGTGCCCGGCGAAGAAAAGGTCATGCCCGAGCTGACCAGCACCTTTCAATCGACGATCTCGTATGCCGTGCTCCAGGCCGAGGGCAGCGGACAGCCCGCCGTCGATGGCGCCAATATCCTCGCCGCTCTCTATCAGGCCGAACAATCGTACGCCGTCTATCTGCTGCTGCAGCAGGGGATAACTCGGCTCGACGTGCTCAATTACATCGCCCACGGCATTTCAAAGGTCGACCCGGCCGATACTTTTCCCGATATCGAGTTTGACGATGATCAGGAAATGCCCGCGGGCGCTCAACGCAAAAATCCGCTTGAGAGTTTTACGGTCGAGCTCGTGGCCAAGGCCGCCGCGGGCGAGATCGACCCGATCGTCGGTCGTGCCGACGAGATCGAACGCACCATCCAGGTGCTCTGCCGCCGTAAGAAGAACAACCCGCTCTACGTCGGCGAACCCGGCGTCGGCAAGACCGCACTCGCCGAGGGCCTCGCGCTCAAGATCAGCGAGGGCGATGTGCCCGAGGTGCTCGCCAACGCTAAGATCTTTGCTCTCGATATGGGCGCCGTGCTGGCCGGCACGCGGTACCGCGGCGATTTTGAACAGCGGTTCAAGGCGATAATCACCGAGTTGAAACAGCAGGAGAACGCGATACTCTTTATCGACGAGATACATACCATCGTCGGTGCCGGGGCCGTTTCCGGCGGTTCGATGGACGCGTCGAACATACTCAAGCCCGCACTCGCTGCCGGCGAACTCCGCTGCATCGGTTCGACGACGCACGCCGAGTATAAGGCCGCGTTTGACCGCGACCGCGCGCTCGCGAGGCGTTTTCAGCGGATCGATATCAATGAGCCGACCGCCGACGAGACCTTTGAGATACTCAAGGGGCTCAAGCGGTTTTACGAGAGCCACCACGGAGTCAAATACTCGAACGAATCGCTGCGGACCGCGGCGGACCTCGCCGGCAAGTACATTAACGACCGCTTTTTGCCCGACAAGGCGATCGACGTCATCGACGAGGTCGGAGCCTCGGTCAAGCTGCTGCCGGCAAATCGACGTCCCAAAAAGGTGACCGTCCAGATGGTCGAAAACACCATCGCCCGAATGGCCAAGATACCGCCGAAAACGGTCGTCGCCGACGAAAAGCTCCGGCTCCGCACGCTCCGCGACGACATCAAAAAGGCGATCTATGGACAGGACGCCGCTATCGACGCGATCGTCGACGCCATCCAGATCTCGCGGGCCGGGCTCGGGCACGAGACCAAGCCCGTCGGATCGTTCCTGTTTTCGGGGCCGACCGGCGTCGGTAAGACCGAGGTCGCCAAGCAGTTGGCCGAGATACTCGGCGTCGAGTTCATACGATTTGATATGAGCGAGTATGCCGAACCGCATACCGTCTCGCGCCTGATCGGCGCTCCGCCGGGATACGTCGGCTTTGATCAGGGCGGACTATTGACCGAGGCGATAATGCGTACGCCGCACGCCGTCCTGGTGCTCGACGAGATCGAAAAGGCGCATCCGAACCTCTTTAATCTGCTGCTGCAGGTGATGGATTCGGCGACGCTGACCGACAATAACGGCAAAAAGGCCGATTTTCGCAACGTGATACTGATAATGACGACCAACGCCGGTGCCCGCGACCTGTCGTCGGGCGGGCTCGGGTTCAGAAACGCGTCCGACACCAAGGGCAACGCCAAGGGCGTCATCGAGCGGACCTTTACACCCGAGTTTCGCAACCGACTCGACGCGTGGGTGCCCTTTAAGGCGCTCGATATCGACGTCATCAAGCTGATCGTCGATAAATTTATCAAGGAGCTTAACGGCCAGTTGGCCGAAAAACGCGTATTGGTCCACCTGACCGAAGACGCCCGCGAGTGGCTCGCCAAAAATGGATTTGACGCCCGCTACGGCGCCCGCCCGATGTCGCGGCTGATCCACGAAAAGATCAAACAGCCGCTGGCAAATGAGATACTATTTGGCGGCCTGGCAAACGGCGG
>CALDGX010000201.1 GCA_937941715.1 uncultured Chloracidobacterium sp. | reverse complement strand
AGTCGAACGTGATGTTGTCAACAAACTGCCACGTCCGCAGGAATCGCGCGTTGTATGAGAAATTCGTGTTAGGCGTCGCCGTATTAATGAATGCGAACGGCAGCAACGGATCAGGCGTCGGCGTCTCAAATTTGAATCCGAAGCGGCTGTAACCAAACACCACTTCGTTGGTAAACCTGGCGGTCGGTGACCAACGCCAGTTGATAGCAAGGTTCTTGGGGGTACGGCCGGTATCGACGAAGTTCGGCGAGGTCGGAAAGATCGGCCTGCCGCCATTACCGGAGTCGCCAAGACTAGTCTGGCTGCCCATTGCCCAGCGGACGTAGAAGGCATTTTGATCGTCAAGTTTGAAGTCAAATTTGGTCGTCAGATCGTACTGACGTTCACGCTGCGGCGATGCAAAATTGAATCCCGCGGTATTGAGTCCGTCGCCGGTCGTAAAGTTATTCGGCAGCGGCATCGCATTGATGTACGCGGCCAACACCGGATCGATCGACACCGGAGCCGTTGTCGCGATGTTGTAGCTCGAGATACACGGGCTATTGGTCGGCGGAGTTCCTGTACAGGCCGGCAGTACCGGATTTCCCGCTCCGTCCACGGCCGCCGTTGCCGAACCTGCGGGTGCATTGGCACGTCCGACGACATAGCGGAACAATCCGGCACGGGCCGTCGAGGTATAAACCGATCTCGTTACCAGAGCGGTATCATAGGCCGCCAGTTTTTGCAGGTTGAAGAAGAAGAACAATCGGTCTTTGAGCAAGCTCTTGAACGACGTTTCATGACCCAGGCCGAACGTCGGCATCGGGCCGCCCAAGCTGCCGCCGTAAATATGCTGGACGAACTGCTCCTTCGGCAGGCCGGCGATCGTTATCGGGTAGGACTTCGCGTTGAATCGCGGGGTCTGGTAATAATCGAAAAGATTACCGTGAAACTCATTCGTGCCCGAGCGGGTCACAAGTGTGACCTGCGCGCCGCTGCTGCGGCCCAGTTCTGCCGTGAAGTTACTCGTTACGATCTGAAACTCCTGCACCGAATCGGGATTCGGGCGAAGAGGCGTGAAATTTGAACCGCCCGCACTGGATTCGTTGATATCGATCCCGTCGAGAGTGAAGTTGAATGCACGGTCACGCGAACCGTGGACGTTGACGGCGCCGCCGGTGTTTCCGCCAAACACGACGCCGGGCTGAAAGTTGAGCAGATCCAGCGGATTGCGGCCGCGGGCACCGACGATGGGGAGGCTTTCAAGCGTACGCTGTTCGACCGTGCTGCCAATATTTCCGGACGTGCTTGTCTGAACCACTTCGGCCGTCCCGGTCACGGTCACAGTCGCCGAGACGTCGCCGACCTCGAGTGCCACGTTAATGGTCGAAGGCTGGTTGATCAAGGCGATGTTACCGGTCGAGACAAACTTCTTAAAGCCCGATTTCTCGATCGTAACGTCGTATGTACCCGGCTGGATCAAGTCAAAAACGTAAGCGCCGTTGTCGTTGGTCTGTGTCGTGAACGAAGTGCCGGTACCCTGGCGCTTGATCGTCACCGTGGCTCCGGCGACTGCCGCACCCGACGTGTCCGCGACCACACCTGTGATACGCGAGGTCGTACCCTGAGCGAATGCCGTCAGCGAAAATAACGCGAACGACGCTATGATCCCGACATTGCGGAAAAGCCGATTTGCTCTCATCATTTGTCCTCCAAAAGGCAGCGAATTTAATTGTTTTACCCGACGAAGGTCGGGCGGTCGTGCTGAAATTTAGAGGTACGATACCACAGGATTAACATTCTGTTAATCTGCAAAAGCTATTCCGAGATTTATTTTTTTGATTTCTATCGAAGAAATTCGACGATGGTGCCGCCAGCCCCGACTGCGCATCCGTATTTCTTCGTCATATAGAGCCCGTAGAGATGTGCCCGGGTGGTGCTTTCCTGCCTTACCCATGTCCGGCCTCGATCTGAAGACCGCAGGATGGTGCCGCCGTAACCGACTATCCAACCATTTTTGTCATCGGCAAAATCGACCCGCAAAAGCGTGTCCTTAAAATTGGTCACGACCCGCTGCCAGGTTGCCCCTCCATTTTCGGTCCTGAGAATGGTGCCGGATTTGCCGACGATGTAACCTTCGTAATCGTCGCGAAAATCAACGTTATAAAGCGGCATGTCGGTTCCGGACGACTGCGCCCGCCATGTGGCACCGCCGTCGGTGGTCGCAAAGATAACGCCGTCGTCGCCGACGATCCAGCCGTGAGAACTGCCGTTGAAATCGAGATGAATAAGCTCTTTCTTTGACGGTACGCGGATCCGCTGCCATGTGTCACCGGCATCCTCGGTCTTCATTGCAAGCGAATCGATCACGTCGCCTTTTGAGTTCAGGATCGACCCGACAACGACGCCTCGCTTTTTATCGGCAAACCGGATACTCAAAAATTCCGGTGTGCCGGTCGGAAAATCGCCGGAACGAAATATCCGCGTTTCCTGCCATGTCCGGCCGCCGTCCTTGGTTATGAACAGTTTTCTGCCCGCCACGAGGTATCCGTTGTCGTCATTGCGAAAATAGATCTCGTTGATGTCGTCAGGAGTGTTTAGCGGATATTTGTTCCAGGTCTTACCGCCGTCCGATGTTGATGCCAGATATCCGGCATCGCCGGCGACAAATCCTCGTGTCGCGGACGTGAAATATACGGCGACAAGATCAACCTTTTCCGAAACGGATCTCGAAGCCCAACCGCCTTGCGCCGCGGCCGAAAGGCCGCTAACACATACCAGCAATAAAGTGATCAAAATTCTCGACAATCTGCTATCCCCCAAGTACGCCAAAATGGAGACCTTCCGCGGCCAAGACCGGCATTATGCCGCATCCGGACACACGAAAAGGTGATCAGAATTCACAGGATACCCTTTCCACGAATCAAAATCACCTTTTCGGATGCCTTATCTCAGGCCCGCGTTTACCGGATTCGTCATTTGGTGACGCGGTATACCTTGCCTTTCCAAACAACCACTACCTGCTCACCGAGGGACAGGTACGGCGCAAGACCGGTTTCTGCCGCCACCAAGCGAAAATACTCATCGCTGGCAAACTTGACCGTCACTTCCGGCAATCCCGCTGTTTCGGAATAGTCGGAATCGACCCAAACGCGGTTTTGACTGGTAAAGTTCTTGTTGGCGACAAATTGATTGTTGATCGTGTTTGCGATCAGGATCTGTTCACTTGCGTCTTTCTTCTCGTCGGCAACGGCAATGGTGTTCGACTGCATCGTGTTTTGTTGGACACTCAACTGGACCGCTCCGGCACCGCTCTTTTCTTTTATCGCCTTGGCCGCCGGCAGAGCCCGGACCGCGTCCATCGACATTCCCTGCCGAATGTTGGAGACCGACCCGTCAGTTGCGAGATATGACGTGTACGGTGTCACGAGTCCGTACCGCGTACCGAGTTCGACTACTTCGTCCTTGGTCTCTTTTGTCTCGCCGTTCGCCCGTATCTGTTCGAGCAGCCAACCGACACGACGGCTCGCCCACAATCGCGGCAAGAAATTGTTTTCATCGTCCCGGTACGGAAAATCGAGGCCGGCGTAGTTGAACGTCTTGGTTTCCCTGCCGGTTTTTCCCGTCAACCTAAGCGTGATGTTCTTGAGGTCATTCGAGTTCCTATACCGCCCGACAATGGTCATCTGGCCGCCGCGGAATAGATCGGACAGTTTTCGCGGATAAGTATATTCCGTTAGAAGCGGGCCAAAATCGAGTTCGAGATCCGACAAAACCGGCGAACTTACCCGCGAGAAAAAGTTCGAGACCTTGACCTCGAGATCCTCTTTAGGCTGTACATAATCCGAGATGCCCGAATTTTCGGTTCCGATCCGGTCGAGCAGCGTCGTATTTACGTCATAGCCGAAACCGAATGGAAATATCCGGACATCGACATTTTTGGATCCCTTGAGGTTTGAGATGATCTTTTCTACGTTTGTTTCGCCGACGGTCGGCAGGCCGTCTGTCATGAAAACAAGCATCCTCGGCCTTTCGCCCTTTTCAAACAGCTTCAGTGACGCGATAAGCGAATCGTTGATATTCGTGCCGCCGCTCGGACTTAGACGTTCGATAAATTCCTCGGCACGCTTCCGGCCCTGCGAGTTTGCCGCGATCAGGCCGCGTTCCATCAGATGTTCTTCGCCGGCAAAATTGACGATATTGAACCGATCGCCATCTCGCAGTGTCCGAACTCCGAACAGCAAGGCCTTGCGGGCCTTGTCCATCTTTCCTTCGTCCGCCATCGAGCCCGATGTATCGAGAACAAAAACAATGTCCTTGTTGACCAGTTCGCGATCGGTTAGTTCGTCTTTAGGCGACAGCATCAGGAGGAAATATCCGTCCTTGCCGGGCTCTCGATAGGTAACCAGCGACATTCCAAAATCATTGTTGGACAGCCCGAAAAACAACTGAAAGTCAGCGTCGTTGCCCTTCGTCTCGAATGACACCGAAGCTGCGGTTTCGCCCTTTCGCTTGACGTCGATCAGGTGCGACGGTGAATAGATATTGCGCAGGGCTTCTTTGCCGACGATCTCGACCTTGCCCGAAACCGTACCAAATCGCTGAGCCGCCTGTCCGGCCTGCGGTCGATAAATGCCGTCCTCCATTGGCAGCGGAATTCGATTCGCCCAAACGTTTCGGCCGGTGCCCAACGGATATCGATAAGAGACCGTTCCCGACTCGGCCTTTAATACTTCGGAATAGGTCAGTTCGAGTTTCTTGTCCGAATTGGGCGGGATCGGAAAGATAGAAGCTTGAAAGAGGTTTTTGCCGGCATACTCCAACAAACCGGGGTCGCGTTGACGTCTGACGATCTCGTCATAGATCCTCCGAGCTTCTTCGCGTGAGCGGACCTCGCCGACCAGTTTCTTGCCGTTTTCCCATATCGCAAACTCAACAACGGATGCCGTCTCGGGGATCGGAAAAAAATACGTTCCTTCCAGCGTGTATTGCGTGTCGTTTCGAAATATCTGCACCACATGCGTCGTGGCGACCTGGCCGTTGATCTTGGTATCGAGTTCGATCGATTTGACGGGAAGGGCGTTTGGCAGCGGCTGCGGCATCGGCCTCGGAATTGGCCGGCAGGGGCGAATATCACAAACTATCGGTATCACAACGCCCTGGGCAGACGTCGAAACGACTGAAAAAAAACCTAAAAATGCGGCGATCGAAATGGCGACAAAGCCTTTGAACTTCATAGTGGGCCTCCGAGGGGTCAAACGACGATTTTTTCGGGCGCAATACGCTCGTTATATTTGGAACGGCTCAGGGACGTAGACTTGCAGGCAATTATCGAGTTTTTTTCCGGCGAAAGCGGCAGATCTACCCGTCACTGGTCCTCTTTGGGATCCGCCAGTGCGTCATCGATCTCCTTCTCCAGCTTGAATCGAAGCTTTTCCACCATCGCGTCTGCCCTCTGGACCGTGGCCGCCAGATTTGCGCGCGAAACCTGGACCTCGGCGAGCAAGGATTGCAGGTTCTGCTTTTCAGCGTCGAGCGAACGCCTTCGTGATTCTCTTATCTCTTCCGGTTTCATCGAGCCCGAAAAAGTGGCCGAGCGGTTGATCGATTCGGGTCGGCTGTCAAATTCGATCTGGTCGATCCGTGTTTTTAACGTGTTCTCTTTCTCGATCATTTCAAAGAGCTGTTTTCGAAGCCCGTCCGCCCGCTGCTCCGCCTTTGTAAGAATGTCCAGATTGAGCAATAGCCGCTTTTGCTTTTCGTCATACTCGTTAACTTGTGCCGATTCGAGCTTTTTTATCCGGGCTGTAAGTTCCTTGACCTTTTGCGTCTGGTCCTGGACCGGCGGGTCGGCCTGCTTGACCGCTCCCGGTTCGACAAAGACCATTTGCTGAGACTGATCGCCGGCCTGACTGATTATTTCGGCACCGGTCGCCACGACCGGTGTCGGTGTCGGCCTGGCAGTCGGTTTTTTCCGGCCTGTCTGCGCGGATGACCCCGACGCCACAAAAACAACGCAACCGATCGCGAAAACTATCGCCGACAATTGTCTCCTGACGCTCACTCTTTTCATTTTGATCTCTTCTCCGATGATTTTGGCTTGTCCGCGATAAAATCACCCCGTACCAACTCGACCGCGTTTTTTGCAAGTCCCACAATAGGGATCGCATCGATCCCCGAATTGATAACGCCTTTTACCAAACCCTTGTTGCGAATGTCGCTGCCGACCAACAGTATTGCGACTGCAGTCCCGCCAAACGGGATTGTCTTGGCCACGCGTTTGGCGACCTGCCAGCCGCCTGCGTGAGCAAGCTTCCGTTTAATACTGTGTTTCTTTTCACTCATCCAAGCCCTAGTCTATACTTGCGTTAATTTGATGACAAAAGCATACTTTTCTTTGCACGGCAAAGCCTTGGTAAAGTTCCAATTTCAATAAAGTAATGCCTCTTCGAATCGAGCAGCTCTCTAAACGCTACGGAAACAACTGGGCCCTTCGCGACATCGACCTCGATGCCGGCGACGGTAAGATTTTCGGCATTTTTGGCGGCACCGCCGCCGGCAAGACCACTTTGCTCAGATGTATCGCCGGCACCGAACCGATCAACGGCGGAAGGATCGATACTGGCGGAGCGGCCGCGCATCTCGCCCAGGAGAAAAGGGACGGCGGTATCGCGTCAATATTCGGAAAGAGGGCGCCCGGAATGTCCTCAGGACAGGCCAGGATCAGCGAGTTCGAGCGTTCACTGGACAACAGGGCGACGGTGCTGCTATTCGATGAGCCATTCGCCGGGATCGACGAAGCGATTCGCGAACGAATGTTCGATCGGCTGCGGGAGACGGCCGCGAGCGGCAAGACTGTAATATTCGCTTCGTCGGACTTTCAGCAAATAGCGGGGCTATGCGATCGAATGGTCGTTTTAGTGGACGGTTACGCCCGCCAGGTGGGTTTTCCGCAGGAGATATACGAAAACCCGTTATCGTCGGACGTCGCGGCTATAGTCGGTCGAAACAACCTTTTTGCCGCCCGTCGTCTGACCTCGACAAACGCCGAGATGCCTGAGTTCTTTTCGATCGATGGCGAGCACCGCCTTTTTGCTCAGCCCACCGAAAATCACCGGATCGGGGCGATCAATAAGAATGTGACACTCGCGATCCGGCCCGAGCACATTTCGATCACGTTCGGAGCCTCGTTTCCCGAGGATAACCTGCTAAAAGCGGTCGTCACCGGAATTCGCTTTTTTGGCGAAACCACGCTGATCGATCTCGACGCCGGCGGCCTTCGCCTATCGGCACGTGTCTTTCGTGTCGTCGGCCTAAATATCGGCGAAGAATGTATGATCGGTATGCCGCCGCATCGAATCTTGGTCCTCAAAGACTAGTCGTCCCTCCCTAACTCGCAGCTATTCGGTCGGCAGCGTCAGAATAATGTGCATTCGACGATTCTTGCCCTTGTTCGCGGCTGTTGTGTTCGGCACCAGCGGGATCGTATCCGCAAATCCGCGGGCACGGATACGTGCCTCATCAACCCCGATCGACTTGATCTTGTCCGCGACTATCTTCGCTCTTGTATCGGTAAGATTCTGCAACACACCCGGTTCCCCGCCATTGTCGGTGTGTGATTCGATCGCAATGTAATAGTCCGGATTATTGGCAAGTATCTCGGCGATCGACGTCAGTTTACCGTCCGACTGCATTGCCAGCGTGCTCGAACGTGACCCGGCCCACATCGTTTCGGGCAAAACCAGGACGATCGCGTCATCGACACGTGCGACCTGGCCGAACCTTTTCAATGAGTTCATCAATTCGCCTTCGCCGGCTCGGATCCTGGCCAATCTTGCGTCGCGGTCGGCCTTGGCCTGGGCCGCGGCCTTCTCGTTCTCGATCGCGGCGATCTTTGCTTTGGCATTCTCGGCTTCGAGCCGCATTCGCCCGAGTTCCTCACGCAGTTTGCCGTTCTCATCACGTAATTCCTTTAACTGAGTGAGGTAGTTTGCCGAATCTCGCTCGGCAAGTTCTCGGCCTCGGGTCTCACGAGCCAATTCGGCCTTAAGGTCATCGATCTGATTCTGTGAGTCCAGGAATCGTTCTTCTGCACGTCGTGCTTCGGCGTCAGACCGGGATTTTTCATTACGCTTTTCGCGTGCTTCATTACGGACCTGAGCGGTAGTTTCAGCCTTGACCGACGCACTTATCGATTGACGGGCCGCGATATCGACCGACTCGGCGTCGCGGCCGGCTTTCCAAGCCGCATCTGCGTTCTGAAACAAAACCTCGGCCTCACGAAGTTCCTCAGCCGCATCACGCTCGGCTCCCGCAAATTTTGCGAGAGCGATGGCCTGCTTAGCCTGCAGTATGGTCGACGGTGTTTTGGCATAGTCGACCTCGGCGATCTCAGGCGTTCGCGAGTCACGGAAAAAATCGCTCGAGTTGCCAAAATACTGCACCGCCGGCGTCGTGCTGATCACCTTTCCGGTCGTCGTATAAGGGTTGAGATTTTCCATCATTATCTCCTGGCTTGGCCGCCGGACGAGAAAATGAGGTTCTGCCGTGATGATAATTGCAAAGGTCTGGAGCGGCGTGGTCACGGTGATCTTTGAATCGAACTCAAAAAAGCCCCGCCGTTTTATCTCTCCCAGATTGTCGATCGACCCGTCGGGCGATATCGCCCAGACCACATAAGTAGCGTACCCCGCACCCAACTCAAACGGCCTCGGCATCTTTGATACCGACAATTCTACCTGCGTACCGTTTCGGCTGGTCCGCTTTACGCGGGCTTCGCCCTTCATTCGAGGAAATCGGGTAGTGCCGCGAAACTGTACCATTACCAGTTCGTCCAGCGGATAGGTGACGGCCGTCGTCCGCCTCGGCACGTCCACCTGACCAAACACCGCAGCCGACGTTCCCAAAATAAGCAGAAAAATGATAGCGATCGTCGCGATAGAGTTTTTTTTCATATTACTTATGAGTGGATTAAAGGAAGTACTTAGGAAAAGATGCCATAATTCAAATACGGGTTGCAACCTTAAGAACTTGGACATCAACGGCTCAACTAAAGTATATTCAAGTATTTGCGATTGGCAATGGAAGATCTTAAACGACTGCTCAGATACGTTCGGCCGCATTGGTTCATCTTCATGATGGCCCTCGTCGCGATGGTCCTGGTCGCGGTATTCGAAACCGCCACCGGTGCTTTGCTCGTTCCGATCTTCGACCAATTTTTGCCCGGGCAGGGATCAAAGACGATATTTGACCTCAATAGCCTGATCCCGAAAGACGACTGGATGCGGGCCTGGGTCGTCATCTCGGTTCTGCTCTTCACCTTCACTGTTTGCAAGGGCATTTCCGAGTATTTTTCTTCTTACCTGATGGCGAAGATCGGACAAACGGCTGTCCTGCGTCTGCGGCAGGAACTGTACGATCATCTTCTAAATCAGTCAGCGTCATTCTTCGAAAATCATCGTACAAATTTTCTGGTCTCGCGGCTGATCGTTAATTGTGCCGCGATCGAACTCGCGGTTTCGGCCAATTTGCGTGACGTGCTTCGCGAGTCTTTCATGCTCGTTTTTTTCATCTCGGCGGCGTTCTATTTCAATTGGCGCCTGATGCTCGGGGCGATGGTGCTCGGCCCGGTGATCGGGTTATTGACATCGCAGTTCAGCCGGCGGCTCCGGGCACTTTCGCATGAGGCGGTCGAGGGCAATAAGTCGCTAACAGACACCGCCCAGGAAGCGATCGCCAATCACCAGATCGTCAAGGCTTATGTTGCCGAGGAGCGCGAGAACGGCAGATTCGCAAAAATGGCCCGCGTTATCTCGAACGCGAATTTACGCGGATTCAGGATAGCGGCCATTTCGCCGCCGACCATCGACATAATCGGCGTGGTTGCCCTCGTGGTGCTTTTTTATTTCGGATTGCGTGAGATAAATGCCAGCAGGATGGATTCGGCACAGTTCTTCACTTTCCTGTTTTTTCTGTTCCGAAGCTACGACCCGATGCGTAAGATCTCACGCCAGCATAACGAGATCTCAAAGGCATTCGCGTCGGCTCGCGATGTTTGGGACATTCTGGACGAAGAGGACCGCATGCCCGAAAAGCCGAATGCCGCGGATCTGCCGGTGCTTTCGGATGCTATACGTCTCAACAACGTGTCATTCAAGTACCGCAACAGCGACAAACAGATCCTGGAGAAAATCGATCTCGAGATCCCGAAAGGCTCGATGATCGCTCTCGTAGGTGAGAGCGGCGGCGGCAAATCCAGCCTGATCAAACTCATCCAGCGGCTCTATGACCCGACCGACGGTTCGATCACCTGGGACGGCATCGACATTCGTGATGCCCGGATCGTCAGCCTCAAACGGATGATCGCACTCGTGACGCAGGAAACGGTCTTGTTCAATGATACCGTCGCCTACAACATCTCATACGGCAAACCGGACGCGACGCAGGAAGAGATCGAAAATGCTGCCCGCGTCGCCTTCGCTCACGACTTTATTGAGCAGCTTCCAAATGGTTACGACACACAGGTTGGCGAACGCGGAACGATGCTTTCCGGCGGACAGCGACAGCGTATCGCTATCGCCCGGGCCGTGCTTGTCAACGCTCCGGTGCTGATCCTGGACGAGGCCACGTCGGCACTCGACACCGAGAGCGAACGCCTCGTGCAGCGTGCCCTGAGCAACCTGACACACGACAAAACGTCGGTCGTCATCGCCCATCGTCTCTCAACCATCCAGCGAGCCGATCGGATAGTCGTGATGGAAAAGGGACGGATCGTCGAATCGGGTACGCATGACGAACTCCTCGCTGCCGGCGGGCGTTACAGGACGCTTTACGATATACAATTTGCCTCCGAGTCGCAGATCGGCCCGGAGCCCGAGAATACGATATGAGATCAATGACCGGTTTTGGCCGTGCTACCGCGGCCGGTGATGACTTTTCGATAACTGTCGAACTTAAGACGGTGAATAACCGCTTCCTGGACGTCAACCTGCGTCTGTCGAGCGAAATTCAATCGCTTGAGACCGCCATCAAGCGCACGATCGGCAATCGGCTTTCGCGAGGCCGTGTAGATGTGAATCTGCAGTACGAGCGAAGCAACGAGGTCAGCTACGAGATCAATCGGCCGATGATCACCGGCTATTTGGCGGCGATGCGGTCGATGAAGGACGAGTTTGACCTCGCGGGCGAACCGGACCTCAACGTCATCGCCCGTTTGCCCAATGTCGTCATTCCGAGCAAGGCCGAGGCCGGCCCCGAGTTTTTCGCCGCTATCGAAACCGTTCTGAACGACGCCCTCGACGACCTCGAGAAGATGCGTGAAAGCGAAGGGGCAGCTCTTGCTGATGAACTAAATTCTCGCCTGACGGGCATCGAGTCCCGCTTGCCCGCGATCGAAGAAGAGTCGGCAAAGGTCGCCGCTGAGTACCACGAACGCCTGATCAAACGAATGAACGATATGCTCGCCAAAACCGCGTCGCAGATCGACATCGATCAGGGCCGCCTGGCTCAGGAGGTCGCGTATCTCGCCGACCGTGCCGATATTTCCGAGGAGATCACTCGTCTGAGGACGCACATCGACCATTTTCGTTCGATCATGTCCGAGGACAAGGATGTCGGCAAACGCCTTGATTTCCTGACGCAGGAACTTAACCGCGAGGCCAACACCATCACATCCAAGACCAACAACATGGCGGTCAAAGAAAATGCACTTGCGATCAAAAGCGAAATTGAGAAAATTCGCGAACAGGTGCAGAATGTTGAGTAGAAAATGCTAGGCCGATTTATCATCATCAGTTCTCCGTCGGGCGGCGGCAAAGGCACGCTCATCAAAGAGGTGCGCGGCATCATGCCCGAGCTCGGATATTCGGTATCGTACACGACGCGGTCGCAGCGGTTTGGCGAGGAGGACGGTCGTGAATATCACTTTGTGACCCGTGAGGAATTTCAGGATCTGATCGACGAGGGCGAGTTTCTCGAGTATGCCGAGGTCCACGGCAATCTTTACGGAACCTCGATGCGGGCGAGTGAAAAGGTGTTTCAGACCGGCAAGGACCTGATCGTCGAGGTGGACGTCCAGGGTGCGGTCCAGATCATGGAAAAGCTCGGCGGTGAGTGTATCAGCATCTTCATTTTGCCGCCCTCATTCGAGGTGCTCAAGGCCCGCCTTACCGCCCGTGCGACCGAGGACCAGGCCGAACTCGAAACGCGGCTGCGAAATTCCTTCAATGAGGTGATGCAGTATTCGCGTTTCAAGTATGTCGTCGTAAACGAAGAACTGCCGGCCGCGACGCGTCAGATCGCGTCGATCATACTTGCCGAACGGCAGCTGTTAGATAGACAAAGCGGCTCGATTCAGGGTATCCTTGATAGTTTCGATGCCTCGAGGCATCAATACTGCTGATCGAGAATATTTATGGCCGAAGAAACACTGATCGAAACCGAAGAGAACGAAGAAATCGTCGAGACCATCGACCCGCCTGTGATCGATTCGAAATATCGAATGATCATCCTTGCCGCCCAGCGCAGCAAACAGCTCCAGCGTGGTGCCAATTCGCGGACCGATGTCGATATCCGCAAGGTCAAGCCGACCCGCGTCGCGATGAAAGAGATCAGCGAACGCAAGGTGAATTTTACCTTCACCGATCAGAGCGAGGCTCCGACCCAGGGCGAATCATAGTCCGGGAATTCTCTAAATGATGAAGGCCGTCCTTTCGGGCGGCCTTTTCTCGTTCATACCGAACTACATTCCCTTGTAATCGGGCCCGCCGCCGCCCTCGGGCGTCACCCAGTTGATGATCTGGTACGGGTCGGCGATATCGCACGTTTTGCAGTGAACGCAGTTTGAGAAATTGACCTTTAGTTCCCTACGGCCGGTTGCGGGGTTCTCTTCCATTTCGTAGACCGCCGCCGGACAGAATTTCTCGCACGGATTGCCGTACTCCTCGGCGCACCGCGTCGAGCATATCTCGGTGTCGAGCACGTGCAGATGTGCCGGCTGATCCTCGTCATGCGACACGCCGGCGTGAAATACGTCGGTCGCCTTGTCAAAGGTCAGTTCCTTGTCATATTTGACGTTGGCGTAGCGTGCGGCGTCTCCGCGGTTTTGCGAGAGCTTCTGCATACGCATATGGCCGGCGACGTGATGTTCGCGGGGCATAAATCCCCATGCGAGCCCGCGCGTCAGGAATTGCAGCCCGGTATTGATCAGTGCTGACCAGCGGCCCTTCTGAAATGCTCCGTGGAAATTTCGCACCGGATACAATTCGTCGTAGATCCAGCTAAGATTTACCTTTTCTTCAAAATGCTTGAGCGTCTTAGACGAAAAATCGCCGTGTTCGAGTGCCCCGACGATCGTCTCGGCCGCGAGCATGCCCGATTTCATCGCGGTATGAATGCCCTTGATCCGCTGTCCGTTGAGGAATGACGCACAATCGCCGACGAGCAGCACGCCGTCAGCGTACAACTGCGGCATCGTAAAATATCCGCCCGCGTTGATCGTCTTGGCGCCGTACTTGATCATCTTGCCGCCCTCGAGCACCTTGGCGACCATCGGATGGGTCTTGAATTTTTGAAATTCGGCATGCGGGTCGATGGTCGGGTCCTCATAATCGAGGCCCGTCACATAGCCGATGCTGACCGCGTTGCCCTTGAGGCCGTAGATCCAGCCTCCGCCGTAGGTTCGCGTGTCGGAGGGAAAACCGAGCGTGTGCACGACCTTGCCCTCGGGGAAATTGCCTTCGGGCAATTCCCAGACCTCTTTGACGCCGAGCGAAAACACCTGCTCTTCCTTGCCTTTGTTGAGGCCGAGTCGGGCGGTCACCTGTTTTGCCAGCGAACCGCGTGAACCCTCGCCGAGCACCGTCACCTTGGCGAGCAGATCGACACCGGGCTCGAAGTTCGGCTTTTTCTTGCCGTCCTTGTCGATGCCCTTGTCGCCCGTGCGGACGCCGATAACGGCGTTGTTCTCGTCATAGAGCACCTCAGCGGCCGGAAATTCGGGAAAGATATTGATGCCGGCTTCCTCGCACTTTTCGCCGAGCCACTCGCACATTTTGCTGAGGCTGACGATGTACTTGCCCTTGTTCTTGAGCGGCGGCGGAATGATCGGGGCGTTGATCCCGCGATTTTCCATCAGGTACCAAAACGCGTCCTCGGTCACGACCGAATCGACCGGGCATCCCTGATCGAGAAAGTCCGGCATCAGTTCGCGGATCGCCTTGGGGTCCATCACCGCTCCGGACAAGATGTGGGCGCCGACGAACGGGCCTTTTTCGACGATGGCGATCTCGATATCGCCGATCGCCGGGCCGTGTTTGATGCCCTTTTCGACAAACTCGTCGTGCTTTTTGATCTCGGCCTTGAGGTGCAGAGCGGCGGCCAGGTTGGCCGGCCCGGCCCCGACAAAAACCACATCCATCTCGATCTGTTCGCGTTCTATCATATGTTTAATTTTGTAAATGAATGGCTATTCAGTTAGCGAAAAGTATATCAAATCACGCTCCGAAAAACGACCGATACGGCACGGTGCCCGCGTCTGCTAAAATCTATTCGCGATGCTAAAGGCAAAGATACGATCATCGGTGATATTCGCCGCCGCTCTAATTACGGTGCTTTCGGGCTGCAGGACGCAAAATCAGGTCAACCCGCAGCTCGCGGCCGAGATGCCGCCGAAATTTCTCTGGGCGTGGGAGCGGCCCGAGGACCTGCGGTTCATCGACCCCAAGGAATACGGCGTCGCGTTTCTCGCACAGACGATCTATCTCGAGCAAAACAGCATAACGCCAAAACGGCGAAGAGTGCCGCTGGACGTCGCGCCCGGAACGTACCTCATCGCCGTGACGCGGATCGAGACGGCCAAGGACAACGCCAAACGCCCCGCGTTCGACGCCGCGATGATCGAACGCACCGCCGGGCTGATCGCTGCCACGCTCGAACTGCCGGATGTAAAGGGTGTGCAGGTAGACTTTGACGCCGTAGTCTCAGAACGCAATTTCTATCGCGAAATGATGCGAAAACTAAAGGCCGCTCTGTCAGAACCGCCTGCGTCAGCGGGCGGCCAGAACGATCCGCGACGAATCACTCTTACGATGACCTCGCTCGCCTCCTGGTGCACGGGCGACGCGTGGTTCAACGATTTTCCCGTCGACGAAGCAGTTCCGATGGTCTTTCAGATGGGTGCCGACAGCGAGAAGATCAAGACCTACCTCCGCAACGGCAACGACTGGCAGGAACCGCTCTGCCGCGGCAGCTACGGCATCTCCCTCGAAGAAGGCCGCTTCGACGGTATGAAACCCGGGCGAAGAATGTACTACTTCAAAAACTCCGCGTGGCGAGCCGATGATCTGCCCAAACTCTGAATCTACGGTACGACCGGCAGCACTATCGAACTCGGATTCGCACCGCCGAACCAGATCGATTGCGTCGCCTTTCTGTAATCTGCCATCTTAGCGTACATCATATTCTCGACATAGGTTTGCGGGTTTCGGTCGTATAGCGGAAAGAGGCTCGATTGTACCTGCACCATGATACGATGGCCGGGCAAAAAGGTGTGATCGACATTCGGCAAGGTCCAGGAATAGTGCTCGACCTTTCCGGGCGTCAAAGCCGACGGTTGGGCAAAGCTCTTCAGATATCGGCCGCGAAAGATCTCGATGCCGATCGGCAGTTGAAAGCCCGCCATCGACGGTTTGCCGCCTTGCGAGGCCGGCTCAGGTATGTCGTTCGGATAGACGTCGATCAGCTTCACTACCCAATCGCTGTCGGTTCCCGTTGTCGCGGCAAACAGTTCGACCTCCGGCGCTCCCATTATGTGAACGCCCTTTTCGAGCGGGGCACTCGTCCATTCGGCAACGTCGGGACGCCCCGATACAAATCGCTGGTCGTGGACAAGCCACGGTTTCCACTGCATCGGATCAGCCGAATCGATCGGCCGCGGTATAAAAGGCACCGGCTTTGCGGGGTCGCTGATGTAATCCTCACTGCCGGACGTCGCCGGCTTGTCGAAGGTCGCTTTGCCGTCGGCCGCGAGATAGATCGCCTTTCCGGTGCCCATCGGCCAACGCGGCGAGACGTTCCATTTGTTAGGTCCGGTCTCGTACGTCAAAACGGGCGGTGTTTTCGGGTCAGGGCCGCCCTTGAGCCAGTGGTCGAAATACGGTTTGGCGTATTTCACACGCCATTCGCGGGCGGTATCACCCGTAAATATCAGGTCGCCAAGGTCGTAGCCGGTGTGATTGAATCCCGAATGCCGCCACGGGCCGATCACGAGCGAAACGCGGTCATTGTTCTTATCTTTCGGCTCAAGGGCACGATAAACGGCCGGTGCTCCGTAGCTGTCTTCCTGATCCCATTGGCCAACGACCAGCATCGTCGGAACGGTATGCGGCCGCACCGCGAGCCATTTATCGACGGCCTGCAGCGACCAGAACTCCGTGTACGCCGGGTTTTCCATGAACTTGCGCACGCCCGGAACGTGCCCGGCGCCGACCGACTTAACAAAATCAGCGACCGAGCCTGCCTCGAGAAAGCGTGTGTATTCGTCGCCGGCGCCGAGGGCGAATTCGCCGCCGCCTTTGCCCTTGTTAAAGCTGAGGCCGAGCGTATATGCGAGCGAACTCACGCGAAACGCACCGTTGTGGAACCAATCATCACCCATCCAGCCATCGACCATCGGGCTCTGTGCGATCACGGCCTTGAGCGCAGGATGCGGATCGATGAGCGTCATCAGTGCGGTAAAGCCCAGATAGCTCGAACCGATCACGCCGACATTGCCGTTCGATTCGGGCGTATTCTTGACGAGCCAATCGATCGTGTCGTAGGCGTCGGTCGCTTCGTCGATGCCGGTCTTATTGAGCGGGCCGGCGATCGGACGGTTGAGCACCCATTCGCCCTCCGAACGGTACAGCCCGCGGATGTCCTGATAAACGCGGATATAGCCGTCATCGACGAACTCCGTATCCATCACCTCGAGAATATCGACGAGACGCTGGCTGGCGTTGCGGCTCGTGCTGCCGCTCGCGTTGTAGGGCGTGCGCGAGAGCAGGATCGGAGCGTTCTTGACGCCCTTTTTCATCATCACCACCGTGAAGAGCTTGACGCCGTCGCGCATCGGCACCATCGCCTCGCGGCGCACAAAATCGGCCGACGGCAGCGTCTGCTCGTACTCCTTCACCACGTCCGGGGTCATCGGCGTGACCCTGTCCGGCGTCTGTGCAATTGTGTTGAATGCAAATGTGAGAACGGCCGCAATGGCCGCAGTGTGGCGGATGATTGATCGTTTCATTGCCCTAGATTATTAGATGTGCTCTTTATTCGCAACGGCAACGGCCGGGAAAGGAAGACTGCCGCCCGGCCCGCACCCGACATCCAACACACGCCCGCCTTTTGGCAAACAAAGCGATTCTACAGCCTTTCTGCGAACCGGTTTCATAAAAGAAAAATCGAAGTTGGGGAACGGCTTGGTCAGCCGGATCAAAAGCCGGCCGTATAAGGGCGTATTCCGCTGAGTTTGATCGGCCATCTTTGCTTCCGAGAATACACCCGGCCAAGCTAGAATAGGAACCGACCGCATGAGTTTACGCGTTCAGCAAATCGCATAGAAATGGACCTCGTCGCGAGTTCCGTCGCCAGAATGTCCGGGCATTGTCGACGCGGGATCGCAAAGTTTTTGGAGAAGTGGTCCGCCCTTTTCGTTTATGTATCTGTCTTATGGAGAATATTGAACCAAAATTTATTCCGCTTGAGTTTGCGGAGGTTGAGCGGGGCGAGCAGTTTGAGCGTGGCCGGGTGTTTTATGAAATGATCGCCCGGCGGCGGACGGTGCGGGATTATTCTGACCGCGAGGTGCCGATCGGGCTGATCGAACGTGCGATCGCAACGGCGGCGACGGCCCCTTCGGGCGCAAACCTGCAGCCTTGGCGGTTTGTTGTTGTTCGTGATGCGGAGGTTAAGCGAAAGATCCGTGAAGCCGCCGAGGCCGAGGAATACGAGAGCTATCACAAACGAATGAGCGACAAATGGCTGCGGCGTCTCGCTCCGCTTGGTACCGACGAAAACAAGCCGTTCTTAGAGATCGCACCTTATCTCATCGTCGTTTTTCGCATCACGACCATCGTCGAGGACGGCGAAAGTGAACCGACGTATTACTCGCAGGAATCAGTCGGGATCGCAGTCGGCCTGTTACTCGCCGCTCTACACAATATGGGCCTCGCGACGTTGACGCATACGCCTTCGCCGATGAAGTTTCTTCAGGAAATACTCGGACGCCCAAAGAACGAAGTGCCGTACGTCCTGATCCCCGTTGGCTATCCGGCTGACAACGCAAAAGTACCGGATATCAAGCGAAAACCCCTGGATCAGGTAATGCAGGTGATCTGAAGTTGACGAACCCCCCATCGAAAAAGAGCGTCGTCGTAACACACAACGCTTCACCGCCAGCCTTTTAGGCGGCTATTTTTAAGGGCATAACCTTGACGGGATGAAATCGGGGCAAATGGTGTACTATTTCAAAAACTCCGCATGGCGTGCTGAACAGATCAAAACCCTGAGCCCGTAACGCCGACGACAACGGACGGCTTGATCATGGATGTTGCGACGGTTCCCGTTTCGCTTCGTCTGCCAAGCGAGAGTTGCCGGCGAATTTGCCGGTGACGAGGAACATCAGGCCAAAGAAATATTCCGTTTTCTCGATCTCCTCTAAGTAACCGGACAAAAGAGCCCACGGTTCCGGGCTTGGCGGAGGCGTGGTTGAAAACGACAGTTTGTAAAGTGATCTGATGATCGGATTGAGTAATCGGCCAAAGCCGTTGGTTGCGAGCTTTGCGCCAAAGGCGGCGACGCGGGCGTTCGAGCCGAGGTGCGGAATCAGGTTGTCCAGTTCCGTTTGCGATCCGTAGACATCGGGAGCCGCGAACATCAACAGGCCGTCAAATGTGCCGTCCAAGTCGGCTTCTCCGGCAGGTTTGGTGATAACTACGACATTCGTCCAGCCATTTGCCGCAATACGTTCGTTCGCGAGTTCGCTATGCATCGGGCTGATCTCGATGCCCGTCACCTGTCCCTGCGGGCCGACGGCATCGACGAGAAAAGGAAAACTGCCGCCCGGTCCGCATCCGACATCCAACACTCGCCCGCCTTTCGGCAAACAAAGGGAATCTACCGCCTTTCTGCGAACCGGTTTGATAAACCCAAAATCGAAGTTGGGGAACGGTTTGGTCAACCGGATCAAAAGCCGGCCGTATAATGGCGTATTCTGCTGAGTTTGATCGGCCATGTTAGCTACCGAGAATACACCCGGCCAAGCTGGAATAGAAACCCGCCGCAGCGTCGAAATTGTTGATTACCAGAACTTCCACCATGGCTTTGCCGTCGCTTCCACGTGGAGGTCCGAATAGTCTGTCCGGTCGGCGACGGCGATCGCGACGGTTGTTGCCGGAACGAGGAGCTCTTCGAGCTTGGACAGGCCAAATGCCTGCATCAATTGCTCGGTCTCATTCATGTAATAGTGTTCAATGTCGATGCCTGCCTCTTGAGCCAGGGCTTCGCCGGAAAGTTCCGCTTTTCCGTCGAAGCTCTGGATCGACCGTTTTAGTTCGCCCGATTCGTAGTTCCAAAAGAATGCGCATCCGCTGGTGGTCTGGACGACGAAAGAGACGACCGAGCCGAACCGCATGCTGAGTTGTCCAAGAGCGTTCTCATCGGTCGCGAGCACGTAGCTAAAGTCCATCAGCACAGCCCATTGTCCGTCCTGACAGATTACGTATACCTCTTGGCCGGGGTCGGATTTGGTCCAGTCAGCCGCCGACACAAACCGCTCATTTGCGTCCTTCCAGGCCCAGATCTCGTCTTCACGCACAAAGCCGTCTTTAGTCGCCACGATCTCGCGCGTCGGCCAGACCTCCGCAAAGGCGTTGACAAAATCCGAAACCGAAGCTTGCACCGCAACAAGCCCAATATGCATTCCCATCTTATTCCCTCTCCTTAATACTACTGCAAACGCAGGAACAACTGGAACTCGCCGCTCAACAAGTCGAAGAAACCGACCCCGAACAAGCCGCGAAGATCCGTTCAGTATTCGACGATCTCGACCAGGTTACAACCATCTAAGATGGCGAATCTAGCAGAATATAAGTGTCTATCTCTCCTTGCTTTAGAAAGCGCGAATTCTTACCGAGGGCAATGATCGTTTCTCGCAGAAGGTCAATTGCAAATTGAACAGTTGGGAACTTCTGTCCCCCAACCTCAACTACTTGGTTCTTTGAATTGGAAGTCTTACCGTGCGCGACCGCGGATCGATAGCCATAAATAGTCTTTACCGCCTTAAAGACATCTTTCTTTAAGTATTCTCCGCGTTCAAATAAATGCGTAACGCCCGCAATTCGAAGAGCTAACTTATGCGTCATTTCTTGCTTATCTTCATCTCCGAAAAGAGCTTCCAAACCAATACAAGCATCAAGAATCTGATCTTCCTCGGTCTCGCGAAGCAAGCAGGAATTCAAGCGAGAGACTGCAAGACGCATCTTCTTGCTATTGAAGATTGATGTTGCGGTAAGTATTTCCGAAATGGAATCTAAATAGTTCGAACTCACGATGTCGGGCTTGGTTCGCCAAACTCCGTCATCAAAGTATGAAGGATACGCTCGAACCGATTGGCTTATTACAGCTGGAAGATGAGCAACGTACTCAGGAGTCCACATTAAAGGATGAACGATAACCTGAGCATACCCAGTCGAATGACCGGTCGCAGCTTTGAGCAGGCCAAAGAGGGAATTGATTAAGGAAATTTCTCGCTTGATAAGGAATTGAGCTTGATATGTTGTTTGCATGTAACCATCATTCTCAATCGTACGCCCTTTCAACATAAACGCATGGCTTGAGAAGCGCGCCACGTAAGTAGGTACCTTGATGTGAAATTGTTGATCGAGGTGTCGGGCTTCTTGAAACTCTAAGTCCATCTTGAAGATTCCGACTTTCTGCTCATCCAACCAGTAGTGAGGAAAATCAAATGACAAGCCAATAATTGGAATAATTAAATCAACTTCTAGCTTTTCGTCAAAAATCCCACGCTCAATCTCTCGAAAATATGCTTTGAACCAATTTTGCGAAAAATCACCGTCAATCAGCTTGTGCATGCACATGTCTACAGTCGATGCGAACATGCGGATGAAAAAGAACTCTACTTGTTCGTCCGTTAGATGATAGTCTTCTCCAGCCGCGGAATATTTTGATACCCTAAAATGACCATGAATCTTTTCATTTGAAAACGCATACGACAATAAATCAGCGATTGGCTTATGCTTACGATAATTAATTGGAGAATCCAACTTCGCGCCAAATGCTGCACCATAGTCAATTAATCCGGCCGACATAAAGTCAGGAATTGATTTCCCTTTTTCCACATAGGCACGATGAAAAGAACCTCGGTTGCCCATATAGACCTTATTTGCTTTCAATTGACGAACAAGGTTAATCCCGAGTTCAACTGCCTCGTAAAAGAGTTGGAAGAATTCCTGATCAACGGGCTCTTGTATCCGTTGGCTACTTTTAATCGATTTCATTTAGGTTGTCGGGGACGAGTTCCCATTCGTCGAGCGGACGATCGCGGTCCGGCGAGCGATAGTATTTCACTCGCCGGACGCGGCTCATACTGCCGTAGTCGATATTTTGCCTCTCCTTATCTATGGCTGGAATACTTATATTGATGATCTCGCAAGGGCGAGTCATGGTGCTACTTGATTCGCGACTGCTAATATGTCACGAAATTCTTCGCCGTAATATACTCCGTCACTCAGGTGCCCTTGTTTGAATCCTTTTGCGAGGTCTATGCCGCCGGCCCCTTTGTTATATGCAATCGCCAACCATACCGAATTATCGAACGATAGTTTCGCTGAATCGTTTATCTTTAGCTGTGGAAATTTCGCTGCCAGCCGCGTCAAGCCCTTATCGAGTTCGATTGTCATCTTCGTTAGACATGCCCCGAAATCGACCCATTTTTTCTCAAGGAAAAAGGCCGTATGTCCTCCATTGATCGAATGAAAATACTGCAGGTCATACTGGAAAATACCGTATCCCCGAACAAACTTGTCCGGATTGGCGACCGATGTGGCGTACTGTCCTGTCGCCGCGGCCATTTCCAGCAATGATTTGCGTGCAATCACAAACATTTCCTTGCCTTTGGGTTGATAATCTTCTAATTCTTTTCGGTTCTTCGGGAAGGCCGACCGTCCTTTGCCATCGGCCTTTGCATCTATCGTGTCGCCAACCATTAACTCCAATACTTTTTCTGGCGGCAAACCTTTTTTCCTAAGTGGCGACCAAAGGTATCGCATTTCCTTACAAGCCAGAGAAATCACAAAATTCTTTGT
Organism: uncultured Chloracidobacterium sp.; assembly: GCA_937941715.1. Lineage (GTDB taxonomy): Bacteria > Acidobacteriota > Blastocatellia > Pyrinomonadales > Pyrinomonadaceae > OLB17. The sequence goes on along the minus strand of CALDGX010000201.1, from coordinate 5,105 downwards.
GTATTTTTTGGTCGCAATAATCGGCTTAATCTTCGGACCAAAGGACGTATCAAACCATTGAATATCTTCTTGCAAGCTCATAACCCTTCTCCCTTATCGTCAGTCCTTACTTTTGCGACGCGAACGCCGTAAATACTCGGTCAATCATATCTTTCTGGCGCTGATCGTGACCTTCAACTATTTCCCCGAGCTTGTGCTTCGCCTCAATTAGTATGTAATTGTGGCCATTCCTTGAGCAGAATGTAGATAAATACCCTTTCTTTTCATTCGGATTCTCTTTCTGGACTGCTATGGAAAAAACTTGCTTATCATCTTTGTCACGCCTTGCTGCAACCAACTTAGCGAATAAACTGTTATTAGATACCATGAAAAAGTCGTGGTTGTATTCTTTATCGGCGTTCACCAGGTCCGTGTGGGCGATATAAGTCCCCTCGTTGTTTGGGAACTCATCGTTGTCGTTAATGTCGTAGAAATTATCCAAAGATATCTTAAGATTGTTGTGAACGGAGACGAGTATTTCATTTTTCGTTTTTGGTAGAATCCAGCTGAGAAGCTTAACCTGAAACGCTCTTATGGCGTTGACGACTTCAACGCTTTTCGTCAGCGCAATTGCTTCGGCATCTTTTACATTTTCACACCCTTCACCAAAATCACTGTAACTTAACGTCGCTTTGATACCATCCTCACTAAACACCCGGTTTGGGTCGATGCAAAGTTCGCGGCCAGCATGCTTAAAGTGGACGTTCCGAAGTAGTCGGTTTGATTCCACCGAAACGACCTCAAACATCTTACCCCCCTTAGCCTCAATTGCATTTTTTGCAAGATGCCGCCCCAGTCGCTCATTGTGGTGAAGAGAGACGAAAATTAATGGCGTTCTCTTTGATGTATTCTCATAAATTTTTATGGCAATTTTGTTTCCGAGGATGTCGATCGAATCAGAAGTAACCGTTAACCCTCCCTTTTTTGGCACATTTTTCACCGTCTGAGAAAGAATGTTCGTTGATAAAATCACCAACACAGCTAATGCCATGTAAATCGTTACATATCGTAGTTTCATTGATCCTCCAATGGGTCCCTATTTCTCCGAAGACGAGGCGGTACAGTGCCTTTCGATATATGGATTGGCATACTCCTTTGGCAAATCCGGCACCCAGTACTGCAATTTCTCACAAGTAATTCTCTTCAGTCCGTGTTTGGTTAATTCCTCAGCCTTTGTATAACCTAGAAATGTAAAATGATGAGTGTCAAATGGAATTGTTCTATACCATCCGTATTTGTTTAACGATTTCTCATAGCCGGGCGGACTATCGGGAATTCCCTTCTTGTTGTTATTGATATCAATCGCTAGCCCGAAATGGTGCTGAGAGCCGCCGGGTATTGCGTAACTAAACATGTGTCTTTGGTTCGACAACTTTTTTACTATTTCTTTGCGAGTGACAAAATCTGCTTTGATGTTTTCTTCACACCGGGCTAAGTCGCTCCCTGAATTAGTCCAATTGCATTGGGTCTGTTTTAAAGTTCGCATCGCCCAGTCATCGTTCAGGCCGTTTGGATGCGTAGCAGTTGATTTGTTGTAATTGCGAGCAAGCTTCAAATAACCGCCTAGCTCCTTGAATACTAATTCCAATTTAGCAGCGGCCAGTGGCTGTAGATGATATTCAATATCTTGCAGCTTCGATCCTTTCATCGCCTTTATAGTGGATTGGAAGCTCAATACAGCATCTTCGGACTTGAACATGCATGTATCGGGGAAAATCGCTCCCTCAGAAATAAAGACCGCTCCGTAGCCATTAAAGATACGCTTTTCTAGCTCGTCATCTAACCGACAGTCGAATTGTGGATGATTCTCTTGAATAATCGAAAGAAACCTGGGTTTCCCAGAATTCTGAGGAGCAACAATGAGGTTAAAGGTAAATATGGCAAAAACAACCAATGTCGAATTTTTTATCATTCGTATAATTTTCATTTTCATTTCCTTCATTTTTTGAATCATAGTTGCCGTGTGCGGCCTTGATCCAGGCGTCCCAATTGTGCTTCTTATTAGCGACTTCCTTTATATGGTTTTGGCCACATTTGGTAAATGTCGGTCTGGCCGTTGTAATTGACGGCGAACGACTGGCCGTCCGAGGACACTTCAATAACGATGCTTCCATTGGCGATGATGTCTTTTCCATCGACCGGTTTTGCTCCATCGCCTTTCGAAGTCCAGTAGGTTTTCTCGGTTCCGGCGGCGTGTATTCGTTTCATTGCCTTTGCCGTTGGATGCCCATAATCATTGGGGTCGCCGGCGGAGACAATTGCAATTCGCGGACTAAGTTTCTTCATCCATTTTGGATTTGAGCTGTACTCGCTACCGTGATGATTGACCTTATAGACCTCGACTTGCCCAACACGCCGAGAAACACGGCTTTCAATGTCTTTGTATTTGCTCGTGTTATATCCGCTTAAATCACCGGCCATCATTACATTGAAATTCTTAAAGTGAATTACCGCCGCGACGCTGCGGTCATTTTCGTCATCGGCTCCGGCGACTCCGGCTCCGTTGTAACCGGCAATGTTGATCTTGACCGGATCGGCCGAGCCTTGGTCGAGAACGATCGAGGTTGTTTTATAGACGCTCTTACGCTTGGAACCAACGGCATTTACATAGTTAGTAAACGATTTGCTGTTGTATGCTCCCGGACGATCATAGGCATTGATCTGAAGCGGAAATTTTTCGAGAAGTTCGGTGGTGCAACCAAAATGATCGGCATGGTAGTGACTGACTATCATGTAATCGATCTTGGTTATCCCAAGATTTTCGAGATAAGCGATCGGCTTGTCGCATTCGTTTAGAACGCCGTTGTCGAACAAGACAGTTTCTCCATTCGGCGATATGAGTATCGCCCCGTCGCCTTGGTTGACGTCCATGAAATGCAACTGAAGTTTTCCGTTTCCTTGACCATAAGCGTCAATGCAAATGAGCGAGACAAAACAGAATAGAAAAAACTTGATGAATTTAACCTGTGCTTGTGAGGACATGATGATTCTCCTTATGTGGTGTAGGTCTGCGGGGTGATGTACACCCCGCATTGTCGAATCTAACTAGGGTGTCGGTGGTGTCGGTGTTGTCGGTGGCGTCGGTGTTGGGACCGGCTTTCTTTTGGGAATCCTCAGATTTAAGGTCACTTGCCGTGAGACCATTTGACCGTTTTTGAGTTTTACTCCAATCGTAGCTTGATGTTGACATACCACGTCACTGGCAGCATCAAGAAAATAGTCTGCAATTGCCAACCTGAGATTTGATCGCAATGTCATACGATAATTAGTGTCCTCGGTTGCAGTCAATTCACCGTCAATTTGGAACTCTGGCACATCACCACAATTTGATATACTCGCAGAATCCACCGAACCAAGAGTTCCTGCCGTTCTAACGACAGGTTCTTCCGTATCCGTAAATGCTATTGGAATATCTCGCCACGATACACCGAACGTTGGACTGCTCAGATCTGGCGCGAACATAATTGAAGAGTTTGCAGGGCCATTGAACCGAGGTACCGGATGGTTAGAAGTATTAAATTTTTGACGTAGCCCTAGTTCTAGCGCCAAACTTCCCACTCGTTGTTGGGGGTTTGCATTTTTTAGGGTCGCGATAAATTCAGGCGGTGCAATACCGGCACTAAAAATCCTGTCTCGCGGCATTCCCGTGAATCTGAAAGTACAAGTTGGAATTAATTCCTGGCCATCACTTGATGTCAGTTGACTACCCGAAGATGAAACGGCTATAGAATTAAATACTGTATTATTTGCCTCGATGACATCCCAGGCACTTTCACAAATGTTTTTAGGAATTCCTGAAATGGTGGATGTGAATGTAGCGTTTACTCCCTGTTTCAGCATGACATCGGTGTCGGTCGCGAGCGCAGTGAGCTTAAATTGCTCAGCAATAGTGGTCGCGGAAGGCAGTTTTGCAAAGCGAAGATTTCTACGCGGTTGATCATCCAAGTCTGACGCTATCAATAATTGGTATTGCGTAAAGTCCATACTTGATTTGTCCATAACGCCGGTTCCAATTGAACCATTGATACTTGCAATTGAAAAAGAACCAGATCCTGAAGCATCTCCCTTGAAACTGAAATTTCTGCTTATCCCGACTTCCTTATTTGCAAGAATTCCGTCGAAACTCGTCATCACCCAAGCATCATTTGCAAGAGCGTTGTCTTTCGAATATAGGTTCCAAATATCGAGATTGAGCAACCGTTGTTGCCAGTTCCCGGCCACCAATCTATTCTCAATGGGCGAGATAAATTTCCCACCAATCAATACCATCGAGGCTGTATTTTTAAAATCCGCTTCAATTGCCGCCGAAGCGGAAATAGTAAAGAACTTGGCATTAGCCTCCGCCTTCGTCGTTAGGTAACCGGAACAGTTTCGCGTCAAAACCCACGTCGAGAAGTTATTTGAAGGACGGACATTCGTATTACCGCCATTTGAATCGGAAAAAGCAGTCAAAAATCGAGTAGGAAGCGGTGAAAACGTTGCATTATTCTTGTCTGCGGTTGTATACACATACCAAAACATCCTGGTGCCGTTTGCATTAATGACCTCAGCCCTCCTCTTTTTTACCCCGGTTAAGGTATCAAGGTTTGGTAACTCATCCGGGACATACGAAAGGAACTTGCCATCACGTTCAACACGGTTTGGGTCAATCAATCCGCAGGCACCTCGGCTAACGAATTCTCGAAACAGGGTATTTAGAGCCGCTCCAATGCTATTATTCTCAATTCCTTGGTCGGATAAAGTCTTTCCCTTCTTAAATTCTTTCTCCCTTTTTTTCATGTCATCGTCATTTTGGCCATACGCATTGGGTAATGCGAACATTGACAGCATTAACAGAATGAAAATACGAATTAGCATAAGCGATCTCCTTTTGTTTGTTGGTATCTATTTCCTTGGTTCAATGAACGGAAATTATCATCTTCAATTGCCGTGTTGATGATGAGTCGTCATTGCCACCGGCGTCGTGTCACGGCGTTGGTGGTGGTGTTTTTTTCTTTGGTGGAACCTCGACGTGGGATGCGGATTTCCATGAAGCGAGGGCGGCGACGTCGGATTCGAAGACGTTT
>CALDGX010000200.1 GCA_937941715.1 uncultured Chloracidobacterium sp. | reverse complement strand
TACGGCGGCTACGGTAACGGACGCAGAAGCAATATCGAGGATCTTGCCGATCAGTTCGCCAAAGCCGCGGATCGACTTGAGGACAAGTATGGCCGGGGCCGCAATATGGACAACAGTGCGGACGAAGCTCGTCGGGTCGTCGACATCGGTTCACGTATCGAGCAGGAAATGTACCGGTCGCGCGGTAACGGTGCTTTGCAAAACCAGTGGAATCAGATCAGCAATGACCTTCAGATCATTGCAAACACCTACGGCCTCAGTTACTACAACAACCGCGGCCGCAACAACCGCAACAACCGCGGGAACAACAATGGCAATTGGCGTGACCGTATGCCGATCCGCTTACCCTTCTAAGCAGGCAAATTTCACTCTACCTGAAGTTCCGGGTCCGAAAGGGCCCGGGCTTTTTATTTTTCTGCACAACTTCGCTATATTCACCCTATGCCGGGAACTCTTTACCTCGTTGCGACGCCGATAGGCAATCTCCGGGACACGACCCTACGGGCACTCGATACGCTGCGTTCGGTCAGCTTGATCGCGTGCGAGGATACACGGCATACCCGCAAATTACTTAGCCATTTTGAGATATCGGCCAAACTCGTGAGTTATCATGAACATAACGAAGCTGAGCGGGCGGCCAGTCTGATCGAAACTCTCAAATCAGGCAATTCGGTCGCGGTAGTTTCTGACGCCGGAACTCCGGGAATAGCTGACCCGAGCTTCATGATCGTCGAACTTGCTATTGAGGCCGGGATTTCGGTCGTGCCTGTTCCGGGATGCGTTGCATTTGCGGCGGCTGCGGTTGCCTCAGGCTTGCCGACCGATTCGATCTTTTTCGGCGGATTCTTGCCGTCGAAGAGCGGTGACCGCCGTAAACGCCTCGAGGAGATACGTTCGATACCCGCAACGCTCGTACTCTACGAAACGCCTCACCGCATCGTTCGCTCACTTGCAGACTGCCTCGAGATACTCGGGAACCGGCGGGCGGTCGTCGCCCGCGAGATCACAAAACTCCACGAATCATTCAGCCGCGGCAGTCTCTCCGAATTGGCCGCGGAATTTTCGGACAGCCCGACGCGCGGCGAGATCGTTCTTGTTATCGATCGGATCAGCGATGAGGTCGTCGACCGGCCTCGATCGACTCTTGCCGAGCGCGTCGCGAACCTCGAATCCGAGGGATTGGACAACCGGGCCGCGCTCAAGAAAGCCGCCAAAGAACTTGGCTTGAACAGATCCGAGGCCTACCGATTGCTGCTGTCGAGCAAAAAATAACGGAACAAATCGCCGCGAACGGCTTCAAAGCCGAATTCAGGCGGCCATCGCTTAGCGGCATTCTTTCTCGACGGCGTCCGCTCCGGCCAGGGAAGCGGTTACGACAGATGGCACACGCAAAGGGCGAGCGGACCAAACGAACATACGGCGAGCTTAAAGTGGCGACGATCGATGAATTCGTCAGAGGGGCTGAAACACTGATCGCTGCCGGTCAATAGGCCTTACAAATGGAAAAATGCCCCGGAACCGTTAATTGATTTGCAACGGCTTCGGGGCATTTCTATTCAGCAGTCATCAACGCTGTGTCAATTCAGGCGGCAACTGCTTATCAACTTTTGGCCGCTCGTTAAGGTCACCCAATTTCCACATCGTCAGGAAGATGGTTCGAGTGATCTTTTCCATTCTGACATAGTCGATCTTGTCGGCATGATCTCCGGCTTGATGATAGTCTTCGTGCACACCGTCAAACCAGAAAGCGATCGGAATGCCATTGACCGCATAGTTGAAATGGTCCGAGCGGAAGAAGAAACGGTTCGGATCTTTCGGATCGTCATACCGAAAATCATAGACCATGTTCAGGTAGCCCGCATTTGTGCCCTTTACGACCGATCCGAGAGTCGAACTCATCATATCGGCACCGATGACGTAGATCGTATTTTCGCCGGACAGTTCCTTGTTCTTCGGATTGGTGTCATCAGCCTTTCGGCTGCGGCCAATCATATCGATATTTAGCTGAGCCACGACCTTTTTAATATCAACGGTCGGGAATTTGTTGAAATAGTCGCTGCCCCACAGGCCCTTTTCTTCGCCGCAATGCCAAACGAACAGGATCGAACGCTTGGGACGCTTTGGCGACCGTGCCAACGCCTCGGCGATTGAAAGTACGGCAACCGTGCCCGAACCGTCATCATCAGCGCCGTTAAAGATCTTATCCGGCCCGGGTGCGTTCGGGTTGATCCCGACGTGGTCATAATGGGCCCCGATCGCAACCATTTCGCTCTTGAGCGTCGGGTCGCTGCCCTCCCAAAGGGCGACGACGTTTTGCGTCCAGGCAGTTTCGGTCTTGATGGCGATCGTAAAGTTGAACTTTTTGTCCGGGCTGAGGTCAAACGAGGTCTTCGAACCCGTCATTGGGTTGTTTGCCTCACCGGCGAATATCGCCGCCGCGAGCTTTTGCGAGGCTATAAAAACTGACGGTGCACCCGCTGCCTGCGCCGGAACGGCCGGTGCGAGTTTTTCGACAACCATGCGGCTGCGGCCAAACATTTGGCTGACCATTCCCCAATTGTCAGACAGGAACTTTGACGGCAAAACGAGGACACCGGCTGCGCCATTCGCACGGGCGAGCGTGGTTACATCGGCCCAGTCCTTGCCGCGCTCACCGGTAAGGTCCGCCTGTGTGACACCCTGAGGAAGAGCGACGATATTTCGTCCCGACGACGGCCCGTCACTGTAAACAGCGATGAGCTTGCCCTTGACGTCAATATTCTTATACGGATCGAGCCCCTTGGACTTGATCATCCAGCCGTCACCCGCGAAAACGATCGGGGCCGACATTGCGGCGTTCGAATTGCCCGAAACACGAACTAAGTCGTCGCCATATGAATATTTCTGACCGCCGACCTCGACCGAGGTTCCCGCCGGATCGATCGCGTCCTTTTTGAGGGCGATCTTCTGATAAAATGTGCCGTTATCGCCAGCCGGTTTGAATCCCCATCTTGAAAGATTCATCCCGATGAACTTAGCGGTAGTATCAAGTCCGCGAGAGGGCGTATCGCGGCCTTCCATTTCGTCGGAAGCGACAAAGTACAGATAGTCCTTCAACTGTGCAGCAGTGACGCCTTCAGCAGCCTTTTTTTCGGCCGGCGTGATCTTGACCGCCGTTTGAGCCAGAGCGGAGCTCTGAAAAACGAATGCCACGAGCAGTAAAAACGCAAATAGATTTCTTCTCATTATTTCTCCTGGATTTGGTACGAACAATGGCGCTATTTACGCTTCGTTGTCCGAAAAGGTTTCAATTGGCGACCCGATCACGCATATGTTGTGCCGGTCGGCGAGGGCGAGCATGACCTGGCGGTCAAAGATCAGCGTTTTTCCGGCCGAGATCGAAAGGCACGTCGCACCCGCCGCGATCATCGTCTCGATGGTCGAAATACCGACGACCGGCACGTCGAAACGCATATCCTGATGCGGTTTAGCGACCTTGACCACGGTCAGTTTGCCGTTGGCAAGTTCGCCGGCACGCTTGATCGCCGCGTCGGTGCCCTCCATTGCCTCGACGGCGACGCAGGCTTTGCCGCGGACGACGATCGTCTGACCGAGGTCGAGACGTGCGATCTCGCGTGCGATCTGAAGGCCATACTCAATATTTTCGAGTTCGAGGTCGCTTGGCCGCCGTTTTGTCATTACGCCGTCAGCGGCAAGATGGTCACCGACAAAGAACGTCGAGTCGATCAATTCGATCCCGTCTTTGGCAAGTTCCGCTGCTATGCCGCCTATGAGTGCGTCGGTATTGCGGCGCGGCAAATTCCAGAGCATTTTCACCATCCGCATGTCCGGCATCGCCCCCGAAAATATCTGGACGTGCTTTACCTGGCCCGCCATCATTACACGCTCGACGCCGCGATCCTTGAAAAAGGAGATCATTTTGCCAAGTTGGCCGATCCCGACCCAACGGACGTCCGAGGCTTCGCGATCGATACGCGGGTCTGTTTCCTCGTTGATCGCAACTACAGAGAGCTCGGCCCCCTGGCGCCGGGCGCCGTCGATCACTAGAAAGGGGAACTGGCCATTGCCGGCGATGAGTCCGTATTTCATAAAATAGAATGCAGAGCCTGATACCTCAAACTCTGCATTCTATTTCATTTTGCGGTTAATCTTAAGCCGACGCCTAACGGTATGCCATTACGGACCCTTTTGCGTTGGTGAGGTCGCGGACGAACAACGTCGCCGGTACCGATGTGTCCTCGACCGCGTTGGTCGGGCCGGGATATGGGTTATTGAAAATTATGTAACCCTTGCCGTCGTCGTTGTAGCCGGTTGCGACTATGGCGTGATACAGCCCGGGTTTAATGTATCGTGAGACCCAGAGCGGGCCCTTTTTTAACTCGTCGAGAAATTTATATGCTCCTGACGAAACGTCAAAATCGAAAAAGCTCGTTTCCTTGAACGGCGAAACGGAAAGTGCGGTCAGACCGAGGGCCGTGGCGGCGGTCTTGTAATCTGTGTCGAGCATTCCGTCCGATTTGGCGGTCGCGACGTCGATCCCTGCGGCACTCAGCTTTTCTTCAATCGAATTCGCATTGAGCTTGTAATACTTGTAGAGCATCCCGAATGACGCGAGCCAGCATTGCTGGTGAGTCTTTTGTCCGTTGCCGGAAGTCGGGACGGAGTGTTTGAAACTGTCCATTTGATAGCCTCCAAAAAATGAACGGCAAACGTGTCACCGTTATCTGCAGACGCATGAAAGAACGAATTTTTGCGGAAAGAAGTTCAAGCCGCGGGTTCCGAGTAAAATAATTTCAGCGTTTCGGTATCGGACACAAGCATTCGGTCGAAAGAAAATCCGAGTTTGATGAGCAGGCCGCCAGAAGCGTCATTATCCGGTGACGTGATCGCCAGTATGCGCCGCATTCCCAGTTTGGTGCGGCCATATTCCATCATTGCCGAAGCGGACTCAAATCCGAAGCCTTGCCCTTCGAACGCCGGCAGGTACGCAAATCCGATGTCCGGTTCCGGCAGAGTGTCCCGCCGGACAAACCCGCAAATGCCGATACAAGTTGCGTTGGACTTCAACTCGACGGCGTACAGGCCAAAGCCATGGTCACGATAGCTCTGTCGATACCGCGTCTCTATGAACTCGGCCGCCGCTTCTGTGGTCCGCACGCCGCGATCACCAATGTGCTTGAGGAATTTTGGCGAATTCAACAGCTCAAAAATAAACTCCGCGTCGGTCGCGGAGCTTAGTTCACGTAAGATCAATCGTTGAGTTTCGACAATTACATTCATTCGCTGAACGGTTCGATCTCGCCCGGCTTACGGAGCATCTTGTTGACCTCATCAAGGTGCATTTCCTCAAGCAGGATCATCTCACGAGCATATTCCTCAAGTGCGACAGACTTGCCTTCGGTAAGCTTCATCAACTCATAATAGGCGGCAAGGGTCGTGCTTTCCTGTTCGAGACTTTCTCGTAGAATGTCTCCAATGTCGTGCTTCTCAGTCTCAAGAAGCGGCCCGATCTTCAGGCTCGGATGCCCACCCAGCATCGTCACAAATTCGCCCGCTTTACGCGCGTGCGCCAGCGACTCATCACCGTTCCCCTGCAGCCATGACACGATCGGTATCCGGTTGTATCCAAAGACCATCAGAGCATAATGCGTATACCGCACGACACCCGCGAGTTCTAACTCGAGTATTTTGTTTAGGACATCAATTGTTGCCTGTCTTTCGTGATTGTTCATTGTAGTTCTCAAGTATTACCTGGTTCGCCGGTTTACAGCACTCTATTCGGCCTGCTCTCTGGCGTGATAGGAGGACCGGGTCAATGGTGACGATTCGACATGCTTGAAACCGAGGTCGAGCCCGATACGTTTCCATTCGGC
>CALDGX010000199.1 GCA_937941715.1 uncultured Chloracidobacterium sp. | reverse complement strand
TCTTCTGGTTAGAACTTCTTCCGTTTCTTGCTCTACTGATAGTTCTCGCGGCGTCATATGGAATCACTGGGGCAGCAGTGGCCTGGAGCATTCGGTCTGTCGGCGATGCGGTGTTGATGTGGGGGTTTGCACGAAGATACAATAGAATTTCTTTGGTATTCGTTAAAGACAACCTAAATAAAGTTACGATCGCATTGTTATTGTTATTGTGGCCGATACTTGCCACGATTTACTTCTCTGATAATGTCGTACCGACATTCGTGATTTTTGCGATAAGCACCTCAGTCTATGGCGTTTTTCTGTGGAACTATATGCTCTCCGAAAATGAGCGGACTTTCGTTAGGTCGACTCTTTCTTTCTCCTTAAATGAAAACTGAAATATTCAACTTCTTTAGAAGCGTCTTGAAGATCTCCCTTTTGGAAAGTGTAGTCCGAGGATTAGTTGCGGGTAAAAATCCTAACGCATTTTTGTCAAAACTTGTTCCAAACAACTATCAATATCCGGTTGGCTCCATACGTGAATTTGAATACAACGGCATCAGACTCAGACTCGACATACATGATTACCTCCCACACTACTTCTACTTCGGATTTAAGGATACGTCTCATGAAAAACTAATGAGTTTGGTGAATCAGGGAGACGTCGTATTAGATATTGGCACAAACTATGGAACCACAATCCTACAGTTTGCGAAACTTGTTGGTGCGGAAGGCGTGACATATGGTTTTGAACCAGATCCTGTCAATTTTGCTATTTGTGAAACGAATCTGAAACTAAACGATTTTTCGAACATTTACGTTGAAAACGTAGGATTGGGGAGTAAGAATGGTAAAGTTCGTCTGGTCGTAGACACCGAAAGCAACCGCGGCGGAAATCGGATAGGACTTGCGACACACGGAAAGGAATCGTACGAAGTCGATATATGTGTCCTCGATGAATGGGTGATCGCCAAAGACCTTTCGAAGATAGACCTGGTCAAGATTGACGTTGAAGGATATGAGATGGAGGTTCTGGCGGGTGCCTCGGAGGTTCTGACTCGATATCGCCCGATCTTGTTTGTAGAATTGGACGATAACAATTTGAGACAGCAAAACAGCTCCGCAGCTGAGCTTGTCCGATTTCTCGAAAAATTGGATTATGCACCCACAAACTCCGAAACAGGTAACGAGATTTTCGCATCAGATGACTTTTCAAACTGCCACTTTGATATTGTCTGTAAATAGTGAACCACTCTGTTCGCGAGTGGAGGCGCTTTCGATCGTGCACTTCGCCGATGTTTCGATTTCGATTCATATGCTTCTGGCTTCGTACAATTTTTCTAACGATGAAATTTTTTGATTTGCGGTGAGTACTTTAGTTGACGGCGATGATTTGCATAATCGACTGGCAACTAGGATGTCGATAGTCTATCCCGTAAACGCGTGTTGGTTAACGTTGCTCAATTGACTCATCGCCAAGTGAGTTTTTCACTCACGCACCGTGCTAGACAATCACGTGATTGAGGTATTAACACAACGGGAACTTTTACCCGCTTACTCATAGCACACTAATTACCGATAAAGTTTAGACACTCAGTTGAGCCAACGTTTCGATGTCCAAAAAGTTACGGAATCTACATTTCATATCCAATAGCTGCGATCATCCCTATTTGAACGGGCTGATTGAGAATATTGAGTCTAACGAGATTGAGGTCTTCGTTGGGTCGTTGGAACCACGCGGAGAACTCCATAAACATTTTGAGTCTATTGGAATACCCTCCTTTTCACTTGACGCGCGTACTCGTATCAACTATCCCATGGCAATTCTTAAACTGGCCCGTTGGCTGCGAAAAAATGACGTTGACATTATTCAGACCCACTTGTTTGACGCGTCGGTGGTTGGCCTTTTGGCAGCATTCTTAGCTCGTACCAAGATCAGAATTTTGACTGGTCACCATTCCAGTGAAGTTCAATACTATAAGGGAAAACCCACGTTTTGGCTTGACGTAATAGCTGCAATGTATCTTTCTACAAACATAATCGCGCCGTCTGAGAAAATGCGTGAAGTGTTCGTTGAGGTTGAAGGCGTTAGCCCTGATAAAATTAGCATCATCAGACATGGTTTTGACCAAGCAGCCGTAACGATAGCCTCAAAAACCGCAGACGTGGCAGATTTCTGGCCCAACGACGGTGTCAGATTTTTAGCAATCGGCCGGATATCTTGGATCAAATGTTACGATGGCCTCTTGAGGGCTTTTCGTGAAGCTCGCGATTCTGAACCAAACATTTGTCTCGTGATTGTTGGCGGCGGCGACGCGACGGAATTGGAACAATTGGCCCAGACTTTAGATATCAACGAATCCGTGAAGTTTGCAGGTTGGCGATCTGATGTAGTTAGCCTTTTGGATATGGCAGATATTTTTGTGCACAATGCTGTCGCCGAATCATTTGGAATGGTCGTGATCGAGGCGATGATGGCCGGCAAACCGGTGATTTCTACGAGCGTGGGGATTGCGGCAGAGGTTATTGAAAATGGCAGAAATGGATATTTGGTTCCGGTTCAATCAGTAGCTGCACTCGGAGATGCTATGATTGACCTATCCCGATCAAAAAACGAATGGAGCAAAATGGGAGAAAACAATCGAGGGATTGCGGGTGAGTTCACGTCAAAAAAAATGGCGTCGGAGCATCAAGCGGCGTATTCGCGGTGGTATTCTGAGGCATTGCGTTCAAATTAGATAACTGGCATATGGCTAAGATAGTAATAACTGGTGGTTCTGGGTTTCTGGGCCGGAATTTAGCGGCTGCACTTCGTGCGGACAACGAGGTGATCCTTACGTCGCGCAACAATAAGCAGAATCTTTTTGCCGAACAGGAAACCGGCTGTAAGGTCCTTGCCATGGATGTCGCCAGTATCGAAAGCGTTCGGGACATAATCGGCGAAACTAAACCGGATATTATTGTACACGGCGCAGCAACGAAGTTTGTAGACATTGCCGAGCGTCAGCCCATGGAGTGCATTGATGTGAATGTCCTTGGTTCGCAAAATATCGCACGTGTTTCTGTTGAAAAGGGTGTCGGATCAGTGATCGGCATTTCGACCGATAAGGCGGCTCCGCCCGTACGAAACACATACGGCCTGTCCAAGGCAATAATGGAGCGGGTGTTCTGCTCAATGAATGCAAAATCTGACACGAAATTTGCTTGTGTGCGGTATGGAAATGTCGCTTGGTCGACCGGCTCGGTCTTGCCTATTTGGAAGAAGATGTTCGAAACTGATGGTGTGCTCCGGAGCACCGGTCCGGAGATGCGACGGTTTTTTTTCACGGTTGACGATGCAGTTAAGCTGGTGCAGACCGCAATAGGTAACATTGACGATATTCAAGGAAAGGTTCTTTCACGATATATGAAAGCGGCGCAAATCAAGGACATACTCGATACCTGGACCGAAGCAAAAGGCGGTCGCTGGGAAGCAATGGAAGGACGTCCCGGTGAACGCGACGATGAGTATCTAATCGGCGATATAGAACTGCCATATACGAAGGAAGTTGTATACGATGACATTGTTCATTACATAATTTCGTTTAACGAGAAAGTAGCCAGCCCAGTTCCATTTGGCCTGTCGTCTGCAAATACAGACAGGCTGAGTAAACAGGAAATGCTTGCCTTGATCGAGGACCGCCGAGACTAGAGGACAATGGCGTTAATTCAGCAAGCCTTGATCTTAGCAGCCGGCCGGGGCACCAGGATGGCCCCGCTCACCGATGTCATTCCTAAGCCCATGGCACCGTATGCCGGTACCACGTTGATCGCGAACGGCATCGAGAACATTCGACGACATTTATCAAAAATTTACGTGACGGTTGGGTACAAAAAGGCGGTCCTCGCTCAACACGTGATCGAACATGGGGCAAGTGTCGTACTTAATACCGAAGGGCATGGAAACGCGTGGTGGCTGTACAACACATTGCTGTCAAATTTGGACGAACCTATTTACGTTTTGACCTGCGACAATGTCGTCCATCTGAATTTTGCCTTGTTAGAAGCGGAATATGGACGACTGGGGAATCCGGCCGTGATGCTGGTACCGGTTGTTCCGGTTGCCGGGCTTGAGGGTGACTATATTGTCCAGGAAGAGTGTGTCGTACGATCGATCGACCGCAAAACGGTTTCGGACATATATTGCTCTGGCATTCAGATCGTTAATCCGGCAAAGGTAAACCGTTTGACCGCTCAAACCGAGGATTTTTATGAGGTTTGGGAACAACTCATTAAGATCGAAGAGGTAAAGGCCTCGACTGTTTATCCAGATCAATGGTTTACTGTTGACACGCTTGAACAATTAGATACCGTAAACAGGGCGGTCCGAAAGGTTTCATAAATGGCCCCGATAAAATTTTCGATTGTAATTCCTACGTTCAATCGACAAGACCTAATTCTAGATACGCTTGCGACGGTATTTGCACAAAGTTACCAAAACTTTGAGGTACTCGTCGTCGATAATTGTTCAACTGACAGGACCATCGATATCCTTCGTCCACTGGAAAGCGAAGGGAAGATCCGGCTTATCCGAAACGAACGGAACTATGAACGGGCGTATTCGCGAAATGTCGGGATGTCACACGCAAAAGGCGATTTCCTGACATTTCTCGATTCCGACGATTATCTTTATACGGACTGTCTCGCGGATGCTCTGGCCTTCATTCA
>CALDGX010000198.1 GCA_937941715.1 uncultured Chloracidobacterium sp. | reverse complement strand
GTAAAGGGCATAGCTGTCGCCCGCTATTATCCTGAAGATCAATGGCGGAAATTCACCGATGTTGATCTGGCTGTCCCCGCCGCCGACTTTGAGCGTGCAAAAGAGGTAAAGCTCATTGCATCATCCGGCTTCCAGCCGATCGATCTTCACAACGAACTGCGCCATCTCGATACCGTACCGTGGGCCGACCTCTTCGAAAACTCGGTCGTCGAAAATATCGAAGGAACCAACATCCGCTTTTTGCGTGAAGAGGACCACCTAAGAGTCGTTAGTGTTCACTGGCTTACCGATGGCGGGGCCCACAAACACAGGCTTTGGGACGTATACTGGTCAGTACAGAATCGTTCTGCCGACTTCGATTGGGATAGATGTCTCAATTCTGTTGCGCCTCATCGCCGAAAGTGGGTAATTTATACGATCGGTTTGGCAAACAAATACCTCGGCCTGACCTTAGACGGGCTGCCGTTTGCCGACGAAGCCTCGAATCTGCCCGCTTGGCTGATCCGTAGTTTGGAAAGGGAATGGGCGAGTGAAACCCGCCTTCAGCCGCTACACCTGTTCAAACGGGATCCGCGGGGACTATGGAGGCAAATAGTCAAACGGGTACCGCCAAATGCGATCCAGGCGACCATCGATATGGAAGGAAGTCTCGACGCGACGACTCGCATCCACTATCAGGTCGGCGATATACTAAAACGCTCGGCACAGTCGATCGGTCGCCTGCTTAGGCCGGGCCGTTGACAGCAATCTCAGTTATGAGCACGAACGGCAACTTCCTAATTGCGATCGAATCCGCCATCGGCGGAGGCAGCATTTCATTGTTCTCCGATAATTTCCACATAGACGGGGTCGTCGGGGCGACTGCTGTTTCACGAGCCGAGGATCTGTTGCCGACACTGGATCAGATCTTGACGCGCAACGGCCTGAAGTTCGCGGATATAAGCCAACTCGTAGTATCGTCCGGACCCGGCAGTTTTACGGGTATCAGGATCGGCCTGTCTACCGCGATGGGATTGGCGGCTTCATGCGGGGTCCAACTGCGTCGCGTGTCGGCTCTTAAGGCGATCGCCCTCGAGCAAGCCACCGCGAATGAGTTTGCCGTCGTGCTGCCCGTGGGCCGGGACGTCGCGTGTATTCAACGATTTTCCCGCAGCGGTGATCGCTTGATCGAACTCTCTGGCCCGGAACCGGTCGAGATTAGTTGGGTTGGTGACTTGACGGGTACAGGTACAAGTCTGATGATCCATCCGTCGATTGTTAATTCGATCGATGCGGTGAACTCTACGTCATTATCAGTGATCGACCCAGACATCTCAGGTTACCTCGGCCGATCGGTCATCATTCACGGCATAGATGAAACACCCGAGCCGCTATTTATCGGAAAACAAAAATAACGGATACTTGAACCAATGTCCGAACCTCGAATACGTCCGATCGAATCCTCGCACATTGCCGAGTTGATCCGTATCGCTGATGAGACCAATCTTAATCATTGGTCGGCCGCCGGCTATCTCGAAGAACTAAAAAATCAAAATTCAATAATGCTCCGGCTCGCCGATGACGAAAATCAGACTATCGGCTTCGTGGTCGGACGGATCGTCGCCTCAACCGACGATGACTCATCCGTTGACGCTGAGATCTACAATATCGGCGTCACCGGGCCGCTGCTCGGACGCGGATTAGGCCAGTTGCTTTTGGATTCGTTCGTAGAAAAATGCCGTGATGCGGGCGTTCGGGCGATCTGGCTCGAAGTCCGCTGCTCGAACGTCAGAGCGATCCGAATATATGAACGAAATGGGTTTGAGAACGTCTCGATCCGCCGGGATCTATATAAAGACCCCCGCGAGGACGGCATTTTGATGCGGCTCCGGCTATGAGAGCAAAACCGGGTGATTTGACGCATATTTCGCTTGATAAAAACTCTGTCTTTCGGCTAATATGAAAATACACCTGTTACGAAAATTTTAATTTTCCGCCAACGGGTGGATACCATTGAAAAGTGAGGAAAAAAACGCCATGGACATGTCAATAGCTGATCCGGTGAGAGACGAGTTGATCAAGAACAATTCGACTTTTAGGGAACTGGTGCATCAGCACGAAGATTACGAGAAACGATTGGTTGAATTAGCCCACCTTACGTACCCCAGCGACGACGAACAGTTGGAAGAGATCACGCTCAAAAAAAAGAAATTACAGATTAAAGATGAGATCTATGCAATGATGCACGAGCACGCTACGTCTCACTAGATAAGCGTTTCCTCAATTGATTTTTTATGGCCCGGATGAAGCATTCCCGGGCCATTTCATTTTGCAGTACCGCATCCACCGATAGAGTAGCCGTACAGGCCGGAATCGGTCGTTATGGCAAGTCGGTTTGAGTCGATCACTACCGAATCCAATACAAAATCCCCCGGAGTTGCCGGAATTTGCCCCGAAACACTGCCGTTCTTGATATTCAAGAAAATAATATTATCATCGCCCAAAGGCTGTACTAACAGCAGGTCATTGCCGACCATCTTCAGGGCCGAAACGCGTCCCGTCACACGGCGTTTCCACAGTCGGGCCCCATTCGCGGTTGCTAACGCGTAAACAAAATTATCATTCGAAGCGGCGATGACGCGGCCGTCGGTCAAAATTATATCCGAGATCGCTCCGCCGCTCTTGAACTGCCAAACCGGCCTCTGGCCTTTGCTCGAAAGAAAGGCGAGTATTCCGCGGTCGTTTCCGTAAAAAACGCCTCCGCCCGCTTCCAGGAGCAGTGCGGTCACGGCAAAGTCGGACCTGGACAAAACCTGTGGCTCCTCGTTTCCATCGACCTTAAGAATCTCACGTTCAACCGAGGATATGATCGACCCTTGCCCGAGATCCAGAATGCCGAGGCCAATTGGCCTGGTCAACTTTCGGTTCGATAGAATGGCACCGTCGGCGGCTGAAACGACCGACGCATCACCACTGCTATTGATCGCCAAAAGGCCCGCTTCTGTTAATGCGAGCCGGTAGTCGTCGCCGGGCTGTATTTGGATCTTCCATCGCGTAATGCCGGCGTTTGCGCTGATCGAGATCAGGGAGGCTTCGGCCGACTTTTCAGCGACGCCGCCCGAACGCCTTACAAAGAACAAATTATTCCCGTCGGCGATCAGATTTGACGCAATTGAACCACCGACGTCATTCGACCACGTCAGCTTACCGGAGTCGAATGACAGAGCCTCAACTACCGAGCCGTTGCGGACGGAATAGATCGTTCCGCCAAATGCGGCAAGAGCCGATCGGCTGCCGGTTCCACCGACGTGGCTCCAGCATTTCTGGATCTGCACTTCACCCGGTCCCTCGGAAAAGACTGCCGACGAAAAAACTGTAATGAAAACGGCGCACGACAGCCACCGGACAACCAATCCGTATCGTATCGCGGGGAACTTTAAAATGCAGCGGATCATTATCCCTGATGCCTGTAAAACGGCACGCCTTGCCGAAGAGAAAAGAGGATTTTATCACAGCACATAGGCCGTGATATATTGATGTCTGTTCTTAACAAAAAGTTCGACTAAATTACACAAAACGCGAGGATACATCCATGTCATTTAACAAGATCATCATCGTCGGCAACCTTGGCCGCGATCCCGAATTACGATACACGCCGCAGGGAGCTGCCGTATGCAGCTTTACGATGGCCACGAACGAAAAACGCCGTGACAAATCCGGTGAGCTTCAGGACATAACGACATGGTTTAAGATCACCCTCTGGCGTCAACAGGCCGAAAACGCCGCAAAATACCTTACGAAGGGTTCACCCGTTTATATCGAAGGAAGGTTGAAGATCGAAGAATGGACCGATCGCGATAATAACAGAAGGTACACCCTCGACGTTCAGGCGACGGACATGCAGTTCATCGGATCCCGCGGCGACAGCGGCGGCGGCGAGTATAGCGGCGGGCACGACGATCACGATACCGGCTACACGGGCGGAGCGGCCTCGTCCGGCAGCAGTTCAGCTGGTTCGAATGCACCGGTATCGACTCCGGCTGCCGATGACGACATTCCATTCTAGGCCTCGCCGGATCCGTCCCGATAAAAGGCAAAATAAGGCCGGCTGCGATTCATGATTCGTAGCCGGCCCATTTTTTATTCGTTCAGCAAAAATTCGAAGTGCGACCGCCCTCTTATACCCATTCACCCATTTGTCGAAATTTCTCGTACCTTTCCCTGACAAGCGTTTTTGCGTCCTTTTTCGAAAGTTCGTTGATTGACGAGACGATACGTTTCTTTAGCGTTTCAGCGATCTGATTGAATGCGTCGCCACGTTTGCCGTTGTTGTCGTCACCGATCGTCCAGGAAACCGGTTCGGGGATTATTTCGTCGATGATGTTGAATTGCTTGAGATTATCCGCGGTGAGTTTCAGCCCCTCGGCTGCGTCCGGTGCCCGCCCGGCGTCTTTCCAAAGGATCGCCGCGCAGCCCTCGGGAGTAATGACCGAATAAACGGCATTTTCCATCATAAGTACGCGGTCGCCAATACCTATCGCGAGAGCTCCGCCGCTGCCGCCCTCACCGAGTACTACGACCACGATCGGCACCTTGATCGATGCCATTTCACGGAGGTTAAAGGCGATAGCCTCGGCCTGGCCGCGCTCCTCAGCGTCGATGCCAGGGTATGCTCCGGGCGTGTCGATCACTGTAATGATCGGCCGGCCAAATTTTTCGGCCATCCGCATAACACGCAATGCCTTTCGATAACCTTCCGGCTTCGACATCGCAAAATTGCGGTGACGGCGTTCGTTAATGTCACGGCCCTTCTGCTGACCAATAACAGCGACGTCAATGCCGTCTATCTTGGCAAATCCGGTAACCATCGCCGGATCGTCTGCGAACCTCCGGTCACCATGGACCTCGACAAAATCCGTGAAGATCTCTTCGAAAAGATCCATCGCGTATGGGCGATCAGGGTGCCGTGCTGTTTGCACTCGCTCAAATGCAGCAGTTGTCATAACAAATATATTAACCCAAACGGCCGTTTTCGGCATTCCGTGACCCTGCAGATCTCGACAGGTTCAGCAAGGGTTTGGGCCCGCTCCGGCCTTGTGTGCTGTAAACAAACGCGCAGCCGTCTTATATGAGGCCTGTTGTTATCAATGGATCCAATCGATATGGCACCCTTTAGATTCAAGTTCACGCTGCAATCCGCGGCTTCCGGCGACCCGCGTGACGGGTGCAAGCACCTTTACCATGGCGTCACCGGCCGGAACGTTCAAGTAAACCTCACAACGGCCATGATGGGTGCCTAAAGTCACAAATATATCCTCGACGAAAGCCTGTTCGTTACGGTCAACCGGCAGCGTAATATTTATCGCCCGGGCGGCGGCTGCGACCGAATCATCGAGCGATCTGACCTCATTCACGATCAGTGTTGGCTCCTGTCCTTCGGCGGCTTCGATCTTACCGCCAACGATGACCATCTCATCATCTTTCAAAAACATCGAAAAAGCCTGAAAAGCCTCGCCCCAGGCGATCGTCTTGATGCCTCCGGAGCGATCTTCGAGTCTAAACATACAAAATCGGTTGCCTTTTTTGCTTTGTCGGACCTGAAGGCCTGAAATAATACCGGCCACCAGCACCATATCGCCCGAATTAAGTTCGCCTAATTCAGTAAAGTTTCGCAGATTGAGCCCGGATAACATCCCCGAGTAGTTATCGAGCGGATGTGCCGACAGATAAAAACCGATCGACGCCTTTTCATGCTGTGAGACCTCCATCTGTGTCCACGGTGTCGCGGAGGGAAGTACCGCCTCTGAGGCCGTTTCGTCTCCTGCCGCGACGCCGAAAAGGCCGCTCTGCCCGCGTTCGCGGTCGGTTGCAGCCCGCTGTCCGTGCTGAAGTGCTCCGTCGATCGCCTCGGTCATTCGCGCCCGCCATTCACCGACGGACATCTCAGGCGGCATCAGAGTGTCAAACGCGCCCGCCGAGATCAGACTCTCAAGACCGCGGCGGTTCACCGCACCTGATCCCAAACGTGAACAAAAATCGTAAAGCGACGTAAACTTGCCTTGTTTTCTGGCCTCGACAATGGCCTGCACACTGGCCGTGCCCATTCCTTTGATCGCAGTCAGGCCATAGCGCACGGCACTTTCACCGGGCGTAAACCCTTCGTCTGATTCATTGATGTCGGGGGGCAGCAGTTCGAGGCCCAGCGAACGGAGTTCCGTCGAGTATTTATAGACCTTTGCACTGTCTTGAGCTTCGTGCGAGAGAACCGAAGCGTAAAAATGGGCCGGATAATGTGCCTTTAGATAAGCCGTTTGAAACGCCAACACAGCGTACGCCATCGAATGACTGCGGTTGAATCCGTAGTCGGCAAATTTTGCCATCAGGTCAAAGATCTCTTTGGCGGTCTTGGGTTTAATGCCGCGTTCGACAGCTCCGCTGATGAACTTTTCTTCGTGCGGGAGCATTTCTTCGACCTTTTTCTTGCCCATCGCCCGCCGCATCAGGTCGGCATCGCCGAGGCTATATCCGGCAAGCTTTTGCGCGAGCTGCATTATCTGTTCCTGATAAACAAGTACGCCGAAGGTATTGCCGAGGATATCCTCCATTTCCGGGACGATATATTCGACCGGTTTGATACCTTTGTGACGGTCGATAAAATCGTCGATCATCCCGCCGTCAAGCGGTCCCGGCCTGTATAGAGCATTTAGCGCCGAGAGGTCCTCTAGCTCCTTCGGTTTGAGCCGTCGGCACATATCAGCCATTCCAGACGATTCAAACTGGAAGATAGCCTCCGTTCGGCCCTCTCCGAAGAGCTGCATCGTCTTTTCCTCATTGTTGGGGATGCTTGTCCAGTCGATGGTTTCGCCCAGCTTCTCTTTGATCGAAGCGAGGCAGTCAGCGATCACCGTCAGGGTCGTGAGGCCAAGAAAGTCCATCTTGAGCATCCCGACCTTCTCGAGGTCGTTCATCGGATACTGACTCGTGAGTTCGTCCTTGGAGATCGCAACGGGCACCAACTCGTGCAATGGCCGCGGACTGATCACGACACCCGCGGCATGCACCGACGTGTGCCTGGCACATCCTTCGATCCGTAATGCAAGTTCGACCAGGTCATTGACCTTCGGATCGGACTTCATCGCCGCCGCCAGTTCCGGAACTTCCTTGATCGCAGTCGAAATACTGACGTTTCGGCCGCGAACCGGCGGCGGGATCATCTTGGCGATGCGCTCCACGTCGCCGTACGGCATATTCAACACGCGTCCGACATCCTTGATAGCGGCCCTCGAAGCCATCGTCCCAAAGGTAATGATCTGACAGACGGAATCGCGGCCATAAAGCTCGGTTACGTGATCGATAACATCGCCCCGACCCCGAATACAAAAATCTATATCGATATCCGGCATCGAAATTCGCTCGGGGTTCAAAAATCTCTCAAATAGCAGTTCGTGCTGGAGCGGATCCACGTCAGTGATCCTCATACAATAGGCCGCAAGCGAGCCGGCGGCTGAACCTCGCCCGGGGCCGACCGGGATGTTCTTTTCGCGTGCATAACGAATAAAGTCCCAGACGATCAAGAAGTAACCGGGAAATCCCATTCGCTTGATCGTCGCGATCTCAATTTCCAAACGCTCCCTATACTCCTCAATGCTGTGTTTTAGTCGGCCGGCGGCTATCAACTGGTCCCATTCTGTCCGCTTTCTCTCCTCAAACCCATCATTCAGGACCTTGACGAAATAGTCGTCCTCGTTCATTGAGGAGAACTCAGGCGGGATCGGGTATTTAGGCAATTGACGGTGTTTGTCACCCTGAGGCATCTCGAAGTCGATCATCTCAGCGATCTTTACCGTGTTGGTAAGCGAATCGGGCAGTTCGCCGCCAAATATGTCCCACATTTCTTCGGACGAACGAAGGTAGCGAAGCGAGGTTTCGGACGAAGTTCTTGCGTTTTCACCGAGAGTCCGGCCGTCAGCCAGAGCGATCAAGGCTTGTTGGGCCCTTGCATCGTCCCGATTCAAATAATGGACGTCATTGGTCGCGACAAGCGGCAACCCGGCCTGCCCTGCAAATTCTACGATCTTCCGTGTGGCGGCAATGGACGATGGCTCGTGGTGATCCTGTATCTCCAGATAAAAGAGCCCTTTACCAAATATATCTTCAAGTGATTTCGCAACCTCAAGTGCTCGTTGAGTATTTCCGGTATTAAGAAAGTGTCCAACTATCTCCTCCGGCCCGGAAGACAATCCGATCAGCCCCTTGGAATGCTCAGCGAGCAATTCCATATCGATCCTCGGCCGGTGTAAAAACCCCTCCGTAAATGCCTTCGACGCCAGCACGGCGAGGTTTCTGTAACCAACTAGGTCTTTTGCCAGAAGGACCAGCCGATAAAATGGCTTTTCACCCGCTTTTAACGCGGAAGTGCGTTCGGATCTGCTGCCCGGAGCAACGTATGCCTCGTATCCGATGATCGGCTTGATGCCGTCGTAAGACATCGTATTAAAAAACGAAACCGCCCCGTACATATTGCCGTAATCGGTGATCGCGCACGCCTTAAAGTCCAGTTTGTTGAGCCTGGCCGCCAACGGCTTCAGTTGGATTGTGCTTTGCAACAGGCTATAATCTGTGTGCAAATGAAGATGGACGAAATCCTTGGCTGAAAACGGCTTGTATTTGGTCTCGTTCGGCATGTTATGAAAAAAGTTTATCTCGAAACCTACGGCTGTCAAATGAACGTCTCCGATTCGGAACGGATATCAACGACGCTGGCCAGCCGGGGATATGAATTGACAAATATTGAGGATGACGCGGATGTCGTGATCTTCAATACATGCTCAGTTCGTGAAAAGGCCGAGCAGAAACTATACACCCGTGTCGGGCATTTGCGGCACGCAGACCGCCCCAAACCTATCGTCGGCGTAATGGGCTGCGTCGCCCAGCTCGAGGGCGAAACACTTTTCTCTAAGATCGAGGGCGTTGATTTTGTACTCGGCACACAGGCCGTCGGACGTGTCGCCGACGCCATCGCCAGGACGCTGTCGACCGACGAAGCGATCGTTGACCTCGGGGACCGTGAGGCCGATTACGACTGGACCGTAGCCGACAAGCACCGACACTCGCCGTACATTGCGTTTTTGCCTATAATTGAGGGCTGCAATAAGTTCTGCACTTACTGTATCGTCCCATTTTCAAGGGGCCGCGAGCGAAGCCTTCTGGCATCGGAAATAATCCGCCAGGTGCTGGATTTGATGCGCAATGGCGTAAGGGAAGTGCACCTGATAGGGCAGAACGTCAACAGCTACCGGCCCGAAAGCGACTCAGGACTTGAGGGCTTTGAAGGGAAGTCGGCGTTCTCCAAGCTTTTGCGGGCAGTTGCGGCCACCGGGATCGAGCGGATCAAATTCACGACCTCATTTCCCCGCGATTTCAATGATGACATCGTTGATGCCATCGAATCGCACGAAAATCTCTGCAATTGGGTGCATTTACCGGTCCAATCCGGCAGCTCCAAGGTGCTTGCAGCAATGAAACGCGGGCATACGATCGAAAAGTACTACAAGAAGATAGACAGATTGAGGGCTTCGAAAAAAGATATAGCGCTGACGACGGACATCATCGTCGGGTTTCCGGGCGAAACCGAGGATGACTTTCAGGAGTCGGTAAAGATGGTCGAGTACTGCGGTTTTGACAGCGCATACATTTTCAAATATTCGCCCAGGCCCGGCACACCGGCGTTCGAGATGATCGACGATGTCAGTGCGGAAGAAAAGACACGACGTTTTATTGAACTCGAACGTGTCCAGAAACGAGTTCAACACAATAGGTTACAGCGGTATCTTAATAAAGTGCTTAAAGTCTTGGTCGAGCGCCCGTCGACCCGAACGGAGGGCGGGCTCACAGGCCATTCCACCTGTCAGAAGCTCGTAAATTTCGTCGGCGACCGCAGCATGATCGGAAAGGTCGTTGACGTTCGCATAACGCAGATCAAGGCAAATTCATTATTCGGCGAGACTCTCTAAAATGAACATGCAGTCCGACCCAACATTGGTCGAGGTCAAGATCGGGGCACTTATCATGGACCCCAACACAAATACACCGATCGTCGTTCTCAAGGGCGTCGACAGCGAGGCCGTGCTTCCGATATGGGTTGGAGCATTCGAAGCCAATGCCATAGCCCTCGAGATCGAAAAGATCGTCCCACAGCGCCCGATGACACACGACCTCCTGAGAAACGTAATAATCGAATGCGGACTTTTGGCTTCAGGCGTTGTGGTCACGGATCTTGCCGAGAACACTTTCTACGCCCGTATCGAACTTTTGGACAAGAAAGGCGATCCTGTATTCCTCGACGCCCGGCCGTCCGACGCGATCGCACTTGCTTTGCGATTAGATTGTCCGATATTTGTCGAGCAAAGGGTTCTGGACCTTTCCGCCGCGTCTAATCCGCCAAGCGATAATATTGATGATGACGAGCAGACGCCGGGTGAGGACTGGCCAGAGTTGATCGGGTGACCGTCGGCCCGGCCTTTTCATACTTATTACATAATCTCTATTATCAGACGCAACTGATATCTCTTTAACTTGGGACGCAGAAGACACCAGAGCCTTCTGCGTCCCAATTCCCTTGCCGATCGCACGCCGGATCGGCGGCCAGCTCGTGCACATGTGATGACTTGCCTATCTTCGTGTATAGTGACCGCCGCTTGTCGATCCCACGGACTGCGGTTCTTTTTTAAAGCACATACGCCGCCGCCGCTGCTTCTTTGACAGCGGCCGGCTTAAACGATATGCTTATTGTTTTGTTATCTAAAGCAGATTCCAATTAATAGAACCCGATAAAAGGAGTTACGTAAACAATTGAGTAACGGAAATTTTTTATTCACGTCTGAATCGGTCACCGAGGGCCACCCGGACAAGATCGCCGATCACATTTCGGATGCGATCCTCGATGCGATCCTCGCTCAGGATCCGACCGCTCGTGTCGCCTGCGAGACGCTTGTCACGACCGGATTAGCGGTCGTTGCCGGCGAGATCACGACAAAGGCCGACGTCAATTACAAGCAGATCATTCGCGAAACAATCGAAGAGATCGGCTACAACAACGCTGAGTTCGGCTACGATTCGAACACCTGCAGCGTGATCGACGCGATCGGTACGCAGTCGCCGGACATTTCACAGGGCGTGGACACCGGCGGTGCCGGTGATCAGGGCCTAATGTTCGGCTTTGCCTGCAACGAGACCCCCGAACTTATGCCAATGCCGATCCAGTTGGCTCATAATCTGACACGGCGCTTGTCACAGGTTCGTCGCGACGGTACGATCCCCTACCTTCGCCCGGACGGTAAATCGCAGGTCTCGATCGAATACCGCGACGGCCGCCCGTTTCGCGTCGAAGCGGTCGTGATCTCGTCGCAGACGGCAGACCTCGATATTGAAGATATCCGTGCTGACATCATGGAGCACGTTATCAAGCCGGTCATTCCTGCTGAAATGATCGACGACAATACCAAATACCACATCAATCCGACCGGCAAGTTCGTGATCGGCGGCCCGATGGGCGATGCCGGCGTAACGGGACGAAAGATCATCGTTGATACGTACGGCGGCTATGCCCCGCACGGCGGTGGTGCATTTTCGGGCAAGGATCCGACAAAGGTTGACCGCTCGGCGGCCTATATGGCCCGCTATATCGCAAAGAACGTGGTCGCAGCCGGACTCGCTGACAAATGTACGGTTCAGTTGGCCTATGCGATTGGCGTTGCCGAACCGGTTTCGGTCCTGATCGACAGCCACGGAACCGGCACGATCGACGATGAGCGCATTGCAGACATCGTTCGGGAGAATTTTACGCTTACCCCGGCTGCTATCATTGAGACGCTCGACCTGCGTCGGCCGATCTACAAGCAGACAGCTCGCTTCGGGCACTTTGGCCGATCGAATGACGAGTTTTCGTGGGAAGTTACTGACAAAGCCGCGGCTCTGAGAGCAGCCGCGGACGATCACAGAGGTATCGGTACAAATGGCTAATCCTGGAACATCAATGGAATACGACATCAAAGATATAAACCTTGCACCGCAAGGCAAACAGCGAATTGAATGGGCTGACCGCGAAATGCCCGTTCTGCGTCTCATCCGCGAGCGGTTTGAGGCTGAAAAGCCGTTGACGGGCGTTAAACTCATCGCTTGTGCTCACATCACGACGGAAACCGCTAATTTGGCTCGAACGCTTCAGGCCGGCGGAGCCGAATCGCTCCTGATCGCTTCAAATCCCCTTTCGACACAGGATGACGTTGCCGCTTCCCTTGTTGCGGATTGGGGCATCCCGGTCATGGCTCACAAGGGCGAGTCGACCGAGACATACGTTCGTCACGTGAAAGCCGCACTCGACACCAATCCAAACCTCATCATTGATGACGGATCGGACGTCGTTGCGACGATGATCAAAGAAAAGCCGGAACTTATCGGGAATCTGATCGGTACGACCGAGGAGACCACGACCGGGATCGTTCGCCTTCAGGCGATGGTCAAGGCCGGCGTGCTTACGTTCCCGTCGATCGCCGTCAACGATGCCCAAACCAAGCATTTCTTTGACAATCGCTACGGTACGGGCCAATCGACCCTCGACGGTATCATTCGTGCGACCAACATCTTGCTCGCCGGTAAAACGCTGGTCGTGGTCGGTTATGGTTGGTGCGGCAAGGGCGTCGCGATGCGTGCCCGCGGCATGGGTGCCAACGTGGTCGTCACCGAGATCGACCCGATCAAGGCTATCGAGGCCGTCATGGACGGTATGCGTGTGCTCCCGATGAAGGAAGCTGCCAAGATCGGCGATTTCTTTGTCACTGTAACGGGCAACCGCCACGTTATCGACAAGGAACACTTCGAAGTTATGAAGGACGGAGCCATTGTTTGCAACAGCGGCCACTTTGATCTCGAGTTGAACCTCGACGCCCTTCGTGAAATGTCCAGCCAAGTTACGACCCGTCGGCCGTTTGTCGAAGAGTACTCCAAGAACGACGGTAACAGCGTGATCGTGCTCGGCGAAGGCCGCCTCATCAATCTCGCCGCTGCCGAAGGCCACCCGGCATCCGTAATGGATATGTCCTTCGCCAACCAGGCTCTTTCAGCTGAGTTTTTGGTCAAGAATCAGGGTAAACTGGCGGCCGGTGTACACGTTCTGCCCAAGGAAGTCGATCAGGAGATCGCGTCGCTCAAGCTTCGTGCTATGGGCGTTTCGATCGACGAATTAACTCCCGAGATGGTCGAGTATATGGGTAGCTGGGAGACCGGCACCTAGTTCCCCATCCCCTATTTTGTTTGAAGAAAAAGCCCGGTCGTCGCCGGGCTTTTTTGTTGGATCTACATCAGATTCGCTAAGTCCGAACCCTTGCGACCAGGTAAACCCCGAGCATCGAGAACATCACAATGGGGCTCCACACCGCGATCAACGGGCTCAAAACGCCGTTCATTCCCATTTGTTCGAAAATGCTCGTGGTGCCGGTATACAAAAGCCAAAGCCCGACAGCGTACCCAACCGTTATGACCTTTCCCTTCCGACTCAGCGAGAGTGAAAAAGGAGCGGTAAAAAGAGCGATAACAAACGGCAGCAGCAACGATGAATATCGCTTTTGCAGGGCCACCGAAAAACTCCTGGATTCGACCTCGGATTCACTCGTTTTGATCCGGTCCGCGATCTCCTGCGAAGTCATATGGCTCGGTTTAGCTATTATCTCGGTAAAAGGATTTT
The DNA here is from genome assembly GCA_937941715.1 of uncultured Chloracidobacterium sp. Taxonomy (GTDB): domain Bacteria; phylum Acidobacteriota; class Blastocatellia; order Pyrinomonadales; family Pyrinomonadaceae; genus OLB17. The sequence goes on along the minus strand of CALDGX010000198.1, from coordinate 13,674 downwards.
GGACGTCCGCCAGATCAAGCGAGGCAACTTCCTGCCTGGTGATCCGGCCGTCGCCTACATCGAGCCGATCGATCCGGCCCGCCAACCGCACACTTCCCTGCGAATACTCACCCTTTTCAGCGTGGTACACGGTTTGCAATTTTGTTTGGTCGCCGGAAAATTCGTAAACTACCACGTCGGATGCACAACCCCGAGAACATAGCGGCACTCCCTTTTCGTTATCAGACGCAGCCATGAGCGCGGCAAGAGTCGACTTGCCCGGCAACGCCAATGCGATCGAGTGGGTTCCACCTTTCAGGAAGGACTTCCCCCTCATCATCTCGTTATCAGACGCACTCCCGTCTTCCTCAGGCCGTAGACCCTCGATCCGCGTTCCCGTTATCCGGCCACGTCCCGCCCGTCGCATTTCGTTATCAGACGCAACGAATTTGTCCCGGCTTTCACCCGAGGCCCGCCCCACACTGCCGCCCGGCACCTCGAAGGAATATATTCGGTTGCCGCTAGCAACCCAGTACCTTCCGCCCGCCCCGGGCTGCAAAGGGCCCTTTCTGATCTGATTCCGAAAAGAATCCTGGATCTGGTTCGACACCGGGGCGACCTTTTCCTGAATCACCCAGTTTGCCCCGCCCAGAAGCAACATCAGGACAAAACACGGTGCCAATAGCCTGTAAGCACTCTTACCTGCGGAGATCCAGGTCACGATCTCGTTTTGCCTCGACTTAATAACGTATGTGGCAAGCGTTGCGACCATCGCCGCAGACGGGGCGAAATACAAATAGAGAAACGGTGCCAGATAAAAGAGATACTTGGTCAGGAGCCAGACACCACCGTCAATAACCCCGGCAAACCGCCAAAGTTCAAATGCGGTAAAGACAGTCGAAATTATCAGCAGGAATATGACCGTTAGAGCAAAATAGCGTACGAGGTTGACGAGCAGATCAAAATCTCCCAAGCCGGTAGTGATGTCAACGAACAGATTCCTTGATTGCAGCTTCTCCTTTGGCCGAAATACCGTATGCCAAAGCCCGGCGATCCGCTCTCCCCAACCGCTTAAATAATTCAATCTTCGTGACAGGCTCAGCCACGCGATCGCTGCCACGCTCCCAACGACGGGCATCAATCCGGCGGCCAAAACCGAGATCTTCCCCGTTCGAGCCAATTGCTCGCCGGAAAAAGCCAATAAGTAGAAGCCGACAAGCCCCAGGATCGAAAGAAAGACCCCAAATCCGCGGCCGCTCCGGTTAAAGCGAAGTACCATCGCCGTCCCGAGCAGACAAAATATCAGCGGTGAGATCGAAAGGATGATCCTTCGCTGCAACAGAAGTTCGGCTTCAATCCGGTCCTTCCCTTCCTTTCCCTTGGCGTATTCCGAGAGATCCGCCAGACCAAGTTCCTCAGGAGTGCTGTTCGAACCGCTAAGTCGTTCAATAAGTTCGCTTCGTTTTGTGCGAATGGCCAACCTGACCTCGCCGATGTTTTCAGAAGCGAACTTGCCCGTCACCGTATCGCCCGGGATCGTCGTTACTGTTGCACTCTGCAGGACGAGTTCCGAGAGTTGCCCTGAAACGTCGATCCGGCCCTCCCGTGACGTTATCAGACGCATGTCGCCGGATCCGGGCTGTTTTTGGAAAATAAAGAGGCTCTTCCACGTTCCGGCTTCCAGATCACCGTCCTTGACGTAGATCGTATATCCGGCCACTTCGGAATTGAAAACTCCCGGCTCGATCGGCGACTCGAGCTTTCGGATCGAGGTTTGGAGTGCGACACTGCGGACCAACGCCGCGGCCATCGGCACCCCACGGATATTGACGATAAAAGCAAAGACCGATAGAGCGATGCCGAGAATGACGATCGGGACCACGACCTGCAGATTGCCAACGCCGGCTGCTCTGATCGCAGTCAATTCGCTGTCGCCCTGCATCTTAGAGAGTCCGATGATGGTTCCGACAAGCATCGCCATCGGACAGGTGAACGCGATGACATTCGGCACCAGAGCGACCGTAAGCTGCCAGATCAAATTGACCGGAATATTGGCGCTGAAAAAAATATCGGAAAATCGTCCGGCCTGTTGGACAAACAATATGACGCTCAGGACAAGCCACGAAAAGACGAAATACGGCAATATCGCCTGTACCAAATATTTCGAGATTAGCAGCCCTATTCGCTTCATTTAATGTGTGTTATAGGTTGAGAATGCCGGTTCGGGACCGATCTCGCGACCGATCGCATGTGAAATTACCCGCTTCAAAACATTTGAGAGCTCGGTCAGGTGCGTCAGGTCATTACCATGAGTCGCGGCAAACTGGTCCGGCGGCAATCTTTTCACCGCCGAGAATATCGCACGGTGGCGATCATCTATTCGGCGTCCGGACGATGCCCGGCGACAGCTCGAACACAATAAATGAGAACTCGCAGTGATGTCCGCAATATCGGTTTTGTTAAATTCACGGCGGCATTCGCTGCAGCGGCTCCAGTCCGGCAGCAAGCCGTTCAAGCGAAGCAGCCATTGTTCAAAATAGACGCCGACTGCGGCCAGGCTTGAACTATCGGCCTCAGCTGTGTTTAGGCAGGCTTTGACCATCCGGTATAACGTCTCGTTGGGATCGTGCGGCGGCGAAAGGGCGACCAGCAGATCAGCAAGATAAGAGAACTTGTTAAGGAATGCCGGGTCACTCGCAGCCGCAAAGTACGAACGCTGCAGTTCGATCTTCTGAACCGACACCAGTTCGACCACCTCTTTCTCATAATACGTGATGCGAACTACCGAAAATGGCTCGAGGCCGCTCCCAAACTTGCTTTTGAGGCGCTTCGCTCCCTTTGCGACCGCCCTGACGACACCGTGATCCTGCGTAAATAGCACAACGATCTTATCGGCTTCGGCCAGACTGTAACACTTGAGTATCAGGCTTTCGGTCTCGATCAAAGCCATCGGATCACCAGGGAATGAAATACAGTATCCAGGCCAGCACGAGACTCACGACGACAAATTGGAGGAATGTCTTTCCGGCATAAATGACCCGTTCCCGATTCGTCCCGTCCGAGAAAACGCCGAACGCCACAGAAACAAGGAACGCAAACGCTATGAGATAGAGAAAATGGATCATCTTTTCCTCCCCAACGAGATGTCGACAGCGTCGAGGACCGCCAAAAAATTCAGAAGCCCGGCAACCTCCAGAAATCTACCGCCATATTCAAATGTCGCAAGGGCCGCCACGTTCGGGGCCGGTCGGGATGCCACTATCCAACTAATGATCGCGCCGAGTCCGTTGCCCAGCCTCGCAAATGAGTTAAGCAGATACAAAAGCGTACCGTCCTTGAAGTCAAAGCCCGGATAGTGCGACCCGCCGCTAAGCACCGCCACGATGAAAAGAGTCCAGATCACTGCGGCGATGATGATACCGCGCTTCAGACGTTTCTGGATCAAATGCCCGCTGCCCGGAATAAACCAGGACACAATACCGATCACTATTGGATTGTCCATCAATTTCTAAAACCTGCCGTCAATGGCTAATTTGCCACATTCTATTTTTGCGTAACACTTTAACAAATTCTATTTAACTTATTCATGATACGGATGTTACCAAGCGACCCTTGGTATCACCTAATTATGATGCATCGGATGCTCGTCCGGTTCGCATCTCAGCGCAATTTGCAACAAATCGCTCGAATATTGACCGGGATAATTTGTCATCCGCCCACGATAATTCGGGATGCCATTGGACCCCAAGTACCATACGTCCATTCCGCGTATCCTGAATGCTTTCGATCACGCCGTCCGGGGCAAACGCTGCCGCCTCCAGCGATTGACCAACCCGCCCGATAGCCTGATGATGATGCGAATTGACGCGAATTGGCGAGTTGCGGGATATTTCCTCGGCAATGTCGGAAAGTACCCAGCTTGGCGAGTAAGTGATCGTGTGCGATCCACGTGCCAGCGGCATTCCTTGTTCGTGCTTTACCGGATCTGCGATCTGGGAATCGATATCCTGCACCAAACTGCCGCCGCGTGCGACATTAAGTGCCTGCATTCCGTAACAGATAGCAAGTATGGGTAAATGTAATTTCTCGGCCGCGTTTATCACCATCCTGTCGGTCTCGTCCTTTTCGGGAACGACCCTTTTCAGGTTTCGGTGCGGCTCCTCGCCATAGTAATGAGGATCGACATCGGTATCGCTGCCGGGCAATAGTATCCCGTCAAGGCCGGCCAGCGTCGATTCGATGTATTCACTCTCCGGGATCAGACCGAGATGGACCGGATCGCCTCCGGCCGCGACGATCGCCTCAGAATAGTCGCGACCGAGATAGAAACGCCTGGTTTCGATCTCTAACCGCATCGTAATACCGATCTTCGGACGACTATTCATAAACTCTACAATGTTCAATCAAATGCACCAATGATGTCAATTTGAGCATTTGAAATTAAACACTTATGATTGAGGTTTGATGAACAACTCAGAACAATCACGAATACGATCTACCACGGTCCTGCTTGTACGGCGGGACGGCAAGGCCGCTATGGCCGGCGATGGCCAGGTAACGCTTGGAGAGACCGTGATCAAGGGCAACGCACGAAAGATCCGCCGGTTGCTGAACGGCAAGATACTCACGGGGTTTGCCGGATCCACTGCAGATGCGTTTTCCCTGCTGGCCCGTTTTGAGACCAAACTCGAGCAATTTCAAGGCCAACTCGAACGCGCGGCGATCGAGCTTAGCAAAGATTGGCGGACCGACAAGTACCTTCGCAATCTTGAGGCTCTTCTCATCGTCGCCGACGCGTCTGACGCCTTTCTGATCTCGGGAAAAGGGGATGTTATATCCTCGGATGACGGCCTCCTCGCGGTCGGATCGGGCAGTATGTACGCACTCGCCTCAGCTCGGGCACTAATGAAACACACATCCCTGACCGCCCGCGAGATCGCTGAAGAGTCGCTCCGGATCGCCGGTGAGATCTGTATTTACACCAATTCTCAAATTACGGTCGAAGAAATCTAGATGGCTATTTATTTAGGCGGCGAGACCGCGGCCGCAGCACCAAAATTGGACGATCTGACACCCCGGCAGATCGTTGCCGAACTCGATAAGTATGTGGTCGGTCAGACATCGGCCAAGCGTGCTGTCGCCGTTGCACTTCGTAACCGGATCCGTCGGCAGAAACTGCCGGCCGAGATGGCTGCGGATGTACTCCCGAAGAACATTTTGATGATCGGCTCAACCGGCGTGGGTAAGACCGAGATCGCCCGGCGTTTAGCCCGGATCGCCAATTCGCCTTTCATCAAGATCGAGGCATCAAAATTCACAGAGGTCGGCTATATGGGCCGCGATGTCGAGAGCATGGTCCGCGAACTTGCCGACGTTGCGGTCGATATGGCCAAACAGTCGGCGGTCGAGGAAGTCGCCATTCGCGCGGCTCAAAATGTTGAAGAAAGGATCCTGGACATTCTGCTGCCGCCGGTCGAAACGCATTACGGCATCGAACCGGAGGTCGACGGCGAACCGGTCGAACCGCCGCTCATGCGGACCCGCGAAAAGCTCCGCGAACAGCTGAGAAATGGGAGCCTCGACGACCGGCTGATCGAGTTTGACACGACCGACCGGTCCAACACGACCATTGACTTTATTGGCGGCCAAGGCATGGAGGAGATGGGCGTAAACCTGCGTGATATGCTCGGCGGCATGTTCCCTGCAAAGACCGTTCAGCGAAAGATGAAGCTCGCCGAGGCTCGCGAATATATGCTGCGAGATGAACAGGAAAGTCTTGTCGATATGGAGCAGGTCGCCCGGACGGCCCTCGACCGTGCCCAACAGTCCGGCATCATATTTCTTGACGAGATCGACAAGATCGCGGGACGCGAAGCCGGCGGCAATCCGGCCGTGTCACGCGAGGGTGTCCAACGCGACCTTTTGCCTATCGTCGAGGGCACCAACGTAAATACAAAGTACGGAATGGTCAGCACGGAACATATTCTCTTTATCGCCGCCGGCGCGTTTCATGTTGCTAAGCCCTCCGATCTGATCCCGGAACTTCAGGGCCGATTCCCTATCCGGGTCGAACTCGAATCACTGACGATCGACGACCTTAAGCGGATCCTGGTTCAACCCAAGAATTCTCTGATCAAGCAATATCAGGCTCTTCTGAGCACAGAGGGCATCGATCTCGAGTTTACGGGCGAAGCGATCGACCGGCTGGCGGAATTAACCGAGGAGATCAATAAAAATACTGAGAATATCGGTGCGAGACGGCTTCATACCCTGGTCGAGAAACTACTTGAAGAAATCAGCTTCCTCGGCGGCGAACTCGAACAAAAGAAACAGATCATCGACGCCGACTATGTGAATGATAAATTGGGCGACCTGTCGGCCGACCCGAATCTTCGCCAATACATTCTCTAAATTGTCCTAAATGACGATCATCAAAGCACTTAGATCACATATTTTCGATTTCACTAGGCCCGGCGGCCGCCGTATCGCGATTGTGGCGCTTGTTGCGGCACTATTTGGCCTTGGGACCGCCTGCGGCAAGCGAAAGCCGCCGGTGCCGCCGAACGAGCGTGTTTCTCAACGTGTTGAACTCAGCGGTTATCAGCGAGGAAATCAGGTGATACTGTCGTGGACGATGCCGGCCGCCAACGCAAGCCGCTCGAGTGTGCTCAACATCGACCGAGTCGACATATATCGATTGGCGGAACCGTCGTCTGCGCCCAGGACTCTTTCGGAGGAAGAATTTGCTTCAAAAAGCACTCTCATAGCCACTCTTTCGATAAAGGAATCGGACTTCGGGCTCAAAAATCTCCAGCATACCGACAATCTCCAATTTGCGGGCCAGGCCGCGAGGCTTAGGTATGCCATGCGTTTCGCTAATGCATCGGGACAAAAGGCCGCGTTTTCCAATTTCCTATTGATCGAACCGACGGCGAAGGTAGCCGTCGCTCCGACGGATCTGACATACAGCCTGTCACAGGACTCGATCAGCTTGAAATGGCGTGCCCCCGAAAGGAACATCGACGGCACATCGCCCGTGAGTCTCATTGGTTACAATATTTACCGATCGACCTCAGAAAAGGAGCCCGGGAAACTCCTGAATAAGACCCCGGTGACGGACGCCTTGTTTTTGGACGAGTTCTTCGAATTTGGCAAAGAATATCTCTATTTTGTGCGGGCAGTTTCTGTTGGCAAAGATGCGACCCCGATCGAAAGTCTCGAGACCAATATATTAAAGCTGCGGCCCATCGACACTTTCGCACCTAGCGCGCCCGCGGCCATTACGCTTGCCGTTGGGCAAAATGTGATTTCGATCTTTTTCGCGATCAATCCTGAAAAGGACATTGCTGGTTACTCGATCTACCGTTCGACCGACCCCGAAACACCTAAGGACAAATGGCAGCTTTTGACGCCGAAGTTACTGAAAGCAAATACGTTTCAGGATTCGACCGTCGAACCTTCAAAACAGTACTTTTACTACATAACCGCCACCGATAGCGTCGGCAACGTCAGCGTGCCCTCCGAGGTCGTGACCGAAACGACGAGATAGGAGAATATGAAGATCTGCAGATTCAGCTTTGAGGACGAGACCCATATCGGGGTGATCGACGATGATCGTGTACATGTTTTCGGTGATATGTTGTCCGACCATGTCGCTAGTTTCGACCTGGCCGAGGTCATGCTGCTGCCGCCGGTCTCGCCGTCAAAGATCGTCTGCGTCGGACGCAACTACGCGGACCACGCGAAAGAGCTCGGCAACGATGTCCCGGCCGAACCGTTACTATTCCTCAAGGCACCCTCGGCGATTATATACGACGGTTCACCGATCGTTATTCCGCCGCAATCCGATCAGGTCGAGCATGAGGGCGAACTGGCCATCGTGATCTCAAAGAAATGCAAGGGGCTGACCGACAACGACGATCCGATGGATCACGTGTTCGGGTTTACCTGTCTTAACGACGTGACGGCTCGCGACCTGCAGCGAAAGGATGGACAGTTTACCCGTGCAAAGTCATTTGATACGTTTTGCCCGATCGGGCCGTATATCGAGACCGAACTCGACACCACCGATATCTCAGTGACTACACGCGTCAACGGCGAAGTTCGGCAGCACGGCCGTACCTCTCAAATGGTCTTCCCGGTTGACTTTCTGATACGATATATCTCAAATATGATGACTCTGAACGCGGGCGATGTGATCGCAACCGGCACGCCGTCAGGCGTTTCGAAAATGAACCCGGGTGACGTGTGCGAAGTCGATATCGAGGGCATTGGGACGCTGAGAAATCCAGTCGTCTAGGCACGGAACATTATTTTTCCTGAATTTGACAATCTGATCGCAAATTATGAAATTTTTTATAGACACAGCAAATTTAGCCGAGATCAAGGAAGCCGCCGAACTGGGAATGATCGACGGCGTCACCACTAATCCGTCATTGGTCGCAAAGGAAGGCGATGTCGACTTTAAGGAACACATTGCCGCCATTTGCTCGATCGTCGATGGTGACGTGTCGGCCGAGGTGACCGCACTCGACACCGAGGGAATGGTCCGCGAGGGCCGTGAACTGGCAAGTATCGCCCCTAATGTTGTCATCAAATGCCCGTTGACACTGGACGGGCTCAAGGCAACACGCATCTTTCGCGCCGAGGGGACAAAGGTGAACGTCACGCTCTGCTTCTCCGCGGCCCAGGCACTATTAGCGGCCAAAGCCGGTGCAAGCTACATTTCTCCGTTTATCGGACGTCTTGACGACATTGGTCAGGACGGTATGCAGCTCATCCGCGACATCGTCCAGATATATGACAACTACGGCTTTGCGACCGAGGTACTCGCGGCGTCGATACGCCATCCGATGCATATAGTCGATTGTGCGCTTGCCGGTGCTGATGTGGCCACGATCCCTTTCAAGGTCATCCAGCAGTTGGTTAAGCACCCGTTGACCGATAAGGGACTCGAGGGCTTTATGGCAGATTGGAAAAAGAGCGGCCGCAGCTAAAGAACGATACGGCTAAGCCCTATGAGCGGAAACGCCCGGTGCGTTTCCGCTTATTTTATTCCTATTCGACCCGGATCCGACTAACCGAACATCGAAAGCAGTTGCTGCTGCAACGCCGCCGCATCAACGTGCTGCTGAACAACATTTCGGTATTTTGCCCTGAAATACTCGTCTTCTTCCCTCATTTCGATAAGCTCAACGATCTTCGCGAGATTCGCATCGACCAGGTCCGGCGTTACGCCGTCCTTCAGATCAAACATCTCGTCGATCTCGACGATCAACATTGAAAATTTACGCAGCCACGAAAAATCCTCATTCTCGATGAGAACGTTCAAAAACTGGCCGGCGGTAAGCGGGCCGTGTATCCCTTCGTGAACCGCCCGCTCAAAATCGATCATGACCTTGTGAAGTTTAAGCAGCAAATTACGTGCGCTTTTCAGCTTTTCGACGTTTTCCATAAATAAATCTTAGCCTACTTTCGAAATAATGGATACCGTGCTAATGTTTGATTATTAGCACGCTAATTGTTTTTGATTAGCAGGCTAATAATCTTTAATTACCCTGCTAATTGTTGATTATTTGCCTGCAAACCGTTTGCTTAAATCTCGCGGAGTTAATAACAGAATGGCCGAGTTGATCAAGTTCGAATCCACCGTCAGCTTTCTTTTGGCAAAGGTCTCGACCGCCTTTCGCAATTCCCTCGAACGCCGGATGGGCGAGATCGGGTTGCACGGCGGCCAGATCTTTGTACTCTTTGAACTTTGGAAAAAGGACGGACAGCGGCAGATAGACCTTGCCAAAAAATTGGACATTGCCGCACCGACCATCAACAAGATGATCAAGGGACTGATCGACATCAATCTTGTCGAGCGTGCCAGGTATGACGATGACGGGCGATCGACACGAATATTTTTGACGCCGCTTGGAATCTCGATGCGGCCTCAGATCGAGGCCCAGTGGCTCGAGTTGGAAGAAAATTGCCTTTCGTGCCTGAACGAGACCGAACGGATGATCCTCTTTAATATTCTCAACAAGCTCCGAAGCAACTATACGGGTCGGCCCGATCCGGAGGACGGGGAGTGATGGTGCCCGGTTCTCTTTTTGATCGAAAATGACTAGAATACGGTTATTCGCAATCAATCTAAATACCCACGGAGGCGACAATGAAGATTCTACTTGCCACAGACGGAACTAAACACAGCGAAGCGGCGGCCGACATGGTCACCAAAATGAAACTCGGCAGCGAGGATTCGGTCCGGGTCATCAGTGTCGTCGATATGGCCGTTCCGCTGGCGGTCGATATTTACGGCGGTTATCTGCCGGACACGGCTGAACTCGAAAAGACGGCGCGTGAGTCGGCTGCCAAGGTCGTCGAGGACGCAATTGCCGGATTGAATGAACAGCTGCAGGCGGCGGGCGTAAAGGTAGAGGGTGACGTGCTGTTTGGGTCGCCGGACAGCCGGATCGTTGAAACCGCCGAGGACATTCACGCCGACCTCATCGTTATCGGGTCGCACGGCTACAAGCGTTGGGAAAGGCTGCTGTTGGGCTCGGTCTCGCACTCGGTTGTCCACCACGCTCATTGTTCGGTTATGGTGGTCAGGACCGACGCCGCGGGTTGATGCCGGGCCGCACGCTGACCGTAAATTCCCGCAAATTTGACGGCACGATCAATCGCACGTGGGAGTGCCGTCCGATCGGGATAGCCGATTCCCAACTTGTTCTCGTGGGAAGTTTCGCGCACGATGTTGAACATCCGGATCTCGGCCGAATCGCCGCCGGCACGATCTCATACGAATTCTTCTGGCCGGATCGCTGGTACAACGTATTTCGCTTCCACGAACCTGACGGCTCGCTCCGCAATTTCTATTACAACATCTCGATGCCGTATTCGCTTGATCGCGATCAACTGGACTACGTCGACCTCGATATCGACATTATTGTCTGGCCGGACGGATCATTTCGGATACTGGATCTGGCGGAATTTGATCAGAACAAGGTGACCTACGATTATCCAGCGGACGTCATCGCTAACGCGGAACGTACTATGGACGAAATTATTTCGGCGATCCGTGACGGGTCACAGCCGACCGACTTTCTTCTGACGGGTCACCTGCCCGGTGCGGAACAGACGCGATAACGCCTACTTCGGCTGGATCCGCAGCATATAACTGCAAATATTCAATGCCGCTCCCGGTGCCAGAGCAAACCGTCTGCCTGCCGGAAGTTCATAGTTATTAACTGCGGCCGGATTGCGGCCTTCGTTCACCGCCCAGAAGTTTCCCGCACCGTCGGTCACCAAGGTCAGATGGCGCCGGCTGATCTCGACGTCGCCCGCGAGCGGAATATCGACCGGTTTCGATCTCGAACCGCGACCGATGACGATCTCCTTCTGAAAGATCGGCACGACATTCTGCCTGACGCCTCCGCGCCAGACCTCAAGCCGGTACAATTCGGTTGCCCGCGAGGCGACGTGGGTCATTTCTTCGCCTTCCTCGGGCGGGATCGGCACCGCCTGCTGAATATTCACATTTGGCTGGGTCACGACCGGCCTTAACGGCGTCTGTTTTGCCGTGGGCACCTGCACGACGGGTGAAGTCGGCGGGGTGGGCATTGCCGGCGGAGCTATTTCCGGCAGCGATTTCGGCCGCGTGAGAACACCGGTCTTGTTGGCGTTCGAGTCCTCCCAGCTGTGCTGCACCCGGAGGTCGCCCTTTTCGAGGGTCGCATCGATCCGGAGTTCGATGACAAAAGACCGCGTTTCGAGCTTTTTCTTGCCGGCGATCTCTTTCGCTCTCTCGGCAAGGATGTGATAAAGGCCTTGTTCGAGCCCCTTTCGTTTTACGCCCTGCCATTCCTTGTCATCGTCCCCGCTCAGGAAAATGGTGTATTCACTCGGGATAATGGCCGTTCCCTGCGGCAGCGGCACCATTTCAGCCTGCATCACGGCCTCCACCGCCTTTGCGATCTTGACAATGAACTCCTCGGCCTTGCTTCGGGGTTTTACCTGAGCGTCGCGGGCGGCTTGTTCGAGCACAAGTTCGGCCGTGTCGCCGTCGATCCATCGTCTGACTTTGTCTAAAACGCTCACAGTTAAATTTCTCCGTTCAATTGCCGTCGATGTCGAGATATTTGCCGTAGAGCCAGCCGCGGCTCGCCGATGCCGGAAAGTTGCTGACGCGGCCTTGTTCGACCACTTCAACTTGATACCAATTATTTTGCGAATTTACAATCCTGACCTTGGATTTCTTTGTTACCAGGCCGATAGGTTCATTATCTGTATTTGGCGTCGAACGCAAAAAGATGTCTGTGCTGGCGACCGCAGTTTTTGATCCGCCCGTAGTGAATATCGCGGGCAAAATTCCCAGCCCGCTCATATATGAGTGAGTACCGTACAAAATTCCCGTAAAGATTACCAGAAAGATGGCGAATGACAGTACGCGGCGCAATAGCTTTCGGCGTTTTGGCAACGCGGCCGTCTGCTCGCGTTTCGAAACCCCGACGGCATTACCCGGGGCAACCGCGTTATCGCCTTTTGGCGGCGGAGCCACGATCACCGGAGGCCGGGTCGGCGGCATCGCCGGCTGCATCCGCTCGGAGCGTCCCGCAACCCTGAAAGCCGGGTCTGAGACGGGTTCGAAATTTGGCTGAGCCGGAACGATCGGTGTATAACCGCGGGCAACATGAGGCTGCGGCTGATCGTGCCGCGGGCGTATGACCGTGCTGACCTCGCCATCGTCGACGATCTGGCGAACACCCGCAAGGTCGTTCCAAAATTCATCGACACTCTGCTGCCGCTCAAACGGATCGTCGGCCGTCGCCCGCCGCAATACGCGGGTCAGCTCATCGGACCAATCTTCGTCCCGAAAATCGTCGGGCAGCGAGGTTATCGGGCTGTTGGCAAATGCCCTCGGAGCCTCGCCGGTGATCAGTGTATAGGCTGATTTTGCAAGTGAATAGACGTCCGCAGCCGGCGTAAGCCGGGCCGGTTGATCAGATCGGTCTGCCGATAACGGACTGTGCTCGGGCGGAGCATAAATATTGGTGCCGACCCGCGTGATCGGAGCGTCATTCAGCGTGATGCGGGCGACGCCAAAGTCCGCTATCTTCACCGTCTCGTGATCGGCGGTGAGGAGCAAATTTTGCGGCTTGATGTCGCGGTGAATGATCCCCCGTGAATGTGCATGCGCGAGCCCCGCACAAACCTGCTCAATATAACTGATCGACCGCTTGAGCGGAATACGGCCTTTTCTCACGGCATTCTGCAGGTCGCCGCCGGGCAGATATTCGAGTACGAGGTAATGAAAGACAGTTCCCTTTAGGTCACGGGCCGTGCCGTGTCCGATGCGGCTGATGATATTCGGGTGCCGAACGCGGTCAAGTGCGATCGCTTCGTTTTGAAAATTTTCGACGAGCGTGCGTTCGAGGTCGGCGTCGAGGTCATCCTGTAGAAATACGTTCAGCGCCTTGATCACGACGGTGCTGTGCGGCGACTGGGGTGACGCGAGCGTATCCCGGGCGATAAATATCTCAGCGTAACTACCGCGGCCGAGTCCGTCGCGGATGTCGTATCGCTTGTCCAGCCTGCAGTTATTAAGCGAAAGCTCTCTCATCGTGGTCGCATCAAGCGATCTCAGTCCAATCGGTCCTCGAAACAAATACGATATTACATCGCGTAAGTTCAAAAAACGAATAGTTG
>CALDGX010000197.1 GCA_937941715.1 uncultured Chloracidobacterium sp. | reverse complement strand
GTGCATCATCGGCAGCGGCCTGTTTGGCGGGCGGCGGCGTTTCCTGCGGTTTGGCGATCGACGGCGGCTGCGCCAACGCCAGCGACGAGAACACCAGGAGAAGCGAGACAAGGGTTATTACTTTCATATTTACGCGAACATCTATTCAAGGGTGACGTCAACAAACTCATCCGTCGTATTTCCGGCAAAATCAGTCACGAGGAACCCGATCGAATAGTCGCCGGCCGGAACATCCTCGTAACCGATAAACAGCTCGCCCTCGGCGCCGACGCTGAGAATGTCAGTCGCGTCGTTTGAGGCGATCGGCTCAACATCACCATTTTCATCCACCATAAGAAATACCGGCCGAATGCTGTCGCCCTTTTCAAGGTCGATCTCACGCGGATTGCCCTTTACGAATTCGAAAGCCGACACAAATTCGCCCGTTGCTTCGCTGCCGCTCAGGTCAAGGACGAAATTGAGCGTGATATCACGCCACTGTTTGCCGCCAACGAATCGTATCTGGGCGGGCACCTCGATCATGAACTGTTCTTCGCCTTCCTCAATCCGTTCAAAGCCGGTGATCGGGCAGATCTGCTGGTTCTTGCCATCGCTGATGGTAAACCAACCGCCGTCCCACTCCTCGTGCAGTACTCCTTTTTCGTCGGGGAAAGCCGGCATCGAACCGATGATCACGGATCGCTTGTCCTCGTTTGCCGCGAGCACGAACGTGGCTTCTTCAATGTCGTCGGCATTGACCTTGGCCGAAACCTGTACGACATCGTCCTTGGCGATATCCTTGTCAGTAGTTTCGACCGGTTGGACCTGCGGTGCCTGCGTATCTTTTTGGAGCACGGCAAACACCTCGGCCAGCAGTGCGGGCCATTTGAACGAACTGTAGAACGGGTGTCGGTCGTATCCCATTCCCTTTATGCCGGCACTGTTGTCCGGGAAATAGATCGAGAGGCCGGTTGCCCGGGCATGTGTCGAGCCATTGATCTTGTAGACCACGGCGGCCTTCGCGGCGGCGATAACAGCGTCGGCGGATCTGGCCGAGGCAGGAGTTTGGAGTTTGATATTCTCGGCCAACACAACGATGTCGAAGTTGTAGGCTGACGAACCTTCGTCCTTGCCAAACTCCGAGGCCTTGCTCCTCGCTCTGGCGATCTTCATCATCGAGTCCCGTCCGCCTGTTTTCACCAAGCCCTGATTGGTCATGGCAAGGTCACTGATGGCAGCGGCGAGGGCGTCGATCTTGGCGAGATCGATGACGCTGAGGGTCACATAGTTCTCCTGAGTTTCCGTTGCGAAATAGTAATCGCGATACGTGTCGACCACGATCCGTCCCAATTCGAAACTGTCCATTGCGGGGTTTTGGGACAGTCTGGTCATCAACGGAGTGTAGTTCCATCCATCGCCGGGTTCGAGTTCCTCCGAGGCGACCATCGTTTTGGCATACGGTGCAACGGTCCGGGCGACCTCAAAATTTGCCATCAGGCAGGCGTCAAAGCCGATCAGGTCGAGCTTGCCGTTCTTGGTCATAAAATCCTTGAGCACGACAGGCATTTCCGACATATCTATGCCGTTGCTGTCGGCACTCTCGTCGCTGAGGATGCCGGGCCAACCGGCTCCGTGGTCACCGAATATGACGCCGTAGCGTCTTGCGGGAAACTGCTTTACCGTTTCGTCGAAAAAGTGTTTCAGATTGGCCGGGTCGCCCATATTTAGTTCGCCCCAGTCAGCGACCTCATGCAGCCGCCCTTTTTCGATAACGAGATATTTTGCCGACGTCCAGGGTTTGATGCCGCCGACGGCGCGGTCCGTGTAACCTCGTTCATCAGCGCTCTCGCCTTTTGCGCTGCGGTCGATGAGGGCGATCAGATTGACCTTTGCCGACGAGCCGACCTTCATCATTTCTTCGATGTCCACCATTTGAGGGGCTTCGAGATTGTTGTCGGCGTCCATATAGAACATCAATGTCCATTCGGCCGGTTCCGCTGCCTGACAGCGGACGGATGCGGGCGACAGGATCGACAAAATGACGGCAAAAGCGAAAGCGAGCGTGATCTTCATATGGTCTCTAAATGAAACGGTAACGAAACAAGGATGCAAGCCCACGGGTATCAGCCTGAAGATCGCCGATGTTCAACCGGTGTTGATAGTGCGATCCGGATCCCTTAACGATACTTCGGGGCAACTCCGTAATTGTTGAATAATGAGTCAGGTTTTACGCCGAAAAGATTAACATACACCGGGCCGAAACGCGATATCCGAATGTAGGGGATACTAAGGCTCCGCCTAGTTGTCGAGCGTAAACCCTTTCGGCACGAATTCGAGCGAGCGAAGGTCGCCGTCGGTCCGGGCCTTGGTGTCCGGTTTGGCGGTATAGATAAATACTA
>CALDGX010000196.1 GCA_937941715.1 uncultured Chloracidobacterium sp. | reverse complement strand
AACACAATGTTCTGAAAGGGGCTAAAGAAATGAGATGTGAGTTGAATGAACTATTGAACGATTTCGAAGAGAATCCAAATTCGGATTCGAGTATCGAATTTGTGCATGCGAATTTAGACGGATCAGAAGATGATATCGAGCTCTATTTGAGAGCGATGTTTGTTTTGCTTGATCGTATCGTTGAGGGGAGTTTTCCAGAAGAAATGCGAATGGTTTGGGAGGGCGAGTTGCGCCAAATGTTTGACGAGTCGTGTTCGCACTATAGTAATAGCGCACTTTTTTTGGGATTTGCTGGTGCAATGATAACTCGTGGCGAGTCGCACTTCGATAGAAGCTTTGAAGACGGTATAAAAATGATTAAACGGGCGGCTGACTTAGAACCCGATAATTCATTTTTTCGAAGCCTTTATTGGGTTTTCGCCGATCAACGGACTAATGTAAATTTCGACGAGAAATTTAGAGCATTAAAAACCTTCTTCACCCAATCTTCCAATCAAGAGGATTTGGAAAACAGGGGCATTTTAGGCCGGTATTTTCTCGGAATCTTTGAGAATGTATACGACGGCCTTCTACTACGCCTTTCGAAACGCGAGTGTGAGGATGCCGAAAAAAGACCGTCAGATATCGCCATTCTTCGGCGCGACGACGACGTTGAATAATGGGAATCTGCTAAGCCAAACGATCACGGTTCCGAGGATGACGTATCCGCTGATACAGAACCATACGTACGACTCGTTGAACCGGCTTGACGATGCGAGTGAAACATCAAACGGAACGCAGACTTGGCGGCAGGATTTTAGTTATGACCGTTATGGCAATCGTAACTTTGTCGAGCCTAATACGTCGTTTGCAGGATTCGATAAGCTTTGTAATTCCAATACGGAACTGTGTGCGACGCTCAGAAGGCAGCTAAATCCGGGCATCAACAGCGGGAACAACAACCGTATGAATTCCGGACAGGACTATACCTATGATTCTGCTGGCAATACTCTGACGGATGCTAATGGGCAGACGTTCATTTACGACGGAGAGAATAAGCAGGTCGAGGTCAGGAATTCGTCGAACGCGGCCATCGGGAAATACTGGTACGACGGCGACGGACTAAGGGTGAAGAAAGAGGTTCCGGGAACCGGCGAAGTGACGATCTTTGTTTATGACGCCGCCGGGAAACAGATCGCGGAGTATTCCACGGTTGTGGCTTCGGCAAATGATGCAAAAGTCGCGTATCTAACCGCCGACCACCTTGGAAGTCCCCGGATCAACACCGACGTCACAGGAGCCGTCACTTCCCGCCACGACTACCACCCCTTCGGCGAAGAGATCGCCGCAACAGGAAGCCGGTCAACAAGTGGTTATGTCGGTGATGCAGTCAGAAAGCAGTTTACCGGCTATGAACGGGATAATGAGTCGGGGTTAGACTTCGCTCAAGCACGGTACTACGGAAATTCTTTGGGGCGCTTTACCTCGCCGGACCCGCTTTACATTGAATTTAGACGTTTGCCGCACCCTCAAGCGTGGAATTTGTATGCTTACACGCGAAACAATCCCTTAACTTTCGTCGATCCAGATGGATTGGAAGTTGCGGTTAACTGCAAAACCAATAAGGAGCAAACAAAGGCCTGCCAAGAGCAGGTAACTACGGATTTAAACAATCGAAAGGATGCCCAATTCAAGGTTGAAATCAAGAACGGAAAATTAGCGATAGTCGGTAAGGTCGATGCGAGTAAATTGTCCAAATCGGAACGAAAGCTCTACGGAGCGATTACCGATTCCTTTGGCAAGGCTACGTTAAACGTGGAGATGAGCTCGGACAAAATAACATTCGGCAGATTCGATGGCGCTGGGCAGAATTCAGTTGACCTTTCAGATTTGAGCAAATTAAACGCCAGCGGCAATAAGACTCTCGCGGGAGAAGTAATCGCTCACGAAGCAATCGAAGGTTATGAAAGCTCGTTAGATTTGTTTGATCCCGACAACCCCGATGCTCTTTACAATTCGTCACACGCGACAGCTAATCAGTTTTTTGGTGGTGTGGAAATTGAATTGTCAGATGCTTCAAATTTAGCTGGGGCAAGAGTCTCGAGCCGGGATGCAACGTTCAATTTCGGCAGGTTAGGCACTTCGGTCACTGTCACCAAAAAATTCAAAACTCCTATACCGCTTGCGTCTATAACTAGGGGAAATTTTCCCAATCTTGTCGGAGATATCGACAAGGTTGTTGCACCCACGGCCCCGACGCAAACACCAGTTAAACCGAAGGAGAAACCATGACCAAAAGAATTTTATCGATGATCGCACAGGTAGTTCTTTTCCTGTTATTGGCTGGCCTCGTCAACGCGCAGGCAATACCAAAGTATGTTGCCGACGGTGCGGTTGTCGCGTTTAAGAAGGACAATCGATGCCCATCTTGCGAAGGTTCAAGAAGCTTCGGGGTACAGATTGAGAATTGGATCGTGCGAGTGGATAGATGGAATGACGAAAAGTTTGCCGGTAATAAATATATCCTCGTCAAATATCAAATGTACGACCGCAGTCTGAGCGAATCCGAGATTAACAAAAAATTGAAGTTTATTCTCAGAGAACGAAGGGAACACGAACAAAACCAAGATTGCGTCGGAAATGTATCATACAGAGAAGGCGAAAAGTATTTTTTAAGGCCTACCGAGTTTAGGGATTACGAACTAACCGAATCTGGCAAGACTGAAGAAATTCCGACAGATTTCAAAATGCTTCCGTGCTTTATAGTTGAAAAGCTACCAGTGGTAATTAAATGATGTCAGGCAAGAATTTACCGGGTATGAACGGGACACCGAAACCGGGCTGGATTTTGCGCAGGCAAGGACTTATGGAAAGAACTTAGGTCGATATTATTCAGTAGACCCGTATAAGATAGTTGCCGAGGTTCAGCAACAGAAAGATGCAAAAAAGGCGAAGAAAATGTTAGATCGTTACATTTCAAAGCCAACGCGATGGAATCGATATATCTATGTGCAAAATAATCCTTTGATATTTGTTGACCCGTCCGGTGAGGTGGAAGTTCTAACAGGGTCGGCCGCCGACCAGAAAAGGGCGTTGCAGAGATTAAGGGCGGAACTAGGTGAGGAACGCTGGCGATATGTGAAAGTGGGAAAGGCTTGTGTTCAAGGTTGTTCCGGTTCGGGTGCATCGAAAAGCGACGTCACAATATTAGCGATTGACGAATCTGATTACAAGGCATTTTCGCAAATTGGAGGTAATAGTGATGAAAAGGCGTACAGTGCGGGAATGGGATTTATATTGAAGAGCTCAAGAATTGTAGAATTCCGAATTGCGGACACCGACTCTCTAGGAGAATCGGTCGCAGCTTCGGGTGGAGGAGTTACTATTCCTGCGGAGGCTAGTCCAAGTGGAAATATCCAGATTTTTGTTTCAAATAATGCGGTGCGAGATGCTAACGCGGCGTTTCAGGCGATGCCTAACCAGGGGAAAGATATATCGAGTGACCGTAACCCCCTTAGATTTGGTTCTGTTTACGAAATAGATGCTCACGAGCACGGTCACGCTGCTGATCGTCTTCGCGGTATTAACACCGATGGCTCGGTTGATTCTGAAAACGCGTTGCGACGAAGGGGAAACAGGACTCAATTAAGGATGGCAGAGCAATGATAAGAGGTTCGATTTCTATAACTATTTTGGGTGCCCTCGTGATGGTGATCTTCTTATTGTTGGCGACCAAGGATCAGGGTATAAATGGATTTATCTCCAGTCCCAAGAAAGACTGGATCAAGATTTCTGGTAGTCAAATCGATGATAGTCCAAGCTACATTGACCTTTTCTTTTTCGATCACGATATGGGAGTGGCTTTAACTGTGGCTTCTGTCAAGACTACCTACGATGGAGGAAATACGTGGGAAACCAGTCATAATTTTCTAAATCGCGCAATGTTTGACTTCGTAAATAGCGACCACGGCCTTTGGGTCGTGGGCAAACAGTTCGAAGACGGTGCGAAGAGTGTTCCCGTATTAATGCACTCACTAAATCGCGGATTGGCTTGGGAGGTCGTGGCCCCGTCTTCTAAAAGCAGACAAAAGTTGGGCAAACGTTTCTCGGACTTCACGGGAATCTGTTTCGATGTAAACGGTTATTTGTGGTTAGTCGGTGACGGTGGAATTGTTAAGGCTACGGTCACGAATGACAAGATGGATGTGTTGGAGGTTTTTGAAAGAAAAGAGCAGTTAACCAAGTTGTTTCGTGGGAATTCGCCAGAAATGTGGGCTGCTGGCCCCAATGGGATCGTTGCGTCCTTTCGCAGTGGTAAATGGGAGTATCAAAATCTAGGTGAGAATCGAGGCATTACAAAAATTTTGATTCGGGAAAATTCCGTATGGTTAATCGGTACGAAGATTTCCCGCGTTATCGACAATAGAAAACCCATCATAAAGGGTATTTTGCTAAGGAGCTATGATGGAAAAACTTGGGAAGATAAGTCGCCGTTGAATGCTAATGGACTCGTCGATGGCTATTTTGATGGTAACCATGGATGGGTTGTGGGACTAGGGGGAAGTATTTATTCCACAATCGATGACGGAAACACTTGGGTCTCGGAACAAAGCCCGACAGCTGACAATCTCTTTGTTGTTACGTTTCAGGATACTAATAACGGTTGGATAGGTGGAAGTAACTCAGTCGTTTTGAGGTATTAAGAAAAATAGGTGCCAGGCCTTCTTTATTGCGATTCTTGCCCGTGATCGCTCAGCTCGGGTTATTGATAAACTTTTCAGTATTCTGGTTGGTCCAATGACCGACGAAGACAACGACATCACGAACGCGACAGAATACAACGTCATCGGACTGTAACACGCCCCTACAATAGTACCAGACAGGAATAGAGTTTCCGGTCAGAATAGGGAGCTGGACCGTATCCTGCAGAGAAGTGATTTTCAGTGAGCGGCAGGTGACAGGGATCGGTCCGTCCTAGCCTTTTTCCGCCTCGGCGATAAATTGGTCGACTTTTGTCTCAACGATCGAGCGTATCTTCGCCAGGTGTTCGTCGGACTGGGCCTCGAAACGCAGGACGAGGATCGCCTGTGTGTTCGAAGCACGCACAAGGCCCCAACCGTGTTCGAAGATGATGCGGGCCCCGTCGATGGTGATCACCTCGTGATCGCGGGCAAAATACTCGGCAACCCTGGCGACAACGTCAAATTTGGTATCGTCGGAACAGTCGACACGCAGTTCCGGCGTCGAAAATGTCGGCGGCAGATCGGCGAGCAGTGCCGAGAGCGGCTTATCGGCCTTTGACAGTATCTCTATCACGCGGGCACCGGCAAAGGTCGCGTCGTCAAACCCGTAAAAGCGGTCGGCAAAAAAGATATGGCCGCTCATCTCGCCCGCCAGTGCGGCGTCGGTCTCCTTCATCTTCGCCTTGATCAGCGAGTGGCCTGCCTTCCACATAATGCCGTTGCCGCCGTGTTTGGCGATGTCGTCATAGAGCGTTTGCGAACATTTGACCTCGGCGATGATCGTCGCCCCGGGCCGGGCCGCGAGTATCGACCGCGAGAGCAGCACCATCAACTCGTCGCCCCAGATGATCCGGCCGTTCTCATCCACGATGCCGATGCGGTCGCCATCGCCGTCAAACGCGATGCCGATGTCGGCACCGGTTGCGCGCACCGCGTCGATCGTGTCCTTGAGATTTTCGGTAACGGTCGGGTCCGGATGGTGGTTTGGAAAGCTCGAATCAGGCTCGGTAAACAGCTCGACGAGCTCAACGCCGAGCTCCTTATAGACCGGCACGCCGGTCACGCCGCCCATACCGTTGCCGGCGTCGACGACCGCCTTGATCGGCCGCGGCCCGAGCTCGATCCGCGATACGATATCGCGGCAATATTCGCCCAACACGTCGAGATGCTCGACCGAACCGACGCCCGAGGCAAAGTCGCCCGCCAGAGCGATCTGTTTGATCTCCTGTATCTGTGAACCGAAAAGCGTTGCTTTGCCGAGACATATCTTAAACCCGTTGTGATCGGGCGGATTGTGCGAGCCCGTGATCATCACGCCGCCGTCCACATCGCGGGTAAAGACCGTGTGATAGAGCACCGGCGTCGGCACCATGCCGATCAATACGACGTCGCAGCCCGTTTCGTTGAACCCCTGTTTGAGCAGTTCGCAAAACAGCGGCGAACTGACACGCGCGTCATAGCCGATCGCGATGCGCCGGGCACCGTTACGGCTGAAAAATGTCCCGATCGCCTTGCCGAGCGTGGCGACCGTGCCGGTCGTCAGCTGCGGGCCGACGATACCGCGAATGTCATACTCTCTGAAAATATTGGGATCCATATGGTTAAAAGCGTAATTCCAATTGTTACTTGAAAGGCGTCGGCCGTGCAATCGCCGGAAGCAATATCGGTTCAACAGCGTGAGGTTCGAGCCCAATTTTGCTATACTTCGGGGTTGCGTCCGGACAACACAACGTCGCTCTGACGCATCGAAAACGTTGTATTTTCAAGGTGAAAACGACATTGCTGATTATGAGATCAAACTACCGCTTCATTTTGTTGGCAGCCCTCATTTTGTCATTTGCGGCGATCATGGATGTCCGGGCCCAGACCCCGACGCCGACGCCGCCCGTTAACCCTTCGGACGATCCCGGCGTGACCAAGATCTTCGAGGTTCGCCTGCCGGTGACGGTCCTGCAGAAAAATAAGCTGGTGACGGGCTTTACACGCGGTGATTTTCAGGTCTTTGAGGATGGTGTCCAGCAAGAGGTCACTTTCTTTTCGGACGAAAAGACCAATCCGCCGGTATTTGTCGGCGTCCTGATGGACACGTCGCCGTCGACCGCCGGCAAGATCGGGTTTTCGAAAGAGGCGGCAAAGAATTTCATTTACACGGTGACGCGTCTTCGTAAAGATAAGGCGGCGTTTATGACCTTTGATCACGAGGTCACGCTGCGGCAGGATTTTACGGACAAGCTCGACCTCCTCGACCGTGCGGTCGATAAGGTCAGCAAGGTCGGTTCGCAGACGTCGCTGTACGACGCCGTGTGGCAGTTTTCGGATGAAAAGCTCCGCAACGTGCCGGGCCGCCGCGTGATCGTGCTCATTACGGACGGCGACGATACGTTTAGCCGGGCCGAGCTCAAGGACGCGATCGACATTGCGCAGCGAACCGAAACCACGATCTTCGGCATCTCTACCAAGGCAGGCTTTCTGGGCACGGTGCCCGGCGTCGAGGCCGGAACCGTCAAGGACAAGGGCGACAAGTACCTGACCCAACTGTGCGAAGAAACGGGGGGCGAGGCTTTCTTTACCGGCGATATGCTCGAACTCGAACGGGCGTTCAAAAAGATCTCCGAGGAACTTCGTTCGCAGTACATCATCACGTACCGGCCGGCCAATCAGAATTATGACGGCAAGGACCGCAAGATCGAGGTCCGGTTTGCCGACAAGGACCGCGGCAAGGACCTGAAGATCAGGACCAAGACCAGTTATCGCGCAGTTAAGGACAGCCTGAAGTAGTTTTTGCGGGAGTTCCAAGATGACCATTAGGCGCAACGCCATTCTCACCATTACGATGCTCGCACTCGCGGCCGTCTCGGCCGTCGGCGTAAATTTCGTTTCGGCTCAACAGGCCGATGCGCCCGGCACCGTTAGGGCTACGCCGACACCGACCCCGACGCCGGCCGAGGATGACGAGATCATCAAGATCGACACCGAGGTCGTCAACGTACTCTTTACCGCACAGGACCGCAACCGGCGGCTGTTGACCGACCTCAGGCAGGCCGATGTTCGTATTTTGGAGAATGGCACCCCACAAGAGATCGTGGCATTTTCACGCCAGGTCGATCTGCCGCTGAGCCTGGCGATCGTCATCGACACGAGCATCTCGCAGGAGCGGACATTGCCCGAAGAAAAGGCTGCGGCGATCTCGTTCATCGAGTCGGTCGTCCGACCGAAAATGGACGAGGTGTCGATCATCTCATTTACCGGCGAGACGACGCTCGAGCAGGGAATGACCAACAATCTCACGCGGCTGCGGCGGGCGGTCGACCGCGTCCAGTTCGTTCCGCCATCGGGCTATGTCGGCGGCGGCGTTATCGCCGGAACTCCGCCGATCTCGGGCGACAATCAGATGGTCGCGGGTTCGACCGCAATCTGGGACGCCATTTGGGTCACATCGGACGAGGTGCTCGGGCCGGCACCCGAAAAAACGCGGCGGGCGATCATCCTGCTATCGGATGGAATGAATACCTCGGGACGCAAAAAGCTCGATGATGCAGTTCAGGCCGCACTCAAGGCCGAGGCGATCATCTACTCGGTCGGCATCGGCGATAATTTTTACAGCGGCGTGGACAAGGGGTCGCTCAACAAGATATCTGAGCGGACCGGCGGCCGGGCATATTTTCCGCGGGACGAGCGCGAACTTCGCGATGCTTTCAAGCAGATCCAGGAAGAGATGCGTTCGCAGTACCTGATCGCCTACGAACCGTCTGACCAGAAACGCGACGGATCGTACCGCAAGATCGAGATCCAGTTGACCAATCAGCTGCTTGTCAAAGATAAGGTCAAGGTGACCCACCGGCAGGGATATTTTGCTAAAACGGCTGCAAAGAAATAAACCATAATGCGGGATTTGAGGCCTAAGTGTGAGAGGTGCTGTTTGATACCACCTCTCTTTTCATATGAGCGATTATCAATTCGTCACGATATGGAACATTGACGCCTCCGTCGAAAGGGTCTGGGAAACGATCGAGAACGTAGACGCATGGCCCGAATGGTGGAAAGGCGTACTCAGCGTCAGCGAGCTCAAAAAGGGCGACGAGAGCGGCGTCGGCTCGATCCGCCGTACCGTTTGGCGCAGCGCATTGCCCTACAGACTTGAGTTTGACAGCGAGGTCGTGCGCGTCGATAAGCACAAGCTGATCGAAGCGCGAGCTTTCGGCGAGCTTGACGGAAAAGGGCTGTGGCAATTTGAGGCGGTCAACCTTGACCGAACGCGGGTGCGGTACGACTGGCGTGTGAGAACGACAAAAGCCTGGATGAATCTGCTCGCACCTATTGCCGGGCCGTTCTTTCGCTGGAACCACGACACCATAATGCGCTGGGGTGAAGAAGGGCTTAAGACGCGGCTGGGACTGTAACCCTCAATATTCGATCACATCACAGCTCTTGACCTTGCCATTGCGGATCTTGATGATCCACATCTTGGAGTATTCCGACTCCGAGAGCGGCTTGTACTTTTCTTCCTTAATAAACATATTTGCGAGCGTCGGCGTGGTCGTATTATGGGCGACGATCAAAAACCGCTTTGTCTTCGACGCCATCACGCCCGCGACAAACTCGTCCAGCTTTTTGGGGTCAAAGATGGTCACCGGCTTTTTTCGCCAGAGTGCGGTCGGTGTCGCTGTGTCGCGCGTCCTGATAAAGTTGGTCGAGTAAACGGCGCCGGGCTTGTACCGTTTGATGGTCGTGACGAGCCGGGCGGCACGCTGGCGCCCGATCTCAGTCAGCGGCGGGTCAACCTTGTCAGCCGTCGGTGAGACATCTTTTTCGGCATGGCGGACGAGGATGATCGTCTTTTTCTGCGCCTGGACGGCGATCCCGCCGCAGATAAGGACCAGCATTGCCAGCAGCAACGGTTTGCCAAATAGATTTTTGATCATAAATGTTTCGAAAATGGTCTGTGTCAGACAAACATTTTTCCGGGATTCAGGATGCCGTTCGGGTCAAATACCTTTTTGATACCCTTCATGACCTCGATCGTGGAACGGTCGAGAGCATAGTCCATATAGGCTGATTTAACGTAGCCGATGCCGTGCTCGCCCGAAATGGTGCCGCCCAGGTTCACTGATAGTTGAAATGTCTCGGCGACACACAGACGGGCACGGGCGATCTGATCGGGGTCTTCGCGGTCGATCACAAAATTGACGTGGATATTACCGTCGCCGGCGTGGCCGAAATTGGCTACAAACGTGTTGTGTTTCTTGCCGATCTCCTCGATACGCGCGACAAGCTCAGGCACCTTTGAACGCGGAACTACGACGTCCTCATTGATCTTCAGCGTTCCGTATTTCATCAGGCTCGGGCTGATCGCCCGGCGGACGTCCCACAGCTTGTCTTCCTCCTCTTTTGAACGGGCACGCAGGATGTCAAAGCCGCCGTTTTCGCCGATGATGCGTTCGATGGTCACGGCGTTGCGCTCGACCTCCTCGCGTGAGCCGTCAACGGCGACGAGCAGGATCGCTTCGGCGTCGGGCGACAGACCGAAGGCAAAATTCTCCTCGACGGCGGCGACGCAGTATTTGTCGATGACCTCCATCGCCATCGGCAACAGGCCCTCAGGCGTAAATTTGGTCAGGACCTTGCAGGCGGCCTCCATCGAATGAAAATTGGCCCGCACGGTCGAGGTCGCCTCGGGCATCGGCAGCAGCTTGAGCGTCGCTTCGGTGATGATCCCGAGCATTCCCTCGCTGCCGCACATCAGACCCGTCAGGTCAAAGCCGACGACGTTCTTGACAGTTTTGCCGCCGGTTCGGATGACCTCACCGGTCGCGGTGACCACCTCGAGCCCGAGGACGTGATGCTTGGTCACGCCGTACTTGGGGGTACGCATACCGCCGGCATTCTCGGCGATATTGCCGCCGATAAAGCTGTCCTTATAACTGGCCGGATCGGGCGCGAACATCAGGCCATGCTCTTCGACCGCCTGCTGCAGGGCGTATGTCGTGATGCCGGGCTGGCAGACGGCATAGAGGTCATCGACGTTGATCTCGATGATCTTGTTCATCCGGTCGGTACCGATGACGATGCCGCCGTCGACCGGCACGGCCCCGCCCGTGTATCCGACGCCGCCGCCGCGAGCCGTCACCGGAAAAAGATACTCGTTGGCGAGCTCCAAAATGGCGGTCATTTGTTCGGTCGACTCAGGGAAAACGACCGCCTCGGGCGGAAATTTCTCTTTGACGGCGTCCGCTCCGTAAGGCTCGACCTTGTCGGGATCGACCACCACATTATCGGCCCCGACGATCGCCCGCAGTTTGTCGAGCACCTCGGGCCGCGACGCAGAGGTCGTCTGCCGGCCATGTGAACTGAAATGTATGGATTCGAACATATTGATCCTCCCCAATCGTATCAAAAAATTCACGCGGGGCGATATTTTTGGTAAAATTTCAGCATTCCTTGATTCGAAAAGCCTTCTTCCCACTATTTGCCCAAATTAACTTACGGAGAGTTTTAAGATGACCGATAAGAGCGATGAAACGCTGAAATACGACGAATACGAGCTTGCACTTTCGACTGACCTCGACGACCACACGCCGGATCGGCCAAAGGGAATGCCGCTCCATACCAAGATATTTATTGGTCTCGCGGTCGGCGTCATCGGCGGCCTGGTGATGAACTGGACGTTGGGCGGCACAAATCCATGGGTATCGTGGACGGTTGAGAATTTTACCCGCCCGATCGGCCAGCTATTTCTTAACCTCTTGCTGATGATCGTGGTCCCGCTCGTGTTCTCGTCGCTCGTGGTCGGCGTCGCCGGCATCGGCGATATCCGAAAGCTCGGCCGCATCGGGTTGAAATCATTTGCCTACACGCTGATCCTGTCAGCTATTTCGGTGGTCATCGGGCTTTCGCTCGCGAATACGATCAGGCCCGGCGAGCGGATCAGTGCGGAAACGGCCGCCGCGCTCAAGGCCGAATTCAGCACCGCGGGTTCGGCGGCAACCGAAGCGCAGAAGAAGGCCGCTGACTCGGCCGCGTCCGATTCGGCATTGATGCAGGTGGTAAAGACGATCGTCCCGAGCAATGTATTCAACTCGGTGTCCGGTGCCAGCCCGAACATGCTGCACATTATGTTCTTTGCCCTGATCATCGGCATCGCGATCACGCTCCTGCCCGAGGCCGCATCGGGCCCGTTCGTTAAATTTAACGAATCGCTGTTTGCCGTGACCGCAAAGGTCATCGATATGATAATGAAGGGGGCACCGTACGCGGTCGCCTGCCTGCTGTTTAACAACATCGCTCAATTTGGATTTGAACTGCTGTTTTCGCTCGGTTGGTTCGTGGTGACCGTTCTGCTCGGGCTCGGCATACATCTATTTGGCGTATATTCGCTCTCGATCCGATTTTTGTCGAAGATCAGCCCGTTCGATTTCTTCAAGCGGATCGAGACCGTTGCACTGACGGCCTTTTCGACGTCGTCATCAAACGCGACGCTGCCCACCGCGTTGCGGGTCACACATGAAAATCTAGGCGTGCCGAAGGAGATCAACAGTTTTGTCCTGACGGTCGGAGCGACAGCAAACCAAAACGGGACAGCACTTTACGAAGGGGTCACGGTACTGTTTCTGGCACAGCTGGCCGGCGTCGAGTTGACGATCGCGCTTCAGTTGATGGTGGTCTATCTGGCGATCCTCGGCGGCATCGGAACGGCCGGCGTGCCTAGCGGATCGATACCGTTCATTATCGGCATACTCTTCATGATCGGGATCGACCCCGCGTTGATCGCCATTATCCTTGGCGTGGACCGTATCCTCGATATGTGCCGGACGACGCTGAATGTGGTGGGCGATGTGACCGCCGCGACCTTTGTCGCGAAGAGCGAGGGATACGAATTGCTCAAGCCCGCGATTGCCGCAAATCCGTGATCCGCGGCCGGCAATTTGGTTCACCGGGGACTGCCCGCCGACAATTATCGGCGGGCATTTCTCATTGGATCCGGCGGGTGCCGCGGCGCAATTTCAAATAGAGCAAATTTCTGTTACACTCAGCCGCATCCTTTACTTCTCATCCAATTAGGCTCGGTCTTCTCCGTTAATAATTGGATAGACAAATTACAAATATGAAACTGCCAAAGATCTCTTTGACCTGGAAGATCATGATCGGCCTTGTGCTAGGTATTTTTCTCGGCTGGCTTATTCGCGAGATAGACCTCAAATCGGGCGATCACCATGTTTTCGGTTTGGAAACACAGACACTATTGTCGTTTATCCGATCGCTGTCGACGCTGTTTCTCAACCTGATCAAATCGATCATCGCCCCGTTGATATTTGCGACGCTGGTGGTTGGCATTTCGGGGACCGGCGACATCAAACAGGTCGGGCGGATCGGGGTCAAGGCCCTGCTGTATTTCGAGGTCGTCACGACTTTGGCACTGGTCATCGGCCTGGCAGCGGTAAATATCACGCGTCCGGGCGACGGCGTCTCGCTCGCCGGCATCGCCAAGGGCGAGGACAAAGCGGTTCTCGCACAAAAAGCCCAAACATACTCAAAGGAATCGACTGACGCCGCGAAGAAGGCCGAAGAACTGCGTTTGCAGGCACCGACCAACCCGAATGCGTTGGCAGAGGCCGATGTCCAATCGGCAATAGCCGCACAGAAAGCGGCGGATGCGGCGAGTGCCGCGGCAAAGGGCCTGACCGCACCGGAGCCGCCGGCAAAACCGCAGAGTTTCGGCGACATCATCGCCCACCTTTCTCCGACATCTATTATCAAGGCGATGGCTGAGGGCGACGTGCTTCAGATAGTCATATTTTCGGTAATTTTCGCGCTTGCCGTGACCGGGATCGGGCCAAAGGCAAAGCCGGTCGTCGACTGGTGCCAATCACTCGCCGACATTATGTTCCGCTTTACCGAGTACGTGATGAAATTCGCACCGGTCGGCGTCGGTGCGGCGATGGCGTATACGATCGCCCACAACGAGCAGGGCCTCGGGGTGCTCAAAAATCTCGGTGCGCTCGTGCTGACACTCTACGGAGCACTGGTCGTTTTCTCAGCCGTCGTCCTGCTCCCGATCGCGCTCATTTTCAAAGTGCCGCTCAGGGATTTTTTCAACGCGGTAAAGACGCCGGCGTCGATCGCCTTTGCGACGACCTCGAGCGAATCGGCATTGCCCAAGGCGATGGAAAATCTCGCCCGTCTCGGTGTACCGCGACGCATCGTCGGCTTTGTACTGCCGACCGGATACAGCTTTAACCTCGACGGTACGACGCTGTATCTTGCGTTGGCATCGATATTTGTGGCACAGGCGGCGGGCGTCGAGCTTTCGTGGACGCAGCAGATCATTATGCTCGCTACGCTGATGCTGACGTCAAAGGGTGTCGCCGGGGTCCCGCGTGCATCGCTTGTCATCCTGCTCGGAACCCTCGCGTCATTTGCTCTTCCGGTTGAGGGCGTCATCCTTATACTCGGCGTCGACGAGCTAATGGACATGGCACGCACCGCCATCAACGTGGTCGGCAACTGCCTGGCGACCGTCGTTATCGCAAAGTGGGAAAATGCGTTTCGCAACGACGAATGGCGTAAGGAAGAGGCCGAGCTTGAAGAAGTTACGGGCCTCGAGCCGATAGTTTCGACCTAGTAAATTATGTTCCCGATCGGCGACGACAACTCGGACCGACGCATCGTGCCGGTGGTAAATTACGGCATTATTGCGGTCAACATCCTCGTCTTTGTCCTGCTTCAACAGCTCGGCAGCAATGACGCGTTCTCATACGCATTCTCATTGGTGCCGAAAGAGGTCACGTCCGGCGTCGATCTCAACGGAATTCAGATCCTTCGCGATTCGCTTGGGCGAACGGCCGAGATCCACCACTATCCCTCGCCGCTGCCGGTCTATTTTAACTTCATAAGCTCGATGTTCATGCACGGCGATATAATGCACATCTTCGGCAATATGATGTTTCTGTTCATTTTCGGCGACAATCTCGAAGACCTCCTGGGGCACATCCGTTACATTGTCTTCTATCTTATTTGCGGTTTTGCGGCTGCGGCGGCACAGATCCTGATGGGGCCGGATTCGATCATCCCGATGCTCGGAGCCTCAGGCGCGATCTCGGGAGTTTTGGGCGGCTACCTGTTGTTGTTCCCAAACAAGCCGGTCAAAGCGATCATCTTTAATTTTTTCACGACCGTTCCGGCTTTTGTCGCTCTCGGGATATGGATCGTTTACCAACTCGTGATCGGCTATCTTACGCCGGCCGGAACCGGCGGCGTCGCCTATGCCGCCCACATCGGCGGTTTCTTTGCCGGCCTCGCACTGATCAAGATATTCGCGATCGGCCGCGAACGCTAGATATCGATCAGGAAGTCGCCATTTGTCGCTTGCAGATTGGGGTTGTAGAAGGGGTCGTGGGTGATGACCGAACTCCATCTGTCGGCAAAGCGTTCGATCTCAGCCCCGGTCGGTGCAGGGATTCGTGAGAGTGTCTTTCCTGCCGGCAGGTGCATCACGGCATATGGGTCGTGGACGATCCTCTTGCCCGCCGCACCTAACCGAAGGCAAAGGTCCGCAGCCGCAAATTTGCCGCCCACCTCGCGATCAAACCCCTCCGCCGCATCAAATTCAGTCCGCCTCATTGCCATACAGCTCAACGAGACGGCCGAATAGTTTCCGATGACCATATTTCGGCCCATATTTCCCGGTTCGCTTTGAGGGTAACGAAAATGAGCCACATTGCAGAGCCGTTTGCCGCCAAATACGAGGCCGCCGTCGATCACGCGTTCATTGCTGTCGATCACCTTGGCCCCGACGGCACCGACGCCTGGTTGGAGAGCAAAACGGACTAGTTCCGAAATCCAATCGTCCGGCGGTTCGAGCGCGGCGTCAATGAATATCAATATCTCACCTGACGAGCGTTCGACCGCTTCATTCAAGCTCGTCGCTAATTCACCGGTTTGCGAGACCCGTACGGACTCGACAATGATGTCACCCGTAGTACCCGGCCGTTCATCAAAAAATGCCGATCTGTCTCCGTAAATGATCAATGAAACCTTCGGCATTTCGTCGGGCAACCGGTAACGGACACGGTGAAGGTTGAGGTGTGTGGCTTCGACCTCGGCCGCAACGCCGCATCGTTTCAGATGTTCACCGATCGCCAAACGCGCCCGGTCGTGAGCATAGGGTTTCTCGTCGCCGCTGAGGGCAACCGAACCGGGAATCGCACGCCAGTGATATAAAATGCGCGGAATATGCCTGATTCGTCCGGCACCGATCTCGTCGAACACACGCAGGGCAAGATCGAAGTCCTGGCTTCCCTCAAAACCGACTCGGAATCCGCCGATCTTTCTTAGCACATCGGTGCGATAGGACGACAAATGGGTCACAAGATTGAGCGACAGCAGAAGATCGTAGCTAAAATCGGGCTTGAATTTGAGATCGAACCGCCGCCCTTTGTCGTCGATCATATCCTCATCGCTGTAGATCATCGCGACGTCCGGATAATTGCAGATCTCGTGGGCAACCCAAAATAGTGCGTCGGGTGTCAGTTCGTCGTCGTGATCGAGCAGCACGCAAAATTCACCCGAGGCGATCTCAAGCGCCGAATTGGACGCCGCCGAAATGTGCCCGTTCTTCTCACGAAAGACCACCTTGATCCGCTCGTCTAGTCTGGAATATTCTTCCAGCACGGTTCGAATATGCGGTTTGGGAGAACGATCGTCAGCGATACAGAGTTCCCAGTTTTGATAGACCTGCGAGCGTACGGAATCGACACATTTTCTCAGCCAGATCTCATCGACATTATATACGGGCATTATGACCGAGATCAGCGGCAACCGTGGCAGCGAGGCTATCGTACTCTCGATCGACGCCCTTGCCGCCGGATCCAAATGGCCATGGGCCGCGATCCATTTGCGTTCCCGACGCCGTTTCGCAATGCGGATCGAAACCTCTTGTATCTTTGAATACAGTCCGGGGACCCCGCCCTTTCGGGTGACATCGATCGCGGTGCCGATCTTATGGACTAAGCTCATCTGTTTCACAAGTTAACACTTTTTTGATTTACTTATTAAGCTGATATGCAAGATTATTGCCAGATCTGCGGTAACAAGCAGGATAACCGTGAGCACATAGCCCGCGAGATGATGTTCGGCACTCGTGAGCCGTTTCACTATCTCGAGTGCGGCAATTGCGGGACGGTACAGCTCGTCGACGTGCCGGATCTGGCCGAGCATTACCCCGAAGGGTACTATTCCTTCGGCGACGGTGAAAATGAGCTCGAGTCGAGCTTGAAACGGAGATTTGCCGCCAGGCAGATCGGCAGGTATCTGGCCACCGGCCGCGGCACGCTTGGCAGACTGTTTGCAGAGCGGAGGCCCGAGATCGCCGGCCAATTTCCCGAATCGCTGCGCGAACCGCTGCTCGGGCTGTCACAGCGTTCGCGGATCCTGGATGTCGGATGCGGCGGCGGCGGGCTGCTGCGTAAGTTGCGTTCGTTTGGCTTTTCGAACCTGACCGGAGCCGACGCATTTATCGAACGTGATCTGATCTATCCCGGCAATGTTCGCGTCCTCAAGGCGGGACTCGACGACATCACGTCGTCCTACGATCTGATAATGCTCCACCATTCGTTCGAGCATTTGCCCGACCCTTTTGACGCCCTCCAGAAAATAAAGGGGCTTTTGGCTGACGGCGGCACGTGCCTGATCAGGATACCGGTCGCAAGCTATGCCTGGGAAACCTATGGCGTCAATTGGTTTCAGCTCGATCCGCCGCGGCATCTGTTCTTGTTTACCGCCAAGGCATTTAATGAAATTGCGGCCCGTGCCGGATTTGAGGTCGTAAAGACCGTTTACGATTCGACGCCGGCCCAGTTTATCGTCAGTGAGCAATACGCGGCCGATATCCCGATGCACGACCCGAGGGCGTACCGCGGCGACGTCGCGGCGAGCATCTTTACCCGTGAGCAGCTCGATGAATGGGAAGAGTTGACCGCCCGGCTCAATCGAGAGTGCCGCGGCGATCAGGCGTGCTTTTACCTCAAAAAGAAATAGTCCGTCAGGCTGGCGTTTCCGTCCTCCATTCGAGCACGGGCCGCACTATACCGGGCAGTTCGCCGACATAGTCGCCGCGGGCCGAGTCGCCGTCGATACTGTCTATTACGTTGAACGTCACCGCGTCCCACTCGACAAAATGCACCTCCAGCGGCGAATAGGTCGTTACGGCGGCACCGACATAGACCGAGCCCTCAGCCAGAAAATTGCCGGGGATCCAGGCCGTACTTACGTACTTTCCGACCGGTCGCGGTTTGTCACGCCAGCCGCCCTCCCAGTCGTGCGTTACGAAGATACACGTGCCTGTCTCGTTAAAAAAGTGCAGGTTCGGCACCATCACTTTTCCGTCCTTGAGCACTTCGTAACTGATCTGAACGCCGATCGGCCGCCGTATGTCCGCTGACGATGCGGTCGCACCGGCCTCGTCACAAACGCGTACGCTTGTCAGCCTGACAAATTCGCTTGACGGTGCGGACGCGGCGGGCCAGTGTTTTTCGGCACCGACACTCTCCTGATCGTGCAGATATTCGCCGACAACATCTTTCGCGGCACCGTCGAGCCGCAGTTTTCCGTCCTTTATCCAGATGACCCGGTCGCACAAACGCGTTATCGCGTTCATATCGTGCGACACAAAGATCACGGTCCGCCCCTTTTGCCCGACATCGCGCATCTTACCGAGGCATTTTTTCTGAAAGGCGACGTCGCCGACCGCCAGGACCTCATCAACGATCAGCACCTCGGGTTCGAGGTGTGCGGCTATCGAAAATGCGAGCCGCATATACATTCCGCTCGAGTAGTGTTTGACGGGCGTGTCGAGAAATCGCTCGATCTCTGAAAATGCGACGATCTCGTCAAACCTGGCCTCGATCTCAGAACGCTTCATCCCGAGGATCGCACCGTTGAGATATATATTCTCGCGGCCCGACAGTTCGTTGTGAAAACCGGTGCCGACCTCGAGCAGCGACCCGACACGGCCGCGGATCTCAACACTGCCGCCGGTCGGTTTGGTGATCCGCGACAGTATCTTCAGCAGGGTGGATTTGCCCGCGCCGTTTCGCCCGATGATACCGAGCGTCTCGCCCTCATTGACCGAAAACGAAACGTCGTCGAGGGCCCTCACCTCCTCGGCCGGCTGCCGCCCGGATCGCGAGAACATACCGGCGATGACGTCGCGGAGCGAGTTATGCGCGGCACCGCCGAGTACATATCGTTTTGAAAGGCTGTTTACCCTGATCGCCTGCATATAGATAAGATCCGGCTAGATAACGTCGGCGAAATCGTCCTCCATTTTCGAAAATACCAGCAACGAAACGATACACATCGCGGCGATCGTAACCGCCGAGACACCGATCATGTCCCAATTGAACGGCAGGCCGAACAAGGCACTGCGAAAGCCGTCGATAAGGCCGGTCAGCGGGTTTACGGCAAATACCGGCCGCCAGCGTTCGCTGACCATACTTGCCGGGTAAAAGATCGGCGATGCGATCATCCAGACCTGCAACGCGAACGGCAGGGCGAACTTGATGTCGCGAAACTTAACATTTAACGCCGACAGCATCGTGCCGAGAGCGGCCGCCATTACAAAGGCAAGTATCAATAGTACGGGTGCCAGCAAAATGCCCGTCGTCGGGACGATGCCGTAAAACAGCATCAGCCCGACGAGGATCACGACGCTGAATATCAGGTCGAAGATACCCGAGAGCACCGCCGCCAGCGGTACTATCAGCCGCGGAAAATAGACCTTTGTGACCAAATTGGAATTACTTACAAAACTGCCGCTGGCGAGCGTGACGGCGTTGTGGACGAACAGCCATATCACTAGGGCGCTGAGGGCAAAGACCGGATACGGCGTATTGCCGGTATCGAACCGGGCAAAGCTGCTAAATAGAAGAGTAAATATCGCCGTTGTCACTATCGGCTGCAGGACGGCCCAGGCGACGCCTATTACCGTTTGTTTATACCGTATTTTGACGTCACGCCAGGTGAGAAAATACAGCAGCTCGCGATACCGCCAGAGTTCGCGCAGATCGAGGGCGCCCAACCGGCGTCGCGGGCCGATCCGCGTCAACTGATCATCTTGTGAAATTGCGTTCTCCAAACTGATAGCACCTATTGCCCGGCGGTCACGCCGAAAATCTCTCCCTTTTGCGCCGGCGGTAAGCCTCTACTGCCGCCATCGGGATCAGCATTCTAAAACCAAATCTGAAAAGGTCAAATGTTTCCGGAGCTCCGCGCCAATTTGCCGACGCCAATTTAAGGGCCGAGCGTTTCTCGCCGTGCTGCAGCAATTCGCGAGCGTACCGATACCTTGTTTCGGTCTGTATTTCGGTCAGCTCGTCCCGCGTCAGGCCGAGGATGTCGAAATTGCGTTCCTGAGCGGCGATCACTTCGTTTAGCATCAGCAGCGTATCACCGCTCGTATTATAACCATGTTGCCGCCAGGCTGACAGGATCGCGGGGTCAAACGCAAATTCGCCGACCTGCATCATTTTCAGGTAGAGTTCGTAATCCTCAAGCCGCGAATCCTCGTTCCAAGACACGACCTCAAGGGCCGACCGGCGGTAAAAGAGCGTCGAACTTACCGGAGCGATCCCGCGCAAAAGCATTCGGCGCGGATCGCCGTCGGGATAGTTGCCCCACGTCGAAATGTACTCAGCGGTCGAGTCGTACTCGCGGCCGTTCTCATCGACAAAGTACGCGTGCCCGTAACCAAGTGCGGCCCCGGGCCGGCCTTCGAGCAGTTTGACACGATTTTCAATAAACCCCTCGAGCCAGTAATCGTCCGATCCGATGTAGGCAAAGTACTTGCCGGTACTGAGTTCGAACGCCTGGTTGAGTGTTCGGCAAAGGCCGCGATTTTCGCGCACGATCAGCTCAGAATCGAACGGACAATCCTTTAGGACGCGGTCAATGATCGCCGGCGAGTCGTCACGCGAGCCGTCATCGATGACGAGCAGCTTTTTGGGCGAACGTGTTTGACCTATAATCGAACGCAGGCAGATCTCGATGAACGGGGCGTGGTTATACGACGGTACGACGACAAAAACGTCCGGATTAGATTCATTTGCGGCGGCGTTCATCGGGTTCAATTCAATATTGATAAAACCACATTCGATGGCGAATGTCATAGGCGGTATCACCGGTTCTGATGAAAATTCTCCATGTCCTGGACAGCGTTAATCGCGGCGGTGCCGAGACACTCGTGCTCGACGTTTGCCGCAACGCGGCCGCATTCGATATGGAGGTCATGGTCGCCGCCGGCGACGGCCCTTTGCTGACGGAGTTTGCCGCCTGCGGGCGGCCGTTCTTTCACCTCAAACGGAGACTGCCTTTTGATCCGCTCCACGCCCTGGAATTGCGGCGGATCATCAGGTCGAACGGCATCGACGTGGTTCACACCCATCAGGCGGTCGACGCACTTCATTCGCTGGCGGCATCGGCGGGCCTCAGCGTGCCGGTCGTACTGTCACATCACGGTATCGTTCCGGATGCCAAGAACCGCCTTGCGACAAAGTTCATCCTGCCGAGGGTCGCTCACAATATCGTCGTGGCCGAAACGATCCTGCGTCAATACGATGAGCTTTACGGGATCCGATTCGGGGCAAACACATCGGTCATATACAACGGCGTCGATACTTCGCGATTAAGCCCGGAGGGCGGCGATCCGCGAGCCGAACTCGGCATCGCACAGGAAACGCCGCTGATCGGGATGATCGGCAACTTCTATCCCGAACGGCGCAAGGACCAGTTGACGGTCTGCCGGGCCCTGCCGCAGGTGCTCGAGCAATTGCCGGACGTAAAATGCCTGTTCATCGGAGGCGTCGAACCGGGAGCCGAGGCGAAATTTGAAGAATGCCGGCGGTTTTGCGATGACAACGGCCTCGGCGGGAGCGTGTACTTTCTCGGGCGACGATCTGATGTGCCGGACCTGTTGTCGGCCCTCGATATCTTTGTTTTTTCGTCGTTTCAGGAGGGGTTGCCGATCGCGTTGAACGAGGCGATGCTGGCGGGCGTTCCGACGATCGTTTCGGATATTCCGTCGCTGATCGAGGCTTCAGCGTCGGGGAAATATTCCCTGGTTTTCCCGGTGGGCGATGCCGCGGCCCTTGCCGACGGCGTCCTGCGCCTGCTCAACGATCCCGCGATGCGGTCGGACCTTGCCGACAAGGCGCATCAATTTGCCGCTGCAAACTTTACGATCGAAGCGCATTTGACCAAGCTCGCCGAACTTTACATGTCGCTTCGGGACAATTAGGGTCGCTTGCCGCCGCTGATCAGCCTCGACATAAATTCTCGATCGTCCCAGTTGCCAAAGGCCGCTTGCCGGACGACGACCATATCCAGCGACGGGATGACATAAAGCCGCTGATTGCCTGCACCGGCGGCCATATACATATCCGCCGTTCCGTCCGCGATGCCGTTCTCGCTGATCTCCATAACGGCATTGCGTCGGCCCGGCCGGCCGCTCGGGCCTTTTCCGTCACGGTTCAGCCAAAATGTCAGTCCGTACGCGGGGTTTGCCTTTGTACCGACGACCAGTTCGTCAAGCAGCTTTTTTGCGATCAGCTGTTTGCCGTTCCATTTGCCGTGATCCCGGAGAAACTGTCCAAACTTTAACCACTCGCGAGCGGTCAGCGAGGCGCCCTGCGGCAGCAGCGGCTGACCGTTCGACTTTCGCCAAAACGCCACGTTGATGCCGATCGGCTTGAGAATTCGGCGATCGATGTATTCGTAAACCGTTTCATTTAGCTTCTTTAGCTTTCGCGTCATCAATTCGCCGAATATCTGGAACGGGACCGGGCCGTATTCGAATTCGGTACCCGGGGCAAACTTTGCTTTTTCCGTGAGCGCTTCGGCGTAGGACGGCACACGGCCGATCTGCCCGGCGTCGATGCCGCTCGTCAGCGACAGGAGCTGGCGAACGGTTATCGCGGCCTTGTCCTTGTCGTTCTTCCATTCGACGATCGTGTCGGCGACCTTTTCGTCAAAGCCCGAGATCAGCTTGTCCTCGATCGCAGCTGCAAGCATCACGCCGGAAAACGATTTGGTCCCGCTCGCCAGTATCCACGCCCGGTCAGCACTGTGGCCGTTCTGATATTCCTCAAACACTATCCTGTCGCCCTTCATGACGACGACCGACAGGCCGCGGTTCTCGCGCGAATAATCGGCCGCAAGCCTGAAACGCTGCTGTTCGGCCTGAGCCGCGGTCGATTGGGCGATCACGCCATTTCCGGCAAGGCAAATGACCATCGCCAGAGTGATGTTCAATATTGATCTCATACTAACCTTAAAAGAAAGGGCCGGAGAAAAGCGTTATCGCTCTGTCTCGCGGCCCGCCGATGACAAATTAGAGGTTACTGACGCTGAAATTCGGGCGTACCGAGCACGAGGCTGACGACCTTGAAGACCTCGGGGTTGCCGCTCGGATTCAGCAGCCTTGCCTGCCGGTTCTGGCCGCCCTGCTGACCGGGCTGGCGCATATTCGGCACCTCGCCGGCGTCGTTGTCGATCTCCTTGCCGGGCGTAACTTCGGGCAGCGGCTGCTCGATCTGCTTGGTCAGCGAACCCCGTGTCGATGGTGAAACATCGTTGTCGAGTATCTCAGCGATCGCACGGTCGAGTATCTTTGCCTTGTCCTTTTGGTCAAAGGCCCTCAGGTCGACCGTCGTTCCCGGTATCCGGTTGCTCGCAAATGCGACCGCAAAGTTCAGGCGTTCGAGCAGAGCACCCGTGTTGACCCATTCCTCGGCAGTGTCCGGATAACCGGTCGGAGCCTGATAACCGTAGGGCACCTCGCCCAATTTGTTGAGCATCGCCAGGAACTGCGGCCCGGCGTTGGTCTCGGCCCCGAGTGCCCGAATGGAACTGACCGCGAGTTCGAACGGTGTCTTGATCTTGGCTCGGTAATTCTCCGGAGCAAAAAACTCCTTGTCCGAAAACAGCGTTCTCAGCGTCGCTTTGATGTCGCCGCCGGTCTTTGCAAACGTATCCGCCACTCGATTGACAAGTGCCTCGCTCGGTTTGTCCGAGACGAATTTGACGGCGAGCTTTCTGGCGATAAATTTGGCGGTCGCCGGCTGGCGGACCAGGATATCGATCACCTTGAGGCCGTCTTTGATACCGCCTTCGTCGATCTTCTGGCCCAAAACGGTCTTGGTGCCCTTTTCGTGCCACCGTTCGTTGAAATAGAATTCGCCGCTGTCGAGATCATCCGGGACGCCCGCCTGCCTTTGCAGCCGCTCGAGCCGGCGGTTTTCGGTGCCGTTGATCTCGCCCGCGGCCGCCCGCCGGTAACCACGCGGGTCGGCGATGGTCCAGCCCGTAAAGCACTTGGCGACCTCGACGATGTCCTTTTGCGTATAACCGCCATCGACGCCGAGGGTGTGGAGTTCCATCAGTTCGCGGGCGTAATTTTCGTTGATCCCGCGTCGCTGGCGTTGCTGAGCCGGCTGCGGGTTGTCCCGCATTTCCCTTAGCCGCTGATCGAGCTGGGCGTCGGACAGGCCGAGCTGCTGTTTCATCCGCTCGCGGGCCTGCGGCGGCAATTGGCCGCCGGACCGGATCAACTGCTGCAGCCGCTGGGCATTTTGGTTGTTGCCCGGCATCGGCGCGTTGGGTGTCACCGATTCGAAATTGTCCAGATAGAACAGCATCGCCGGATGCTGTGCCGTCCCGACCAGCAGATCCTTGAAATTGCCCAGAGCGTTCTTTCGCAGGACGTCCCGCTCGTAGCTCGGAATGTACCAGCGGACCGCCGCCTTTCCGGCGAACACGTTAAAGTGATTTTGCCAAAAATCGACCATTACCTCCTGGAGCTGCTTTTCCGAATATACGGCACGCAAAACCCGGTTTGCGGCAATTTGCGGCACGATCTGATTGGCAGGCTTTAAGTCGTATTTGCGATAGAGTTCGCGCAGTTTCTGCTGCCTTTCCTGACGCTGCTTTTCGGTCACTTCCTGTTCCGGGTTCTGGCCGGCCGCCGGCTGGGCACCGTTGCCCTCGATCATTCTTAACAAGGACGTCGGATTCGGGTACTTGGCAAAAAGCTCGGCCGTCGAGAGGTCAAAGACATCGAGGCTGCGGACCTTGCTCTCGAGTTTACTGTCGACGATCGTGCCCGGATCAAGCTGCTGATCGATGTATCTCTGCAGGCCGATCGC
This sequence comes from uncultured Chloracidobacterium sp., assembly GCA_937941715.1. Lineage (GTDB taxonomy): Bacteria > Acidobacteriota > Blastocatellia > Pyrinomonadales > Pyrinomonadaceae > OLB17. The sequence goes on along the minus strand of CALDGX010000196.1, from coordinate 31,623 downwards.
CTTAACGCGTTCGACGTCGCCGGGCCGTGCTCCAAAACCGAGGCGGTTCAGCACATGGACGATCTTCTGTTCCTCGGTGAGCGGTTTGAGCGGTGCCGGCGAGGGCTTTGCGGCTGCGAGCACCGGAAGCGTGATCGCGGCCAGCAGTGTCGCGGCGATCGTACGATTAAGCCATAAATAGCGGAATATCATATATAACTACCTCAGAATATTTATCGAACGGCATTTGTGCCAACAGCAGTTTAGACGCCGTAAATGTGCCAAAGGGCGAAAAATAGCATCGCTCACCGACAAAAAGACCTGTCGCGGTAAAAGACAACATTCGGCCGGTCCTTAACATCAAACACCGTGATTGTCGTTCGTGCTCGTATCCCGACGCCGACAAAGTATTGTAGAATAGGGAAGTTATGAGAACGCAAAAATTTACGCTCTTGTTTGCAATGCTTGCCGCACTTACATTCGCCACGGCGATCAGTGCTCAGGTCGAGACCTTCAGCGCGCCGAACGTGGACTATTCCTTTTCGCTGCCGGACGAAAAGTGGAAGTTAACGGTCAAACCGTCGGACACGAGTCCAAACGTCGAGTATGTTTACGGCGACCGCAATAACGGCCACCTTGAGGTCCGAAAACTCGCCACACGCAAAGATCTGCTTACATCCGAGGCCATTCAGGACGAGGATCAGAAACTGCAGTTCTTGCCCGGATATGTTGCCGGTAAAGAAGAGAATTTTGCCGGCCGTTACCGCGGTGTGATCTTTAATTACGAGTTTGTCCGTGCCGGTCGTCCGATGAGCGGCCGCATGTACTTTTTGCGGATCGATGACAACACAATCTACGCCCTTCGATTCAGCGGATTTAAGGAAATACTGCGCGGGCTGCACAACCAGACCGATTCGATCGCAAGGACCTTTAATGTTAAGAAGCCCTAATAAGCGTTCGGGCCCCATTTGTAAGGATATAGCCGCTCGGCCAATGAGCGGCTTTTTCTATGGCGTCCGACAGCGAGCCTGACGGGGCCATTCCCATCTTTTCTGCCAACTCGGGGGGCAGCGAACTGACCAGAATGACGTTGAAGTCCTCACATTTCTTCTTGATACTCCACGCCGTCTGTCCGTTGACCTGATACTTTTCGCCTAACCTGGCGGCCATCTCGGCGGTGTCCGCCGCGTTGAACCAGTCGATCATATCCGCCCGTCCGAGGCCGTCGGGACATTCCGCAAGCAGTATGATGGTGCCGCCCGGAGCACATGCTTTTGACGCGGTATCAAGCGCCTTATGGGCCTGGATCATGTTGATGTCGTGCGGATAGCCGCCGCAGCCGGCAATGACCAGGCCTCGTTTTTCGGTGATCTCGGTGAGATTTTGCTCCGCGAAAGCGTCGCACGCCGCCCGATGGGAGCGGACCCAGTCGCCGCAGTACAGGTCGATGATCTCGCCGAGATCATTGACCACGGTCGTTATTGCAAACGACGGCGGAGCGGCCGCGGCCGCCTCAACGAACGCATTATGTACCGGATTACCGTCAAGCCGGGCCGGGCCGACGCCTTCGCGGCGGTCCATTCGGTCACTGTCAAACGCTAATTTATGGGTGCCCGTGATCGTGCGGGTCGACGCCAGCCCGGGGCAAATGAGCTTGCGTCCGCCCGTAAATCCGGCAAAGTAATGAAACGACACGCCGCCGACCAGGATGACGTGGTCGTGCTCGACCAGTGCCCGATTGAGCTCGATCGGAATGCCGCCGGTGGTTTCGCCCAACCTCGTCAGCTGCATCAGGTCGCGGGGATCGTGATCGAGCATCTTGATGCGCTGGGCGATAAACGGCGTTACAATAGCGGCCTTTTCGGCGTCAGTCGTTTTGCGGTGGATGCCGGTGGCAAAGATCAGCCTGATATCAAACGCGTTAACGCCGTCCGCGATCAATCGCCGAACCAGCAGATTGACGACCTGGCCGCAGCCGACCTCGCGGGTGGCATCGGGGACGACGATCAAGACGGTTTGGCCCGGCTGGATGAGCTCGCCGATACCGGGTGAGGCGATCGGGCTGTCGAGGCGTTCACCGATCTCGGCGTCGCTGAGCGGCAACGCCGATGCCTCGCGGCTGAGAACGCGAAACCGGCTCTCGTCAATGTCGAAAGCGATCGAACCGCGGCCGTATTTGAGATCAATTACAGACATCGCTAGTGGTCGTGCCGTCCGGTTGCCGCCGGCTCAAAGCACCGGATTCCCGACTGGCAAACGTATATCGCCTCGGTCTCGTTCTCGTGCGTTTCCATCTGGATCGTCAGGTGATCGATGCCGAATCGCTCGCTGACCATCGTCCGGACCTTGGCCAGGAGTTCAGAATGCGGAACTGACTGAATATGGCTGATGTGTGCCGAAAGTGCGAAGATCCCGGACGAGATCGTCCAGATATGCAGGTCGTGAACGCCGCTGACGCCATCGGTCTCAAGTATCGCGGCCTCGACCTTTCGGAGGTCAATATGCGCCGGCGTTCCCTCGAGCAGGATATTCACCGACTCGAGTATGAGCCGCCATGCACCATAGATCACGATCACGCTGATCAGGATACTGCCCGCCGCGTCGGCCCAGAGCCAGCCGAAAACCAGGATCAGAACGCCCGCGACGATCGCCGCCGCCGAGCCAAGCAGATCGCCCATTACATGAAGGAACGCGCCGCGGACGTTCAGGTCGTGCGAGTGGTCCGAATGCAGCAGCTTGGCGGCGATGATATTGATGATCAGCCCGCCAAAGGCAACTACCGACATTTGCACACCATGGATCTCGCCCGGATCACGCCAACGCTGGATCGCCTCCCAGATCACCCAGATCGACAGCAGAACGAGGGCGATGCCGTTGACAAAAGCGGCCAGTATCTCGAGGCGGTAATATCCGAATGTCTTGTTTGCCGTCGGCGGCCTCGAGGCAAACCAGACCGCACTGAGCGTCAGTGCGATCGCCGCGACATCCGTCAGCATATGGCCCGCGTCGGCCAAAAGGGCAAGCGAATTCGTCAGCCATCCGCCGACGGCCTCGACGACCATATAGATGCTCGTCAGTACCAATGCGATCGACAGCAGCCTGGTCTTCGACCGCGTGCGTGAACCGTCTCGATGTACGTGGCCTGCGCCCATTTTAGGTAATTTTACAGCTAGTAGCGGCCGAGCAGATTGCCGGTCCTCAGCGAGATCACAAAGCCGGCACGATTGCCTCGATCATCGCCGATCTCGACCTTGGTCTCGGCTGACGGGGTCGATATCTGCAGGCGAAACGCACCGTCCGGCCCCGCAAACGTCTCGCGTCCCTGCGACCGGACGACCATTCCGGGCTGAGTTCTACCGCTGATGAAATAGACATTGCCGCCGACGCGCTCGACGTTCCATTCAGAAGTTTCGATCGAGATGCTGCCGCCGCGCTTTATTACGGTAAATTTCCAGGCGTCGTTCCAGTTGGTGGTCTGTCCGGAACGCGCGACCGACCTCAATCGCCAGTAATAGGTTCCCGGCGACAACCCCGACAAACGAAACTCGCGTGAGGTCAGCCCCGACCGGTCGACCAGTATCGCGTCCGACGCGAACAGAGGCGATCTCGAGATCTGCAGATAAAAACTCGCCGCATTGCCCGCCTCAGCGTCCTGCCAGCTAAACAAAACACTGACGCCCGTACCGGCCGTATCGACGACCTGCGACGAATTGCTGGGAGCAGTGGGCCGCGGCGGGGCCAGCAACCGCTCACGTGCCGACAGCTTGCCGCCGTTCACCGACGCAAACTCGTTTTGCTCGATGGTGGTGCGATCTCCGCCGATTGTGGTTTCGACGCCGCCGCGGCTGACGCGGATCTCGCCCGCGTTGGCGCCGTCGGCGTTAAAGCTCGCGTCCGTCTGCGGCAGGAGTTTGTTCTCTGATTCGGCGACCTCGACGATGTTGTTTGAGTCGGCCGGCTGCTCATCTGTCCTGACATTTAGCTGGCCGTCGTTGAGCGAAACACGGACGTTCTTACCGCCAAAGAGCGAGACGCTGTCGCGGACCACGACCGTACTGTTAGGACGAACCGAATAGACCGATCCATCGATCATCTGCACGATCGCACGGCCGTCTGATTGGGTCTGGATAGTATCGCCGGCCGCGACCCACGTTTCTTTGGTGACAAGGATCGTCTCTCGCGTCTGGGCGCGGATGATGCGCACCTCGCCCTCAAACGAGATGATCCTGGCCGCGTCGGCCGGCATCTCGACGTCCTGTGTCGTGACGAACCAATTGTTCCTCGACGCCCACCACGAGCCGCCGGCTATCGCGCCGACAAACAACAATACCGCGATCGATCCATAGATCGTACTCTTTCGAATGTTCCACCATTCGACATAGAATTTGCGGTATTTGTTATCGTCCATTAAGCGCGGACCTATTCATTTTCGTCGTTTTCAGTTTTGTGCTTCGGCGCGATCAGCATCGAGATGATCACCGAGATCAGGATCGCGGCAACGACCACACCGAGCGAGATATTGATCACCAGCTGATCAAACTCGTGCCGCAGATAGCGTTCGAGAAATCCGCCGAACGCCGAACTGCCGCCATCTCCCGTTGCCATTATCAAACCTGATGCCGCAAGTGGCAAGAGCATTTTGACGCCGATAAAGCTGAGTATGAACGCGAGCCCGTATTTCAAATAATGAAACTTCTCCGCCATATCGGCCAGCAGAAAGAAAAACGTCCGCAATCCAAGTATCGCAAAAATATTTGAGGTATAGACGATAAATCGGTCGGTCGTGATGCCGAAGATGGCCGGTATCGAATCTACCGCGAATACCAGGTCGGTAAATTCCACGGTGATGAGGACCAGCAGCAGCAGCGTGCCTGACCGGACGCCGTCCGTGACGACAAAGAATTTGTCGCCGTCATAGTGCTTCGAGATACGGATATATCGCGTCGCAAACCGCACTATCCAGCTCTCGTGCGGTTCAAAATTCTCATCCGAATCCTGAAACATCTTGAGCCCCGTGTACAACAGGAACGCGCCGAAGATGTATATGACCCAATGAAACCGCTCGACCAGCTCGGCACCGGCGAAGATCATTATCATCCTCAGGCCGAGCGCGCCCATGATGCCCCAGAACAGCACCCGGTGCTGATATTTCTTGGGCACCTTAAAGAACGTAAAGATCAGCAGAAATACGAATAGATTGTCGACCGAGAGCGACAGTTCGATCAGGTAACCGGTCAAAAAGAGCTTGGCCTGGGCGAGCGCGAGTGTCCAGTCGTTAAACTGCCGGCCGACGACCCAGTAAACAAACCCGTTGAAGAGTAACGCCAGTGATACCCAGACGACGCTCCAGCCAATCGTCTCCTTTCGAGTGGGAGCGTGTGCCTTGCGGTTGACGATGCCGATATCGACGATCAACGCCGTGATCACCACGGCGAAGAATACCGCCCAAACCCAGTATGGATATTCGATCGTGTGCATAAAAAAGACCGCGTCCGGACCTAAAGTGCCGCCTCGATCGAACGTACGATGCGCTCGAGGCCAACCTGATCAATGTCAGAAAAATCGTTCAATTGTGAACTATCGACGTCCAAAACGCCAAAGACCTCGCCGCTTGCCGCAAAGACCGGGACCACGATCTCAGAACGCGACTCCGACGCACAGGCGATGTGGCCCGGAAATTTGTCCACATCCGGTACGATCACGGTTTCGCGCGTTGTGTAGGCGTGTCCGCAAACCCCCTGATCGGGCCTGATGCGTGTGCACGCCAGCGGCCCCTGAAACGGCCCGAGCACCAGTTCACCGTCCTTCACGATGTAAAATCCGACCCAGAAGAAACCGAAGGCCTGTTTCAGCACCGCCGCCACATTCGCCAGATTTGCGATCACGTCGGTCTCGGCGCTCACGAGAGCGTCGACCTGCGGAGCGATCTCGGCATAGATCGTCGACCTGTCGGCGTTGTGCGTAAAATTGAGCGACTCGGACATAAAGCTTGAGTTTACTTTCTCAATAACGGCTGGGCAAATGATCAGCCCGGCCGGAAAATAATGTATACTCGCCGATATGCCGCCGCAGCGGCGACGTTAACGGGATGGAGTTTTTGACCAAGATCTTTGCCGTCGCGATCGGCGGTGCCGCCGGCGCCGTCGCACGTTACCTGATCAATATCTCGCCCGCGGCAAACCTCTTTGCCAAATTCCCTTTCCCGACCTTTATCATAAATATCTCGGGTTCATTTCTGATCGGCTTTTTGTTGATCCTGCTGACAGACAAGATCGACGTCAGCGACAATCTGCGAATGGCCGTCATCGTCGGATTTCTCGGCGCGTTCACTACGTTTTCGACCTTCGAAATGGAAGTTTTCGGGCTCGTTCGCGAACGCGAATTCATCACCGCCGTCGCTTACCTGCTCCTCAGCGTTTTTGTCGGTTTTATCGGCGTGGTCGGTGGTGTGTCGTTAGCCCGCAGATTTTAGGGCTTCGCGGGCGTTTCGGACGGAACGCACAGCCGACGCCGCATCTCCCGAAACCGCCGTGATGTGACCCATCTTACGTCCTTGCCGCGGTTCGGCCTTTCCGTAAAGGTGGAGTTTGACGGCCGGGTCGGCCAGTGCCGCCGCCCAGTTCGGTTCGCCGCTTTTCCATACATCGCCGAGCAGGTTTGCCATTGCCGCAGGACGGTAGAATTCGGTCGAGCCGAGCGGCAGCCCGCAAACCGCCCTCAGTTGCTGCTCGAACTGCGACGTGACGCAGGCGTCAAACGTCAGGTGTCCGGAATTGTGCGGCCGCGGAGCAAGCTCATTGACCAGCAGTTTGCCGCCGCGTGTCAGAAAGAACTCGACGCACAATGTGCCGACATAACCGAGCGTCTCGGCAATGCTTCGGGTGATCTCGACCGCTTCGCTGAACGTCGCCGGATCGACGACCGCCGGCGCGAACGACACGTCGAGGATGTGGTTGGCATGCTCATTCTCAATGACGCCGAAATGAGCAAACTTCCCACGTTGATCACGGGCACAGACGACCGAAACTTCCTTTTCAAAATCAACAAAAGCCTCGAGTACCGCCTCGCGGCCGCCGAGCAGTTCAAACGCCGGGGCAATGTCCTCGGCCGAACGGATCTTGCTCTGGCCCTTGCCGTCATATCCGAAGCCGGCCGTTTTCAGGACGCAGGGCGTGCCCAATTGCTCGGCCGCCTCGTGCAGATCGTCGATCTTCTGCACGTGGCGAAACGGCGTCACCGGAAAACCGTTGGCCGCCAAAAATGTCTTTTCCCGCAGGCGGTTTTGCGTGATATGCAGGATGTCGCCGCTCGGAAAAACGTCAACAAATTCGGACGCCGCCTCGACCGCGGCTGACGGCACATTCTCGAATTCAAAAGTGACGACATCGACGCTCTGGGCAAAAACGCGGACCTCGTAAAGGTCGTCGTACGAGCCCTGCGTTTCGATATCCGCGACCTGCCCGGTCGGTGTGTCGCTGTCCGGCGAATAGGTGTGGACGCGATAACCGAGTTTGCGCGCCTCGATGGCGAACATCCGCCCGAGCTGCCCGCTGCCAAATACGCCGATCGTTGAATTTGGAAGAGTTGGTCTTGTCACGAGTTCCTCATTTGTTAACGATGCTGAACCGCTAGATTAACCTACTTTCTTTCCGATTTGAATTCGCGATCTGATTTATCGGGCCGGTTGCATCAGCTTCTGCGTTTCCGCCATTCGGCGCTCCGATTCGGCCAGGCCCTGGCTGTTATGGATCGCCGTCTTTACCGACTGCATACGCTTTTGGTCCGCCTCGCTGCGCGTACTTAGCGTCGCCTGCGGCTTGGGCCGGACGCCCGCCTGGTGCGCCGGGTCCATCTGATTGACCTCGTCGAACGATCTCAAAAAGCCCGTATAAAGGTAGTAGGCCGCTCCGCCGATCACCGCGATGAACAGCATCGTGTAGAGCCATGACGACTGGCGGGCCGCTTGGCGCGGGCCTACCCGCTTCGGCGCCGGCGAGTAATACTCGCTGAACGCAAAGCCGCACCTTTTGCAAACTGTTTCGGACCTGAAATTGGTCAGGCCGCATTGACCGCACTGAACACTCTTCATCTATTTACTGCCCGTACTGAAGAATGGGGAGAAGGGCCCTCCTAAATAGATTTAAGTCTATTTTCGGCTAAAGTGTCAACAAGTTTTAACAGTGCGGATCGGGCGTGGTTCAGCCGATAGTGTCGCTCAGGACGGCGTCGGTCTGAGCGGTGCGAAATTCGTGCAGCTTTTTTCGAAGGTCGGGCCGCGAATTAGCAAGGATCGCTATCGCCAGAAGTGCGGCGTTTTTGGCACCTGCCGGGCCGATCGCAAGCGTCCCGACGGGCACGCCGGCCGGCATCTGGGCGATCGAGAGCAGCGAATCCATACCCTTCAGCGCCTTGCTTTCGACCGGCACGCCGAGCACCGGCAGAACGGTCTGCGACGCGCACATTCCCGGCAGATGGGCGGCGCCGCCGGCTCCGGCGATGACGACCTCGATACCGCGTGATTCGGCCGATTTGGCAAACTCGAACAGCAGGTCCGGCGTGCGGTGGGCCGATACGATCTTGCTCTCGTGCTCGACGCCAAACTCGTCCAGGGTGCGCGAAGCGGCCTCCATTGTCGGCCAATCGCTCTTACTGCCCATTATTATCGACACCAGCGGTTGGGGTTTTGTATTTGCCATTACGTCCTGAATTTAACAAATAAATGAAAAAGGGCGAAGTCCCGACCCCGCCCGCCGCCGTTTCGGATCCGTGCCGCCGGTCATAGCTTGCGGACGCGTCCCTCGATCTTCTGGTCGAATGTCTTGAATTTCTTGAGGTATTTGACCATCGAATCGAGCATCTCCACGCCGGTGTTCTTATACGACAGTGTCTTTTTGAATACCAGAAACCCGTCGCCGCCGTCCGCCAAAAAGTTTGAGGTCAGGACCTTGTACGTTTTGCCGTCGTCGAGCGGCACGCCATTGATATTGCACTTGACTATGCGGCTGCCGACGGGTTTGCTCTCGTCGTAGACGACCTCAACGCCCTTCGAGACCTGCAGGATGCCGTTCGTCAGGCCGGCACCGTGTTCGAATATCGCCCGCATATCGGCGCCCTTCATTTGCAGTTGAACGATGGTGTTCGGGAACGGGAATGCCGAGATCAGATCGCCGACCCGCACTACGCCCGCGTCGATATCCTGCCGCAGGCCGCCGCTGTTGGTGACCGCAAAGTCGTATTCCGGATGAGCGTTGAGCATCGCATCGGCGACCATATCGCCCATATTCGATTCCTCGCCGTAGGAGCGTGTCAGAGCCGCCGGCGAGGTCGTTACCACTTCGTCGGTGATCTGTTTCAGCTTGTCTTTCCACTTGCCGATCACCTTCAGCATCTGTTCGTCGTCCGGAACCTCGTCGTCGTAGAGATAGTTCAGCGTGTTCTTGAACGACGTGACCTTGTCGGCCTTCTTGTCATAGGTGATCTCGAGTTTGCCCAGTTCGATGGTGTAGGCGTCGGTCGAGACGATGATCGTCCCGTTCGAAACGAGCGGCTGGGGCGTACCCTGATGCGCGTGGCCGGTGACGATGATGTCGATGCCGGGTACGTTCTTGGCAAGTTCGATATCACGCTGCAGGTTTCTGGCCACATCCTTTGCTCCGGTGGTCGATTGCCGGCCCGGAATGCCCTCGTGGATCAGGAGCACGATGATGTCAGCTTTATCCTTTAGCTCGGTGATGTAGCGGCGAATATAAACCTCTTCGTCACGGGCGTCGACGCCCTGGATCATTTCATCCGAAGTCGTGTCATAGAACGCAAATTTTCCGTGCATTCCGATCACACCGATGCGCACGCCGTTTACCTTCTTGATGATGTACGGGTTATTCCAGTGGAGTTTATCGGTACCTTTTTCGAAAATATTGCCGTTCAGGATCGGGAACTTCGCCTTTTTGAATTGCTCTCTCGCATTTTGCCACCCGTGATCAAACTCGTGATTGCCGACGCAGGCGGCGTCGAGCCCGAGATAGTTCATCGCGTCGATGATCGCCTCGCCCTTGGTTAGCGAACTTATGTACGGGCCGGTGAAATAGTCGCCCGCGTCAAAATAGACCGTGTACGGGTTGGCGGCCTTTTCACGTTTGACGAGCGTAGCGATGTTGGCAAAGCCGCCGACCAGCCTCGTTTCGCTGACCCACGGCACCTTGTGCGGTTCGAGATGGGCATGCAGATCATTTGAATACAGGATCGTCAGATCCCGCTGCTGGGCCTGAACGGCCGCGGAGGCAAATACCAAAGCGGCGGCCAACACGAGTACGAGCTTTTTCATATCGCTAAGTTTTATCAGAGTTTGTTATTAAAAAGAAATGCCGGACCGCCGGGCGCCGCACGGGGCGCGTCATTTGCGAAAGTACCTTGCCTTGATCCACTTTTCGAGTTCGACGGCGTGAAAGACGATCGCCGACAGCGCCAGAGCGACGCCAAGTTCGGCCGCCGACAGCGGGCTGGTCTTAAAGAGGTCGTTCATTATCGGCAGATAGATCACCGCAAGCTGCAGACCGATCGTCGCGGCGACCGCCGATATCAGCGGCAGATTGCTGAAAATCCCCTGCCGGTAGAGAAACGTCTTTTCGCTTCGCACCGCCAAAACGTGCCCAAGCTGCGAAACTGAGAGCACCGTAAAGACCATCGTCTGCCAGTTGGGCGAGCCGAGGCCGATCGCGGCCGCCTGTGTTCCGATCGTGACGGCCGCCATCAGTATGCCGACCCAAATGATGTGGTACCCGACGCCGTCCGAAAACAGGCTGTCGTTGACGGGCCGCGGCGGCCGCTTCATCACGTCGGCCTCGGCCCTTTCGCTGGCGATCGCAAGGGCGGGCAGCCCGTCGGTCACCAGATTTATCCATAAAATGTGGATCGGCAGCAGCGGTATCGGCAGGCCGAACAGCGGCGGCAGTGCGATCGTCAATATCTCGGCACTGTTGCAGGTCATTATGTACTTAACGAACTTGCGGATATTGTCGAATATTCGGCGGCCTTCCCTGACGGCGGCGACGATGGTCGCAAAATTGTCATCGAGCAGGATCAAGTCGGCGGCCTCTTTGCTGACGTCGGTCCCATTGATGCCCATGGCGATGCCGATATTTGCCGCCCGCAGCGAAGGCGCGTCGTTTACGCCGTCGCCGGTCATCGCGGCAAAATGGCCTTTCTGCTGGAGAGCCCGGACAATGCGCAATTTCTGGTCGGGCGACACTCTCGCATAGACCTGCGTTCGCTCGACCTGTGCGTAAAAAGCCTCGTCGCTGAGTTGTTTGAGGTCCGATCCGGTCAAGACCAGCCCGTGTTTATCCAGAATCCCGATCTCGCGGGCAATGGCCTTGGCAGTCAGCGGGTGGTCGCCGGTGATCATGACCGGGGTGATGCCGGCCGTGCGGCATTCGTCGATCGCGGCCCGAACCTCGATCCTTGCCGGATCGATCAATCCGACAAGGCCGAGCAGTTCGAGTCCCGACTCGACGCTCTCAAAAGCCGCCGGTCGGGGAAGTGCGGAAACCTTTTTGAACGCGTACGCGAGCACCCGCATACCGCTTTCGGACCAACTTTCCGATATACGCCGGGTCAGGTCCGCCTCCTCGTCCTCGTTCAGCATCTCGGCGATCGCCTCGCTTGCTCCCTTTGTCACAATCAGAAAGCCGTCGGGACAACTGTGGATCGTGGTCATGCATTTTCGCCCCGCGTCAAACGGCAACTCGTTGATCCGGGCGTACTGATCGGACAACTCAACGAAGCGGCCGAACGATATCTCCTTGACCGCACGTTCGACCAGTGCGATCTCGGTCGGCTCGCCGAAGGGTTCATCGACTTCGTTAAATTTGACGTTGTGGTTCAGTGCGACACCCGTCCAGAACATCGACACGCCGTCCGTTTCGGCCGGGTTGTGCTCGCATATTTGGGCCGCACGCATCCGGTTCTGCGTCAATGTGCCGGTTTTGTCGCTGCAGATGTAGGTGACCGACCCGAGTGTCTCGACAGCCGGCAGCCTGCGGATCAGAGCATGCTGAACGGCTAGGCGCGCCGCTCCGCGGGACAGTGCGATAGTTATCAATGCCGGCAGTGCCTCGGGGATCGCGGCGACGGCGAGGCTGACCGAAACGAGCAGGATCTGAAACGGCTCTTCGCCGCGGAGCAGCCCGGTCAGGAACAGTACGCCGCATATTATGAGGATGATGTACGAGAGGTTTTTGCCAAAGCGGGCCATTCGCTGCTGCAGCGGTGTTGCGGCTTCATCTTCCTGCAGCAGTCCCGCGATCCGGCCGATCTCGGTCGCCATGCCGGTCGCCGTAACGACGCCCAACGATCTGCCGTGTGTGGCCAGCGTCGCCTTGAACGCCATATTGATCTGGTCGCCCAACGGCGCGTCCGCATCGACGATCGCACGGTCATCCTTATCGACCGGCACCGATTCACCGGTCAGCGCCGATTCGTCGACTCGAAACGACGTCGTTTCAAACAGCCTGATGTCGGCGGGGACGACGTTTCCGGCCTCGAGGGTCACTACGTCGCCGGGCACGAGTTCGGCGGCCGCTATGACCTGATGCCGCCCGTCCCTGATCACGATGGCCTTGGTGACGGTCATTTTCTTGAGGGCGCTGAGTGCCTTTTCGGCACGATACTCCTGAGCGAAGCCGATGGCGGCGTTCAGCACGACGATGACGAGGATGATCGCCGTGTCGGTCAGGTCACCCATCACGCCCGAGATTATCGCCGCGGCCGCCAATATCACGATCATCAGGTCACGAAATTGGCCCAGAAAGAGCACCCACGGCGGGGTCGGCGGATTTTCGGCCAGTTCGTTCGGGCCAAACTTCGATCGTCTTTCGGCGGCTTCGGCCGCCGTGAGGCCGCGGGGCGTAGTGGTAAGTTCCGACAGGACGTCAGCAAGGGGCTTGCTACATGCTTTAGGTTCACACACCGCTCAAATGTCCTCAAACGGAAGAAATGTGAAATACCAGTGTATCGCGTATTTATGCTAAATAGCTGTGCGGAACGTCACAATCCATTTTTCGGCCTCTGAGGCTGTCCCGCAGCCCGCAGCCTGTTTGACAACGACGGCTTGTTTTAATGATTATCATTGTTTGACCGCGAGCATCGGACGGAGACTGTTATTTGCCGATCAAAACTAGTTTAATAGAGTTACCGGCGTGAGATCGGTACGAACATCAAAATGTCAAAAATCTACTACACATTAACCGACGAAGCGCCGATGCTGGCGACACATTCATTCCTGCCGATCGTTAAAGCATTTACGCGGTCCTCCAATATCGAGATCGAGGTGCCCGACATTTCGCTTTCGGGACGCATCCTGGCCAATTTTCCCGAGTATCTGACCGACGATCAAAAGACGCCCGACGCCCTCTCGGCACTCGGCGAACTCGCGACAAAGCCCGATGCCAACATCATAAAGCTGCCCAATGTTTCGGCATCGGTCCCGCAGTTGGAAGAGGCGATCGCCGAACTTCAATCACAGGGCTATGCGCTGCCCGATTATCCGGCCGAACCGAGGACCGACGACGAAGTTGCCATTAACAAAAAATACGCCAAGGCGCTCGGCAGCGCCGTCAACCCGGTCCTGCGTGAGGGAAACTCCGACCGGCGCGCCCCAAAGGCGGTCAAGAACTACGCCAAGGCCAACCCGCACCGAATGGGCGTTTGGGCCGCCGATTCCAAAACATCGGTCGCACATATGACGTCGGGCGACTTTTTCGGGACTGAAAACTCGACGACCGTCGAGCGTGAAGGCCAATTTAAGATCGTCTTCTATGGCGTCGACGGCTCGGCCAAGGTACTGAAGGATCTCGCTCCGCTAAAAGCGGGCGAAGTGATCGACTCGTCGGTAATGGACCTTTCAGCGTTGAGGTCGTTTGTCGTGGTCGCGATGGCCGAGGCGAAAGAGAAGGATGTGCTCCTCTCGGCGCACCTCAAAGCGACGATGATGAAGATCTCAGATCCGATCATCTTCGGTGCGATCGTCGAGACCTATTTCAAGGACGTCTTTGAGAAATATAAGGACACTTTCGCATCGCTCGACGTCAATCCGAACTTTGGTCTGGCGACCCTCAATGAAAAGATCACAGGGCATCCGCAAGAGGCCGAGATCAAGGCTGACATCGCCAAAGCGATCGAAAACGGCCCCCGGATCGCGATGGTCAATTCCGACAAAGGCATCACAAATTTCCACGTTTCTTCGGACGTGATCGTTGACGCGTCGATGGCGGCACTGGTTCGCGGCGGCGGCAAGATGTGGAACGCCGACGGCAAAGAAGAGGACACGGTCTGTATCATTCCGGACCGGACGTACGCCGGATTTTATGACGCGATAATCCAGGATATGAAGCGAAACGGGGCGATCGACCCGCGGACCTTCGGCTCGGTCCCGAATGTCGGCCTGATGGCCCAAAAGGCCGAGGAATACGGCTCACACGACAAAACATTCCAGATCTCGGGCGATGGGACCGTCCGGGTCGAGGACGAGAACGGCGTTTGTTTGCTCGAGCAAAAGGTTCACGGCGGCGACATTTTCAGGGCCTGCCAGACCAAGGACGCACCGATCCGTGACTGGGTAAAACTGGCCGTCAACCGTGCCAGACTCTCTGACACGCCTGCGATATTCTGGCTCGACCACGACCGTGCTCACGACGCCCAGATCATCAAAAAGGTCGAAACGTACCTCAAAGATCACGATCTGACCGGCCTCGACATCCGAATTATGGACGTCAAGGACGCGATGGCCGAGACGCTCAGGCGTGCCCGCGAGGGCAAGGATACGATCTCGGTCTCGGGCAACGTACTGCGAGACTATTTGACCGATATGTTCCCGATCCTCGAACTTGGAACGTCGGCAAAGATGCTCTCGATCGTTCCGCTGATGAATGGCGGCGGGCTTTTTGAGACCGGTGCCGGCGGCAGTGCTCCGAAACATATCGAGCAATTTCTTCACGAAGGTTATCTGCGTTGGGATTCGCTTGGTGAGTTTTTGGCTCTGCAGGCGAGTCTTGAGCACTTAGCGCAAACTCAGGGAAACCGAAAGGCGCAGGTCCTGGCCGATGCCCTTGACGAGGCCAACGCCAAGTTTCTGGCCAATGATAAGTCGCCCGCCCGCAAGGTCGGACAGATCGATAATCGCGGTTCGCACTTTTACCTGGCGATGTACTGGGCCGAGGCACTGGCCGCTCAGTCCGCCGACGCGGAGCTCGCCGCCGAATTTGCACCGATTGCCGCTGCGATGCAGGAGAACGAAGCGAAGATCAACGAAGAACTGATCGGCGCACAGGGCAGGCCGCAAGACGTCGGCGGTTATTATCACCCGGATTCGGCAAAGGCGTACGCGGCGATGCGTCCCTCGGCGACGCTCAATGCGATCGTTGACGGCATCTAGGCCCGCGTGCGGAAATATTTGCCAGGCGTCAAATTGGCTGACATCTATTTGACCGGCCGCGCATCAAATCTGTTTTGAGCCAGATGCCACGTCACGCGGCAATTTTGGAACTTAATTACACGGGCTTCGTGAAAACTGTATTGTGAAAAAGCTTTTGGCCATCTATCTATTCGTGCTCGCCTGCGCCGCCGCGGCATCGGCGCAGTTTCCGCAAATGCGGACCATCGAGGAGCGCACCCAGCAAAAGTCCGAAGAGGTGCGCCGTGTCGAGGAAGAAAAACGGCGGCTCGAGGGCGACCCGAAGACCGCGGCCCCCGTCATCAAACCCTCGGTGATGAATGTCGATGTCCAACTGGTGTTGACGAAGCAGGAGTACAAGGATTTTGCCGCCGCCAAACCGTTCAACGTCTCCCGCATTGTCGATGGCGATCCGCTCTGGCTCTACTTTAAGTTCAACGGCAAGCTCGGCAACTGGGTCTATACGATGCGCAACGCGGATGGCACCGAGCGCTACTTGTTCTTTGTCGAGTTCGGTCCGCAGGGCGACGTCACGGCCAAGAGCCACCAGCTGATCGAGTTTCGCAAGGACGAGCTCAACATGACCGAGATGAAGATGAGCCTCGTCCCCGGCAAGGCGGGCAATAACAAGGCCCTCGAGATCTTTATCAAGAACATCGCCGCCTCAAAGCCGGGCCTTTGGAACAACGAGCTGCGCGTGTCCCGCAATGAGGGCTTTCCCCGCGGGACAAACGACTACCTGGCCAAGATCGGTTTTACCTGCGATTTTTCCAAGGGTATTTCGAAATATCCGGCGATGCTGCCGGCGTACCGATCGATGGTCCTGCGTGATTCGCTTGACGAAAGGGTCCTGCCCATTGAGGGCAAACTCGACGATACGCTCGCCAGAGCATCGCTTGCGGGCAAGTTGGCCGAGGCCGGAATAGTGCCTTCGCGAATGTACTTTGCCGCCGACAACTGGCTCGAATACAGCGATCGGCCGATCAGCGTCCGCCAATACCGAAAGGTTACGGGCGTCTTTCTTTACCAAAAGGACGGCACCTGCTTTTACGGCACCGGCGACATCGTGCAGCCATTTGACCCGATGAATAATGCTTTTGCCGACTCCGCCGTGACGATCGGCAAGCCCATCCTGACGGCCTGTCAGTGACCCGGCCGTCACCCCGCCTTATCTATCCGGGCCGCCAATTCGATATCAAACGGCGTGATGCCGCCGCGGTCGTGCGTGGTGGTCAGGACCTCGGCGTAGCCCCAACCGAACGTGATGTCAGGGTGATGATCGAGTTCCTCGGCGATCGCCCCGATACGGTTTACCTGGGCGAGGGCCTCGGCAAAATTCGCGAACTCAAATCGGCGCTTGAGCGAGCCGTCCTCGGCCCGCCAACCGTCGAGTCCCGCGAGGGCGGCCGTGACCTCCTCGGACGATAGTAATTTTCGTTCCATCCTTTTCTCCGAAACTTTGATCTACGCTATAATTTACCTTTTTCGGACTTTATTCAAAGGTATATTCAAGATGCGATTTTGGTCAAGGATACTGTTATTTTCGGTAGTCGCCGCCGCGATTTCGTGCGGCGGTGCCAAACAGCCGGCGACGCCGCTCGAGACATTTAAGACCTATACCAAGGCGATCAAGCAAAAGGATACGACGACCATGAAGATCCTGCTTTCTGATGCGACCATCAAGATGCATGAGAAAGAGGCCAAGGCACAGGGCGTGACGGTCGATGACATCGTAAAGCGTGAGACGCTGTTTAGCGAAAATCAAAAGTCTGTCGAGTTTCGCAATGAGAATATCAGCGGCGACAAAGCGACACTGCAGGTAAAGAATGCGTATGGCAGTTGGGAAACGGTCCCGTTTGTCCGCGAGGACGGCGTCTGGAAGATCGACAAGGCCGGTTACGCCGAGCAGTTGATGAAGGATGTCGAGGAAAATAACAAAAAGATCGACCAGATGATCAACAACGGCGGTGACGGCATCGATGACCTCGCACCGCAGCCCGTGACCCCTAAATAGGAGAGTTTTGTGTCAAAGATCAAACCGTTCAAGGCCCTGAGGCCGCGTGCCGACCTGGCGGCAAAAGTTTCGAGTGCACCGTACGACGTCGTTTACTGGTCGGAGGTCCGCGACGAGGCGGCGCGCAATCCGCAGACCTTTCTGCGCGTGACGCGTCCCGATGGCGATTTTCCCGAGGACGGTCAGCCCGCTGCCGCCGAGCTTTTTCTGCGGGCGAGGCAAAATCTCGACTCGCTGATCGAACAGGGTGTTTACGCCGTTGACCCCGAACCGGCGGTCTATGTCTATCGCCTCACGCTCGGCGAACAGTCGCAGACCGGGCTCGTTGCCTGCTGTTCGATCGACGAATATGAGAGCGGCCTGATCAAAAAGCACGAAAAGGTCCGCCCCGATAAGGTCGAGGACCGCACCGAACACATCCTGACGGTCGGGGCGCAGACCGGGCTGATCTTTCTGGCGTTTCGCGGCACTGACAAAACGGCCGGGCTGTTCGCCGCGGCGGTCCGGGATGAACCGCTCTATGATTTTGAGGGCGAAGACGGCGTCCGGCACACTCTCTGGCGTGTGGCCGAGTCGGGGCCGTGGATCGACGCCTTTGCCGAGCTGCCCGAGCTCTATGTCGCCGACGGCCATCATCGTGCCGAGAGTGCGTTTCTGGCACGGACGCGGATGCGCGAGCGTTATCCCGACTACAACGGCGACGAGCCTTTCAATTATGTTTTTGCCGGCATTTTTCCGGCGGATGATCTCGCTATCATGGCATACAACCGCGTCGTCACGGGCCTTAACGGTTTGAGCGAGAGCGAGTTTTTTGAACGGCTCGGCGAGAGTTTTGTCGTCAGCCCGAGCGATCACAAAGAGCCGGCGGAACGCGGCGAGATCTGTATGTACATCGGCGGCAAGTGGTACTCGATGCGGTCCAATGTCCAGTACGTCCGCGAGCCCGACGCGATCGAGCGGCTCGACGTCAGCGTGTTACAGAGATACGTTCTCGAGCCGATCCTCGGCATCCGGGATGTCCGTACCGACGAGCGGATCGGTTTTGTCGGCGGCCGCCGCGGCACCGACGAGCTCGAGCGGATGGTCGACAGCGGCCAGGCGACGGTCGCTTTCTCAATGTTTTCGACAACGATGGACGACCTCTTTGCCGTTTCGGATATGGGCGAGATAATGCCGCCCAAATCGACCTGGTTCGAGCCCAAATTAAAGGACGGCCTGCTCGTCCACATGATCTGACCCGTATGATCGACCTCAATCTAGCCGACCTGCGCAAGACGTATTCGAAAATGGAGTTGACCGAACGATCGGTCGACGCCGATCCGTTCGAGCAGTTTGGCAAATGGATGAATGAGGCTCTCGCCGCGGAACTTCCGGAACCGACGGCGATGACGCTCTCGACTGCCTCCGCCGAGGGCCGGCCGTCGTCGCGCGTCGTCCTGCTCAAGGGGTTTGACCATAACGGCTTTGTTTTCTACACCAATTACAAGAGCCGCAAGGGCCGCGATCTGGCCGAAAATCCGTTTGCCGCGATGCACTTTTTCTGGCCCGAGCTTGAGCGTCAGGCGGACGTTTCGGGCCGCGTCGAAGTCGCCTCGGGTGAGGAGTCCGACGCGTATTTTGCCTCGCGGCCTTTCGACAGCCGCATCGGTGCGTGGGCGTCGCGCCAAAGCGAAAAGATCGCCTCGCGGAGCGTTCTGATAAAACGCGTAATGAAGATCGTCGCGATGCACCCGACCGGCCACGTCCCGCGGCCGCCGCACTGGGGCGGATTTCGGCTGATACCCGACCGTATCGAATTTTGGCAGGGAAGGCCCAGCCGTTTGCACGACCGCATCTGCTACGAGCTGACCGACGGCGTCTGGCAGCACTCGCGGCTGTCACCATAGAACATGGCATTTCTCGAGACCGAAAGATTGTTGATGGAGCCGATCGTGCAGGAAGATCTGCCGTGGCTGATCGAGATGCGCTCGCCGCCCGCCGTCAACCGCTATCTCGGCGGCCCGACGATGCAAAACGCCGAGGCCCTCGCCGTTCGCATCAGGTTCTATATCGACTCGTGGAACAAGTTCGGCTTTGGCTTCTGCAAGATGCGGCTCAAGAGCACCGGCGAACTGATCGGCACCGGCGGGCTCGTTCCGCTCGACGATACGGGCGAGATCGAGGTTGGCTATAACCTCTCCGAACAGTACTGGCGGCAGGGTTACGGCTTTGAATGTGCGATGGCGTGGCTGACCTACGGTTTTGAGGTCGCCGGCCTCGAACGCATCGTCGCCGTCGCCGATCCCGCCAACAAAGGGTCGTGGCGGATCATGGAAAAATGCGGGATGCACTATGAAAAGACCGAGCCCCATTACAATATGGACTGCGTCTTTTACGGCATCTCACGCGATGAGTTCCTGAGGCCGAAGCAGGACGACATCGTCGTCAAACTGATGTAATAGAGGTAGATGAAGCCAAACGTGCCAAAGCTGATATTTGCCATAGCGGCGTCGTTGTACGTGCTGTGGATAGCCTATGACCCGATGCAGGGCAGCTTTTTGGATAACGTCGATCTGCCGATCCACGAGACCGGACATTTGTTGTTCCGGCCCTTCGGCGAGTTTATGATGGTGGCCGGCGGGTCGTTGTTCCAGGTCATATTCCCGATCGTATTTGTCGGATATTTTATCTGGCAGCGGAGCTTTTACTCGGCGGCGATCGTCACTCTATGGGTCGGGCAGAGCATCCTGAACGTCTGGGTCTACGCCTCGGACGCGGTTGTCATGCAGCTAGTGCTGACCAGCGGATTTACGGGCAGCGAGGGCAGTTTTCACGACTGGAATTATATGCTCACGCATTTCGGCCTGCTCGATTCGGTCAAGGGCGTCGCCAAGGTCATAAGGTTTGCCGGCACCGTCACGATCGTCGCCGCCGGTGCGATGGCGATCTACTTTTCGCTGCAGCCGGCCGTACCGGACATCGACGAAGAACTATGAAAGTAACTCTGATCACCGGTGCCTCAAGCGGTATAGGTGAGACATTTGCACGGCGGCTCGCCGCCGAGGGCCACGACCTGGTGCTCGTCGCCCGCTCGGAAAAGGCGCTTCACGAACTTTGTGACGAGCTGATGCTCAAGCACAAGATCACGGCCCACTACGTCGTGCTCGACCTCGGCCGGCCTGGCTCCGACGCCGAGCTCTGGGCCGAGACCGAAAAGCACGGCTTTGAGGTCGATTGGCTGATCAACAACGCCGGATTCGGGTCGGTCGGCGATTTTGCCAACCTCGACGGCGGCCGCGAACTCGAGATGATCGACCTCAACGTCCGTTCGCTGGTCGCGCTGACGCACCGCTATCTCGGGCCGATGCGCGGCCGCGGCCGCGGCACGATCATCAACGTATCGTCCGCCGCCGGCTTTCAGCCGATACCGTTTATGGCGACGTATGCGGCGACCAAGGCCTTTGTCTCGTCGTTTACCGAGGCGATCGCCGAAGAAAATCGCCCGCTCGGCATACGCATCCTCGCCCTGTGTCCGGGCTCGACCAAGACCAACTTCTTTGCCGCGTCAAACATCGACCGCCCTATTCAGGTCAAGGGCCAGCAGACCGCCGAGGATGTCGTCGAAACGGCACTCAGGGCGCTTAGGGGCAGCCGGGCCAAGGTCGTCTCGGGCCTTGCCAACAAGATCGGAGCCTTTCTCGGCGGCCACGCACCGCACGTTCTGTCGTCGCGGGCGATGGCGCGTGCGCTCAGGCCCAAGTATCAAAAAGACCAGGCAGATAAATGAGATTTACCGTGCTCGGCAGCGGCTCGACCGGCAACGCCGTACTCATCTCCAGCGAAAAGACCAACGTCCTCGTTGACGCCGGCATGAGCGCGCGTGAGATATTGCGGCGCCTCGGCGAGGTCGGCGTCGGCCACACGCAGCTCGACGGCATTCTGATAACGCACGAGCACGGCGACCATGCCGGCGGCCTGCGGGTTTTGATGTCGTCGGTCGACTGCCCGGTCTTTATTTCGCGTCCGACCGAAGATTCGTACTACGACACGCGTGCCGGCGGCCAAAACGGCGACAGCGAATCGTCAAAACGCCGCGCCGCTCTCAAGGACCGAACCGTCGAGATCGAATCGACCCGCGAATTTCGCATCGGCGACATCGATTTCGAACCCTTCAGCGTGCCGCACGACGCGGCCGATAATTTCGGCTTTGCCGCAAAAAAGGACGGCGTCAAGGTCGCGACCCTGATGGATTTTGGCCATATTACCGACCTCATCAAGCAAAAACTGGCCGGCTGTGACGCCATCGTCGTCGAATCGAACCATAGCCGCGATATGCTCCGCGCCTGTTCGGTCTATACCTGGGACCTCAAACAGCGCATCATGTCCCGCACCGGCCACCTTTCGAACGAGGACCTCAGCGACTG
The DNA here is from genome assembly GCA_937941715.1 of uncultured Chloracidobacterium sp. Lineage (GTDB taxonomy): Bacteria > Acidobacteriota > Blastocatellia > Pyrinomonadales > Pyrinomonadaceae > OLB17. The sequence goes on along the minus strand of CALDGX010000196.1, from coordinate 9,782 downwards.
GCTGCAAAACGATTTTGACGGCGCGGCCCGCCACGTGGTGCTCGCTCACCTGTCACAGCGGGCCAACGAACCGCACCTCGCCCGCCTCATGGCCGAGACCGCCCTGCAAATGCGCTCGCCGCTCTTCCGCGCCGAAACAAAAATAACCATCTCGCACCACCGCCAACCGACCGAATGGATCAGCTTCTGACGCCGGCATCAAAGCCGGCTTTTAGTGTCCCAAAAGTGTCCCAAAAGTGTCCCAAAAGTGTCCCATTTTGTCCCAAGTGGGCCACTTTTAGGCCAAGATCGGCCTTTTTTGTGTTGATTTTTGCCGAAAAACGGGCCGAAAAACGCCAAAAACCGCAAAAAACTCACCAAAACGGGCAGAACGAGAGCCCCAAGCGGCGATCATCTCCGGAAAAAGTCGTTCAAAGGGCGTATGAGTGGCGATCGGTCCCGAAAAACGTGCGAACGGCCGGGCGGCAAACGGCTCGCGTTCGGGCGGCAGTGACTTGCATCTTTTGCGGATTTGGTTCAAAATTCGCTGAAACCAACCAAACAGGCGACTAGCCCTTACGATCCGATAATAGCGAGTGACGAATATGAACCTTTTCAGGACGAAATCCATTTCGCAGATCCAGGCCGATGCGGCCGCAGGACTTTTAGAGCATGCCGGTGACACGGCCGCTCCGGGAACGCTCCGGCGTACATTGGGCGTGTTTGACCTGACGCTGATGGGCATCGCGGCGATCATCGGTGCCGGTATCTTCGCGATGGTCGGCAAGGCGTCGTACAACGGCGGCCCGGCCGTGGCGTTGCTGTTCGTCTTTACGGCGGTGGCATGTGCCTTTTCGGCACTGTGCTATGCCGAGTTTGCATCGCGGATCCCGGTCGCGGGCTCAGCCTATACCTACGCTTACGCGTCGATGGGCGAGTTTATCGCCTGGATCATCGGATGGGACCTGATCGTCGAGTACGCCATCGGCAACATCGCCGTCGCCATTTCGTGGAGCGATTATTTTACCGGCCTGCTGAAAGGGTACGGCATCAATATACCGCTGCATTTCACGATGGATTTTCTGACCGCCAAGCGCGGTTACGCCGCCGTGACCGAGGCCGTCGCCGGCGGTGCGACCGTCGATGCGCTTTCCAAGGGCTGCGAGGCGGCCGACGCCGCTGTCAGCTGCGGCCAGGTCGACGGCTATCTGGCGTGGCTCAACGCCCCGCATCTTGGCTCGATACCGGTCGTCTGTGACCTGCCCGCTCTGCTGATCACGCTTGTCATCACGACGCTCGTCTTTATCGGCATCCGCGAGTCAAAATTTGCCTCGAACATCATGACCGTCCTCAAGGTCGGCATCATCCTGCTGGTCATTTTCCTCGGGCTCAACTATGTCAATCCGGCCAACTGGTCGCCGTTCGCACCGAACGGCATCACCGGCGTGCTAAAGGGCGTGTCGGCCGTATTCTTTGCGTACATTGGGTTTGACGCTCTCTCGACGACCGCCGAGGAATGTAAGAATCCGCGACGCGACCTGCCGATAGCGATGATCCTGTCGCTGGTGATCTGTACCATCCTGTACATCGCCGTCGCACTCGTCCTGACCGGTATGGTCAGCTATAAAATGCTCGACGTCGGCGATCCGCTGGCGTTCGTCTTCGGACCCGAGGGTGCCAACGTTCCGTGGGTCGCAGGCATCATCGCGGTCAGTGCGGTCATCGCACTCGCGACGGTGTTTCTGGTATTTCAGATCGGCCAGCCGCGTTTGTGGATGGCGATGAGCCGCGACGGCCTGCTGCCGAAGGTCTTTTCGTCGATCCATCCGCGATTCAACACACCGTGGTTCGCGACGATCATCACCGGTATCGTCGTCGCCATTCCGGCCCTGTTCATGAACCTGACCGAGGTCACCGATCTCGCCAGTATCGGTACGCTGTTCGCCTTTGTGGTCGTGTGCGCGGGCGTGCTGTTCAAGGACAAGGAGTTTAAGGAAAGCGGCGCCCGCTATGTGCCGTATATAAACGCCCAGTTTCTGCTGCCGGTGATCCTGGTCATCGTCGGCTTTGTCATCAACTACTTCAGCCCGACGTTTTACAGCGACCTGATCACGATAACGCCGGCCGAGGGCGAATCGATGCTGAGTGCGTTTTCGCACAAGATACCGATGATCTTTTTTGTCGTCATATCGGCGATACTCGTGTTCTTCAGCCTGACCAAAAAGCTGTCGTTGATACCGATCCTCGGCCTGCTCTCGTGCTTATATCTCATGACCGAGCTCGGCGTTACCAACTGGATCAGGTTTGGCGTTTGGCTGCTCGTCGGCATGGTCATTTACTTTATGTACGGCTACAGCAACAGCCACCTCAACCGTCAGGGTGAGGCCGCGGCCGAGGCCTAGGGCGGTTTACAATTCTTTACGTTTTTGCCAAAACCAATTGCGCTAGTATTGCGTCTTAGTTAGAGGTTAGACAAATTCAACTTACTGCTCAGGAGCAATTTTATGAAACGAAATTTAGTTTTGGCGGCACTGTCGCTGGTTGTATTCGCTATTTCTGTCTCGGCACAGAAGACCGCCGACTTTAGCGGAACCTGGAATCTGGACCTTACTAAATCCACGCTCAACGAGCGCGAAAAGGCCAGCATTCAATCTCAGACGCTGACGGTCACGCAAACCGCAACAGAGATCACGGTCGTGACAGCGACACAGCGCAATGCACCGCCCGCCGGAGCACCTGCCGGCGGCCCTCCGGGAGGCGGCCGTGGAGGAATGATGGGCGGCGGAGACGGTTCGGTCACTTACACGCTGGATGGCAAGGAAGTTAAGTCTGAAATTTCCGGCCAGATGGGCAGTATGCAGGTTTCGACAAAGGCGAAGCTCGAAGGCGGATCGCTCGAAATAACCCGCTCGGTCACAACGCCAATGGGGGACCGCGTCTCAAGCGAAAAATGGACACTCGGTGCCGACGGAACTCTATCCATCGCTTCGCAGCGTCCAAATCGCGACGGCGGCATGGACACGACGACAAAGGTCTTTTCGAAAAAGCCGTAGGCGGCCTGATATCGAATGAACCGATGGGCGGCTCGCGGGCCGCCCTTTTTTATTCGGTAAATTGCAATTCTTCGATGATCTCGGCCATGTACTTTTTGCCGAGTTCGAGATCTTCCGGTTTCAAACTCACCGCCCCGACCACGGCGTGGCCGCCGCCGCCGTAGCGTTCGCAGATCTCGGCGATATTGTGGGTTCGCGGCCGCGGCGCCCAGGGGTTTGACCCGACCGATATCTTGGTGCGGAACGAGCTTTGGCTCAGTGATACGACGTACGTCACCTCGGGGTGGAAATAGTACGGGATAAATTTGTTATAACCCTCAATGCCGGTTCCGGTCAGGTCAAAATGGACGACCCCGCGTTCCGAGACGGCACGGCCCTTGATCAACTCGACCGTTGACCAATGCTGCTCGAGAATCGGTTCGAGTTTGGCTTGGATCACGTCGCTCGCGACGATATCGTCGAGCGAACGTTCGGTCAGCATCCGGATGATCTCCTCAACGAAGGCCGGATCTTTTTCGCCCTCGATCACCTGCATCAGCTTGAGTGCCGACGACCGCAGTTCGACACACTGTGCCGGCGATTCGTACAAGGCGCCGTCGATGATATGTGCCCAGTGGATAAGTTCGGCGAGCGACTCGTCCTCAAAGCCGAACTTCTCTTTAGCGATACGCGCGATAAATTCGGCGCACGATTTACTGGTGGTGTCGAGAAACTTCCTGCCCGATGTGTCGGCCCGAAAATGCTCCTCGTCCGGCTTGGTCAAAAATGCCGATTGATGATGATCGAACCACCAGGTCAGGCGTTCGTCGGGACAGTATTTGAAATCGACGATCGCGTTTTCGTCGCCGTCAAACTGATCGCGGTCAAAGGCGTTGCCGGCCCGGTGCATCGTCGGTGTATAGGCAACCAGGGCGTCCGGATGAAATTTTGCCTTGTAAAACTTAGTGAATATCGCGGCCGATGAAACGCCGTCGAAGCAATTCCCGTGATAAAGTATCCGAAGTTTCATATAATCACTTTTTGCCCGTAGACAAAACATTTTAGACTAGTTGGCGAAGCCAATTTCGTCAAGGAATCGAATATGAATATCAGGCTCGCAAGCGTCGAGGACGCTCATTTTTTCGTTGAGTTCAATCAGGCGATGGCGTTCGAGACCGAGGGCAAGCAACTCGACCCCAATGTCGTCGGCCCGGCGGTCGAGTCCGTATTTGTCGATACAGAAAAGGGATTTTACGTTGTCGCCGAGGATGACGGCGGCGTTGTCGGCGGGCTCATGATCACTTACGAATGGAGCGACTGGCGCAACGCCTGGATGTGGTGGATCCAGAGCGTCTATATTCGCAAAGAGGCACGTGGAAAGCGTGTGTACAGCCACCTCTACGAGTTTGTAAAGAAACGTGCGAGAGAGGCCGGAGTTTACGGCATCCGCCTCTACGTCGAGCACGACAACACGCACGCCCAGCGGGTGTACGAGGCTGTCGGGATGGAAGCATCGCATTACGTGATGTACGAAGAAATGTTATGACCACGATCAGCGAGGCCGAGTTTGCGCGGATCTGCAGCGACATTCGGGCCGACCGCGAGAGCATCATCAAGCACAATCCGCTGGGGCCGGACAGCGAGATCTTGCTGTGGATGCTGCTCAGCTGCCTGATCAGCTACCTTAACCTGAGCGACCTCGAAACGCCCTGCTTTAACGGCAAGCCGGATGCCGAAACGTATCGAAACGCGATCCGATTCGTACTTAGCGAGCGGCGGACGGACCCTTTTGACGTAGACAAATATCTGAGTGAACTCATAAATGCTGATAGCTAAATTCCCGCTCACGCCGTTTCAACAAAACACCCGGATCGTCGCCTGCGAGCGGACGCGCCGGGCGATCTGTATCGACCCCGGCGAAAGCTCGGACGAACTGAACGGATATATCCGCGGCAACGGACTCGAACTGCAGGCGATCGCCCTGACGCACGGCCATCTCGACCACGTCGGCGGCACCGCCGCACTGGCCGAGGCATTTCCCGATGCCGAGATCATACTTCACAAGGATGACGAAGATCTCTATTACGGCCTGCCGCAGCAGCCATTGATGATGGGCATCCCGCAGGGCCAGTTGGCAGCCCTCGGCTTTGCCTATGACCGGCCGCCGACGCTCACCCGCAATTGGCAGGACGGCGAGTTGTACGAGGTCGGCGATCTCCGCTTTTCGGTCCGGCATTGCCCGGGACACACGCGCGGACATGTCGTATTTGCCGAGGTTGACCGCAAACATGTCTTTGTCGGCGACTGCCTGTTCGAGGGGTCGATCGGGCGGACCGATCTGCCGGGCGGCGATTATGATCAGCTGATAGATTCGATAACGAGCCAGATATTGACGCTTGACGACGAGACGATCGTCTATTCGGGTCATGGGGCCGAAACGACCGTCGGCCGCGAACGGGCATCAAACCCTTTCCTGACGGGCGTTTATAAACTAACGCGCGGCAGATATATGTAGTCCGTAGGGGCAACGTACTTTAACGAGATCATCGAAGACCAGAGGAGTGATCAACAATGCAAAAATTGCTTTCGGCGCTCATTTTGACGGCATTTGTCGGCCTGACGACATTTGCTCACGACGACAACAGTCATTTTGAAAAGCAGCAAGAGGTGACCGTCAAGGTCACAAAGATCAGCGGCAATGTGTATATGCTCCAGGGCCGCGGCGGTAATATCGGAGCGATCGTCGGCCAGGAAGGCATTTTGATCATCGACGACGACTATAAGGTGGTAAGCGAAAAGCTGAGTGCGGCCCTAAAGGAACTTGGTTCAGCCGTACCGAAGTATATCGTCAATACGCACTGGCACGGTGACCATACCGAGGGCAACGAGTTTTTTGGAAAGCAATCGATCATCATCGCGCATGAAAAAGTGCGAAAACGGCTGACGGATCCACCGGTCATCTTCGGCCAAAAAACAGCTCCGTATCAGCCGTTCGCTCTGCCGGCGATCACTTATTCCGAGCGTATGCATTTGTATTTTGACGGCGACCAGATCGACATGATCTACTTGCCGGCCGGACACACGGACGGCGACACGATGGTAATTTTCAATACGGCAAAGGTCGTTCACCTCGGCGACCATTATTTCAATGGCCGTTTTCCGTTCGTGGATCTGGCGAGCGGCGGCAGTGTGCAGGGTTTGATCAACAACATCGGAACGGCGATCGCGATGATGCCGCCCGACGTCAAGGTGATACCCGGACACGGCCCGCTGGCAACGCTCGACGACGTCAAGTCATACCAACAGACCCTGACCGAGACGTCAAAGATAGTTCAGGACGCGATGAAAAAGGGATTGTCGCTGGATGAGATCAAAAAGGCCGGATTACCCGAGAAATATAAGGCCTACGGTTCCGGATTCATCAAGACCGATGCCTGGATCGAAACCGTTCATAACAGCTACTCCAAGAAGTAGCGTCCCCCCGCAGTTTAAAGTGAAAAGACGCGAGCCGGTTGGTAATCTCCTCCGGCTCGCGTCTTTTAGCGGTCTTTGATCACTCTGCCTACGCAACCGTGATCTCATCGCAGAGATAGACGTCCTGGATCGCGTTGAGCAATTCGACGCCTTCGGCCATCGGACGCTGGAACGCCTTACGGCCGGAAATGAGGCCGGTCCCGCCGCCGCGTTTGTTGATGACGGCCGTACGAACAGCATCCGCCAGATCGCCCGCACCCTTTGATTCGCCGCCCGAATTGATCAGACCGGCACGGCCCATGTAACAGTTGGCGACCTGATACCGGACGAGGTCGATCGGATTGTCGGTCGTCAGTTCGGAATAGATCTTCGGGTTGGTCTTGCCGTAGCTGCTCTCCATATTAAGGGCGTTGTAGCCGCCGTTTCGCTCGGGCAATTTCTGCTTGATGATGTCAGCCTGGATCGTGACGCCGAGATGATTGGCCTGGCCGGTGAGGTCTGCCGCTGTGTGCATATCGCCTTCGCCGGTCTTGAATTTGGAATTACGCAGATAACACCAGAGGATCGTCGCCATACCGAGCTCGTGTGCATAGGCAAAAGCCTCGGCGACCTCGGTGATCTGACGGGTCGACTGGTCAGAACCAAAATAGATCGTCGCCCCGACAGCGACCGCGCCCATATTGTGGGCTTGCTCGACCGTGCCGAACATGACCTGATCAAACTGGTTAGGATAGGTCAGCAGCTCGTTGTGGTTGATCTTAACGACAAACGGTATCTTGTGAGCATATTTCCTGGCGACCGAACCGAGAACGCCGTATGTTGAAGCGACCGCGTTGCACCCGCCCTCGATCGCGAGCTTGACGATATTTTCCGGATCAAAATACGCGGGATTCGGCGCAAAGCTCGCACCTGCCGAATGCTCGATGCCCTGATCGACGGGCAGTATCGAAACATATCCCGTGCCCGCCAAACGGCCCGTATTAAAGAGCGTCTGCATGCTGCGCAAAACGCGGACATTACGATCCGAAGGCGCAATGACGCGGTCAACGAAATCACCGCCCGGCAGATGAATATTTTCCTTTGGGATCGTGGTCGAAACGTGCGACAGCAGCGAATCTGCATCCGCACCTAAAAGTTCCTGTATCTTACTGTGATCGACAGCCATTAAAATATCTCCTTATTAATAAATACTTAATTAAAACGCTATTTGCCGTGAATTATAGCACAACGGACGTACCCTTGGCAGGCGGAAAAAACCTTGATTTATTTGTGACAGTTGACATAGACTAGTCGTGATTTTTCCGATTTTAATAAACAGAGTCGCATTTTCCCGATCATGCCGGATCGTATATTCGGTGATCTGTTTATCGAACCAAACTGCTCCTTCGTCCATTGAGGTATATATGAAATCGAACCGTCTCAGGCGTATTTTCCCGGCCTTTTTCTTGCTGTGTGGTTTTTTCGTACTTCCGGTTTCGGCCTTGCTGATGGGTGAGGAGTGGCGGGCGGTAACGCCGGCCGAACTTCAGATGGCGGCATCAACGGTCGAACCCGGTGCCGACGCCGAGGTCATTTTTTGGGAAGTTCGCGTCGATGATTCAAATCCCGAAAATATGGCGATGAAGCACTATATTCGCGTCAAGATCTTTACGGAAAAGGGGCGCGAAAAATACAGCAAGGTCGACATCCCGTTTACAAAGGGCATCCGGATCAAGGACATCATGGCCCGGGTGATCAAACCGGACGGCTCGATCGTCGAACTTGCAAAGGCAGACGTGTTTGACCGCGAGGTCGCCAAGAAAGACAAGATCTCATTCCGTGCCAAATCGTTTGCGATCCCGAACATCGCACCGGGCGTAATCGTCGAGTACAAGTATCAGGAGGTTTATGACCATGGTTCGGCAGAGGATATGCGGATGAAGTTTCAGCATGATGTCCCGATACAGACCATCAGCTATTTCTTCAAGCCGGCACTCGATGCCCGCTATTTGCCCTTTAATATGAACGACACAAAGTTCGAAAAGGACAAAGGCGGCTTTTACCGTGCGACGCTGACCAACGTGCCGGCGATCAAGGACGAGCCCCTGATGCCGCCCGTTGATGAGATCCGAGCCTGGATGCTGCTCTATTACACGCGGGACAAAAAGGCCTCCACGGATGATTTCTGGTCGCGGGCCGGCGGTTACATAGCCCGTCGCTGGGAGATCAAAGATACGCTCAAGCCGGGCAAGGAGCTAAAGGCCGCTGCTGCCGAGATCACCGCGGGAGCGACGATACCTGAAGAAAAACTGGCCAGGCTGTTTGAGTTTTGCAAATCGAAGATCAAGAACATTTCGTACGACACGAGCCTGACCGAGGATCAAAAAGACGAAATGAAGCCAAACAAGTCCACGGCCGATACCTACAAAAAGCTGCAGGGAACGGCCACCGACATCAACGAATTGTTCGCATCGCTATCGACTGCACTTGAGTTTGAGACGCGACTGGCATTTGGCGGAGATCGGAGCGAAAAGTTTTTTGATCCGTCGCAGGCACACGAGTCTTTTATCCACTTTTCGGCGATCGCGGTACGGGTCGGCAACGAATGGAGATTCTACTCGCCGGGCGACAAATTCGTCCCCTTCGGCATGCTCGATTGGACCGAGGAGGCCACTTCCGTATTGCTCTTGGGCTATAAGGATTACATGAAGACCGAAACGCCATTCTCCGGTCCTGACAAGAGCCAGGCAAAGCGGACCGGCCGATTTAAGCTGACGGAGGACGGCACGCTTGAGGGAACCGTTAAGATCGAATATTATGGCCATTTGGCAACGCGATATAAAAAGGAAAACTACAAAGACTCGGACAGCAAGCGCGAAGAAACACTCAAGGATGCAGTAAAAGCGTCGATGAGCACGGCCGAGGTCACCGCAATTTCGATCCAAAACGTGAGCGAGCCCGAAAAGCCGTTCACCTACGAGTACAAGATCAAGGTGCCAAATTATGCACAGCGGACGGGCAAGCGGTTGTTTCTGCAGCCCGGAGTATTTGAGTACGGTTCGACGCCCTCATTTACGTCAGCGACCCGAAAATACGATATTTTCTTCCGGCACCCATGGTCGGAAAATGATGATATCGAGATCGAATTTCCAAAAGGCTACACCATCGACTCGGCGGAACCGCCGGCTAGGATCGCCGACACGGGCAAAGTAAGCTCTCTGGATATCAAGATCGCGGTCGATAATGCCGCCAATATTATCAGGTACAAGCGAAACTTCTTCTTTGGCGGAGGCGGCAATGTCCTGTTCGACGCAAGGG